>NZ_JARVSI010000004.1:0-404495 GCF_030209255.1 Pseudomonas sp. CFBP2511 | reverse complement strand
CACAAGCACCCACACGAATTGCTTGATTCAGTTGTTAAAGAGCGGGTGGTTAAGATCTTTCGTCTCAACCGAGGCGCGCATTCTACAGCGTCTCTTGTATCTGTCAAGCGGTTATTTTCAGAAGCTTTCAAAGTTTCCCTTGCAACTTCAACCACTTGCGCTTCGATCAACGCTGGGTTGCTCATCAGCGGGAGGCGAATTCTACAGCGTTACAACCGCGTGTCAAACTCTTTTTTCTCACCGCTGCCGATCAATCCAGACCCGACCTCCTTCCTCGCCGACTCTCTTCGTCAAACCCTTGTAAACTGTTGATCTACAAGGATTTTTCGTTTCCGTCTGCGCCGGAAGTGGGGCGAATTATAGATACATCACAGAGCGCGTCAACCGTTATTTTCCAAAACCTTGTTATTCCACGTTTCGCGATTACCTATATAGAAGAACACTCCTGGATTGCGCAATATATTGCCCATAACTCGATTATTCTCCATCATGTACTGGATACCCATATCCCCGCTTACGTCAGGACGCACCACCGAAATGTCTGATAAACCCCACACGCTTGCGTCTGCCCTGTTCCCGCTGGGCCTGCTGATCATCGCCATGATCAGCATCCAGAGCGGTGCATCATTGGCGAAGAGCCTGTTCCCTGTCGTAGGCGCGCAAGGCACCACCACTCTAAGGCTGGTGTTCGCAAGTCTCATTCTGCTGGTCATACTCCGCCCGTGGCGCGCGAGGCTGACTGCCAGGTCGCTGCGCACGGTGGTGATCTACGGCATTGCGCTGGGCAGTATGAACTTCCTCTTTTATATGTCCCTGCAGACTGTACCGCTGGGAATTGCCGTGGCACTGGAGTTCACCGGCCCATTGGCTGTCGCCCTGCTCTCTTCACGCAAGCCGATCGATTTTCTCTGGGTCACGATGGCGGTCATCGGCCTGTTGCTGTTGATACCCCTGAGGCACTCGGATGCCGCCATTGACCTGGCCGGTGCGGGCTACGCCCTGGGCGCAGGTGTGTGCTGGGCTGCTTACATAGTGTTCGGGCAAAAGGCAGGTGCCGACAACGGCGTGCAAACCGCCGCACTGGGCGTGATGATTGCCGCAATCTTCATCGCCCCCATCGGGGTCGTGCACGCCGGCGCTGCGCTGCTGGACATTTCATTGATACCGGCAGCAATCGGCGTGGCCATCCTGTCTACCGCCCTGCCCTACAGCCTGGAAATGGTCGCCCTGACCCGCATGTCAGCGCGCACGTTCGGCACACTGGCAAGCCTGGAACCGGTCTTCGCCGCACTCTCAGGACTGGTGTTTCTTCACGAAAACCTATCACTGACCCAGTGGCTGGCCATCGGCGCAATCATCTTCGCCTCGATTGGCGCAACCCTCAGCTCTGCCAACGCCAAACCACAATTGGTGCCCGCCGACTGAATGCAGCGGATGTCAGGAAACGATATGGCACTAGTATTTGTCTCACGCATGCGCCATGTTTACACCTGACTGATCCATTTTAGAGATTTTGCGTTACCGCTTTACCGATCGACACTCCAGCCAGTCAGATGGACCGCGATCAGTAATGGCCCGCTAAGGAAAGGAATGAAATACATTTTTATCGCATTGGCCATTTTCGCTGTGGCAGGTTGTGCAGCCACCTCCAAACCGGTCAAGCAAGGCAAGCGCGGCATTCACATCAATTGCTCGGGGCTCTCATCCTCCTGGGCCAAATGTTATGAGCTGGCGACCAATGCCTGTACTTCAAAGACCTTCAAGATCATTGCCAAGTCCGGTGATGCCACCGAAGAGCCGGAAGACTATCCGTTCGGCCTTAACCCTGCCGGCTACACCAGCCGCAGCATGATCATTGTCTGCAAGAAAGGCACACCGCTGGCCGATCCATTGCCGCAGGACTGATCCCGCAGCAACCGAAGGGTCTTTATCAGATGGCCGTTGTCCGGGCCTGCAACCATTGCAGTGCAGCCCCCTGCAACAGCGGGCTCAGCCGTGCCAGCACATTTGCGTGGTAGTCATTCAGCCAGTTGCGCTCTTCTTCGTTGAGCATCGAGACCTCAATGCAGCGGGTATCGATCGGGCACAGGGTCAGGGTTTCAAAGCGCAGAAACTCGCCGAACTCGGTTGCACCGGCTGGCTGGTTGATCACCAGGTTTTCGATACGCACGCCCCAGCGCCCGGGCCGGTAGGTACCTGGTTCTATGGACGTGATCATGCCAGGCAGCATCGCCGTCTGTGGCGTCGCCGGTGCCTGATAGGCGATGACCTGCGGCCCTTCATGCACATTCAGGAAATACCCCACACCATGCCCGGTGCCATGTCCATAGTTGACGCCGTCGCTCCAGATCGGCGCGCGGGCAATGGCATCCAGCAGCGGCGACAAGATCCCCTTTGGAAAATGAGTACGCGACAGCGCGATCACACCCTTGAGAACCCTGGCGCAGTCCTGCTTCTGCTCGGTGCTTGGCGTGCCTATCGCCACCATGCGGGTGATATCGGTGGTGCCGCCCAGGTACTGCCCACCCGAGTCGATCAGCAATAACCCGTCACCCTCGATCTGCGCATGTTCTGCTTCGGTCGCGCGGTAGTGCGGCATGGCCCCGTTGGCATTGAAGCCGGCGATAGTGGCGAAGCTGGGCGACATGTAGCCGGGGCGACGTTCCCGTGCCTGGGTGAGTTTTTCGTCAACCGTTACTTCGCTGACAGGCTCTTGCCCCAGCGCGCTGTCCAGCCAGGCAAAGAATTCGCACAACGCTGCGCCATCCTGCTCCATAGCCTGACGGATATGACCGGCATCAATCTCGGTCTTTTGCGATTTCAGCAATGTGCTCGGGTTCAATCCCTCGACCAGGGTGACTTCACTGTCCAGATAATCGAGCAGCCCACAGGTCACACGAGCCGGATCGACCAGCAGCCGCGCGTCTTTCGGCAACTCACGCAGCGCCGCGCCGATCTGGGTGTACTCCATGAGATTGATACCGTCGCGCTCAAGGCTGGCCCTTACATCACCCGGGACTTTCTTCGCGTCCACAAACAACGTGACGCTGTGCGGGCCGATCAGGGCAAACGATATGAACACCGGATTGTAGGAAACGTCCGCGCCGCGCAGATTGAACAGCCAGGCAATATCATCCAGCGTCGCGATAAAATGCCAGTCCGCGTTGCGCTCGCCCATGGAGTGACGAACGCGAGTGAGTTTTTCGCCACGATCAAGCGAAGCCTGCGGAGGCAGATGTTCGTAGATCGGTTGAGTCGGCAAGGCAGGACGGTCCGGCCACAGTTCGATAAGCAGGTCGATGTCAGTGCGCAAACGCGCGCCCCGCTCATAGAGCTTGCTGGCCAGCGTGCGTGAAGAAGCAACCGCCAGAACCGCGCCATCGACCGCCACCACCGTTTCAGCGGTGGCCTGATCAGCCAGCCACTCCAGCGGGCCTCGCTGGCCAGGCATCAGCTTGACCAGTTCGATACCGCTGCCGGCAAGCTCCTTGGTTGCCTGCTCCCAATAGCGGCTGTCCGCCCATACGCCTGCAAACTTCTGGGTGATGATCAGTGTACCGACCGACCCGTGAAAACCTGACAGCCATTGACGACCCTGCCAATAGCCGGGCAGATACTCGGAGAGATGCGGATCCGCCGACGGCACCAGATAGGCATCGATGCGCTCCCTGCTCATCAAGGCGCGTGTGCGCGCCAAGCGTACGGCCACTTCTGAACTGGCGTTGGATTGCGTGCTCATTGACTCTCCTGCTGACCCGGGAATTGACTGCTTTTACCGGTTCAGATAATGGAGCACTCATCGAGACTGAGCAACCGCCCAGAATGCCGGCTGAATCAGGCAGGCGCGGATAGACTCGGCGGCACGCTCGATATCCTGTTCGCGAGTGAAGCGCCCCAGGCTCAAGCGGATGGTCTGGCTGGCAGCCTGCGGGCTCAGGCCCAACGCCAGCAGGACATGTGAAGGCACATTCTTCGCCGAGTTGCAGGCGGAAGTGGAAGAAAATGCGAGTGTTTTGCCTAGCGCGGGGAGGTCCAGATCATTGTTGCCGAACGTAAAGCTGAGCGTGTGGGCAATCCGCTGCGTCGGACTGCCGTTGATACACAACCCCGCAATCCCTGCCAACCGTTCGCGCAGAAGACGATTCAGCCGTTCTGTTTCAAGAACTTCAGCGTCGAGCACGTCGGCCGCAAGGGCGAAGGCCGCGCCCATTCCAGCGATCTGATGCGTCGCCAACGTGCCTGAACGCAAGCCGCATTCGTGGCCGCCCCCGTGAATCTGGGCCAGAACCCGCTGTTGTGCACGCGGGCCAACGTACAAAGCACCAATGCCCTTGGGGCCGTAGATCTTGTGTGCCGAGAACGACATCAGGTCTACCGCCAGCCGACTCAGATCAATCGGCAACTTGCCAGCACCCTGCGCCGCATCAACGTGCAACAGCGCGCCATGACCGCGCACGCGCCTGCCGATTTCAGCAATATCGTTGACCGTGCCCAACTCGTTGTTGACCAGCATCAGCGAGACCAGAAACGTGTCATCGCGCAACGCGGCGCTGACCGCATCGGCAGTGATCAGGCCATCGCTGTCCGGCGCCAGCCAGGTGACCTCGACGCCTTGCTCCTCGAGCTGCCGGGCAGTATCGAGGGTAGCCTTGTGTTCGATCTGGCTGGTAATGATATGACCGGTCAGGCTTGCGAGTCTTTTTGCGCGTTCCTGAGCCACACCCTTGAGCGCCAGGTTGCTGGATTCGGTCGCGCCGGACGTCCAGATGATCTGCGAAGCCTGAGCGCCTACCAGACCTGCAACCTGCTCACGAGCATGCTCGACCGCGCGGCGAGCGTTTTGCCCAAATGAATGGGAGCTGGACGCAGGGTTGCCGAAATTACCCGATGCACCCAGGCACTCGACCATCACCTTGATGACTCGCTCGTCCACGGGCGTGGTAGCCGCGTAATCAAAATACAGCACTGGCTCATTCATGCGCGTTCCTCCGCTTGCAGACCATGAGCGAGATCATGCACGAAATCTGATAGAACTAAAAATTATCAATTAGAATTTATATATATCTTAAAGATATATACAGGGCCACGTACGTTGTTGCCTTCTACCCACCTGACCCGGTCGATGCGTTGACGTCCAGCGTTCTGCCTGCCCGCTGGCGAAGCGCCATTTAAATACAGCCCGTGGGTGATATTTTTTTGACACTCTTGTGAATCAATCAGTTAACTCACAACGAATACCGGTTATCAAAAAATTAACAGAAAGCTGACGAAATAATTTGACAGATTCACTGCCGCCAACGATATATAGGACTGCCAGACGCATCCCGGTTTCACGTCAATGCCACAGAGCAAGGCGTCGGGTAATCAAGTCGAAGTTGGCTGCAGTTCTGTCCCGCAATATCAGTTATTTCCACGGTGCTCATCGAGTGCTGGCGGATGTCTGTTGACTCCTTAAAACCCTTGAAAGTACTGAATGCATTCGGTGTGGCGGTAGCGTGCCCGGCCGTCAGCCACAGCTTGGCTCAGAGAAACAGACTCAGAGAAACAGGGAGGCTTCGATGATTAACGTGACCAAGACTTATCTGGGTGATATCGAACAGTTCAAGCGCTATGTCGAAGGCATTTATGCGCGCGGCTGGCTGACCAATCACGGCCCGCTGGCCAAGGAACTGACGGAGCGGCTCAAGGACTACCTGGGGGTCAGGCATATCATTCTGACCAACAACGGCACGCTGGCCCTGCAAGTGGCCTACCGCGCACTGGGCCTGAGTGGCAGCGCCGTGACAACACCGTTCAGCTTTGTCGCGACCAGCAGCTCGCTGAAATGGGAAGGTATTCGGCCGATCTTTGCCGACATAGACCCGGCCACATGGAACATCTCGCCGCAGCACATCAAAAACAGCATCGCCGAGGACACGAGTGCAATCGTGGCGACCCATGTGTTTGGCAACCCTTGCGCCGTGGAAGCCATCGAACAGATCGCCCGTGAACACACACTCAAGGTCGTCTATGACGGCGCACACGCATTCGGCGTGCGCCACGCGGGCCAGTCGGTGCTCAATCATGGCGATATCAGCACCCTGAGCTTTCACGCGACCAAGCTGTTTCACACCATTGAAGGCGGTGCGATCATCACCCACGATGACGAACTGGCCAGACGCGCTCATCTGCTGTGCAACTTCGGTATTTCCGGGGTCGACCGCATCGACGGTATCGGCATCAACGCCAAGCTCAACGAATTCTCCGCAGCCATGGGGCTGTGCATTCTGGACAACATCGGCAACATTCTTGAAGAGCGCGCAGAGATTGCGCACCGTTACACGTCGTCGCTCAAAGACTACCTGGACCTGCAACAACCCGAGACCGACAGCCAGCTCAATAACAGCTATTACCCGGTGGCGCTGCGCGATGAGCAGCAATTGCTGCAGGTGCGCACGGCACTGAATCTGCGCAATATCAACCCGCGCCGGTACTTTTACCCGTCGCTGGACACGCTGGAGTATCTGCAACCGCAGCCCGTCCAACCGGTGTCACGCGCGCTGAGCGAGCGAGTGCTGTGCCTGCCGATTTACCCCGGCCTGCAGAAAGCCGACCAGGCCCTGGTCATCCGTACGCTGATCGAAACCTGCAGCCTGAGCGACGCAAGCCAGCAGGCCGATGCCATTGCATGGGTCGGCTGATGGTCATGCAAAACAGACACTCGGTGATTCGCAATACCGTTCTGAACTACAGCGGGCAGGCCTACGTGCTGCTGATCGGGATTCTGATCATGCCGTTTTATCTGGGCCATCTGGGTGCCGAGGCCTACGGGCTGATCGGCTTCTTCACCCTGCTGCAAGCCTGGCTGCAACTGCTGGATGCAGGGCTGTCTCCCAGTCTGGTTCGCGCAGTGGCCCAGCAACAGAGCCTGCCGGCAGGTGAACAGAGCCTGGGGCGGCTGTTGCGCTCGTTCGAACTGATATTTCTGCCGTTGGCAGTGCTCAGTGGCGTGCTCATTGTCGCTGCCAGCGCCTGGATTGCGACCCACTGGCTCAATGCCAATACCCTGCAACCTGAAACACTGACCCATTGCATCGCGCTGATGGGCGTCATCATTGCCCTGCGTCTGTATTCGACGCTGTACAAAAGTGGCATTCAAGGCCTTGAACAGCATGCCTGGCTCAACGCTGCCAATGTATCGATCGCCACGTTGCGCTATTTCGGCGGTTTAGTGCTGGTCAGTCAGTTTTCCCGGGACCCGCGGGACTTCTTTGAATTTCAGGTGGCGGTCGGGCTGATCGAAACCCTGCTGTTCGCCGGCAAAGCCCACCGGCAGATGCCCGCCCCGCACTGGATGAGCGGGCTGGACTGGCCCTTGCTCAAACCGATCCTGCCCTTTGCCGCCAGCCTGTCGCTGAGCGCTGTGCTGTGGATCGTGCTGACCCAACTGGACAAAGTGCTGCTGTCCCGTCTCTTGCCGCTGGACCAGTACGGTTACTTTTCACTGGTGGCGTTGATTGCCGCCGGCATCATGATGCTGACCAACCCGCTGGTTCAGACGCTGCTGCCACGCCTGACGGTGCTGATGGCCGAGGGGCGTCGCGATGAGATGCACGCGTTGTTTCTGGCCGCCAACCGGCTTGTTTGTACCTGCCTGTTTCCTCTGGCAGCGCTTATTGCCCTGCAAGCCGAACCGCTGATCTTCGCCTGGACAGGGGACCAGGCCGCCGCGAGCTGGAGCGGCCCGGTGATGGGCTGGTATGCACTGGGCAGCGCGATCATGGCGGCCAGCGCCTTTCAGTTCTACCTGCAATACACCTACGGCCGCATGCACCTGCACCTCTGGTACAGCGTGATCTCGACGCTGATCAGCGTGCCCGTGATGTGCCTGGCGATTCATTGGCAGGGCGTGCACGGCGCGGCGCTGGCGTGGTTTTTCCTGCGTGCAACATCGTTCGCCATCTGGCCGGCCATCGTGCATCAGCGCCTGGCACCCGGCATCCATCGGGCATGGCTGAGCGACATGCTGCGCATCAGCGCAATGACCGCACTGGGGCTGGCGATCAGCACACCGGTCTTTGACCTGATTGCCGGTCAGAGCCGCAGCAGCCTGTTTATGGCGCTGGCCGCCAGCGGGCTGATCACCCTGACGCTGGTAGCGGCAAGCCACAAACCGCTGGCATCGAAAATCTATGTTTTGTTCAGCAAAACGAGTACCTGAGCCATGCCCATCATCACAAAAAACACCGACACGACCTGTCAGACGCCGCCGTTGCTGAGCATCATCTGCCCGGCCTATAACCAGGAAGCTTTCGTTGCCCAGGCGCTGGACGGTTTTCTGTCACAGCAAACCCGCTTCAACTACGAAATCCTGATCAACGACGACGCCTCCACAGACGGCACCGCGCGCATCATCGCGCAGTACGCCGAGCGGCATCCGACCATCATTCGGGCCTTCTACCAACAGGTCAATCAGTACAGCCAGGGCTTGCCCTGCGTTCCCGACCTGTTTGCCGAAGCGCGCGGTCGTTACATCGCCTACTGCGAAGCCGACGATTACTGGACCGACCCGCGCAAGCTGCAGCTGCAAGTGGACTTTCTCGAGAGCCATCCCGATTACGTCATTACCTACCACGACGCCGTCGCCTTCGACGAAAACGGTGAGTATGGCGTGCAGTTGCAAGGCCACCTGCGCGCCGACGCCACGGCGCTGGAGTTGCAGCAGGCACGTCGCCTGTCGACCCTGACGACCTGTTTTCGCAATGTGTTCAGCACGATGCCGCCGGAGCTGAACATCCGCGTCGCGCCGTTGAACGACATGTGCTGGTGGTCGTTGCTGGGCGCGCACGGCAAGGGCAAGTTCATGGCCGACATCAAGCCGGCCGCCTATCGGCTGCACGCGGGCGGGGTGTTCTCCATGCGCAGCGACAAGCGCAAGTTGCACATGAACCTGCAAACCTGCTCAAGCCTGGCCAACTACTACAACCTGCAAGGCAATCACGCGCTGTACGAGTATTTCCTGATGCAGACCGTGTGCCTTTCGCTGGCGGCGCTCACCCCGTCGCACAAACTGCAGACGCTGTGGCAAGTGGCGAGCAACGTGGTTGTCAACCTCAGCAGGCGTTTGTTGCCGACAACCGGCAAAGCTCATGTTCAGTAATGTGTTGGTGCTCTGCGTCGGCAACATCTGCCGCAGCCCGATGGCCGTCGCGATGATCTGTCAGCGCCTGGCGGCGACAAACCTTGGGGCAACACAGATGCATATTCAGTCGGCGGGTATTGCAGCGTTGTCGGGCTCGCCCATCGACCCCACAGCACAGGCCGTTCTGCAATCCCATCAGGTGCACCCGCAAGACCATACAGCGCAGCAGATGACCCGCGAACTGCTGCATCAGGCAGACCTGATCCTGCTGATGGAGCAGGCGCATGTTCATGACGTTCTCAAACGTGCGCCGGAAGTACGCGGCAGGACCTTCCTGATGGGTCAATGGCAACACCGGCTCGACATAGCCGACCCCTATCGGCTACCCACATCAGCCTTTGAACAGACCTACGCGCAGCTTTCGCGCTGTATCGACGACTGGCTTCCTCATTTCCAGGCAGGAGCAACACGATAAATGACCGTCATGAGCCGTCCTACCCTGGATTACTACCAGGACGCACGAATCGACCTGGCCACTGTACTGCGGATCCTGTTCGATCAAAAAGCCTTGGTCCTGTGGACCGTCGGCCTGTTTTTTCTGATTGGCCTGGCCTACGCCGTTCTCAGTACGCCGGTGTATCAGGCCAACGCCATGATCCAGATAGAGCCGAGAAAAATCGGCATCGAAGGCACCCCGGAGGTCAGCGGCAAACCGTTGTCAGTGTCCCAGGCAACCACCGAAATCGAGCTGATCAAGTCACGCGCGCTGCTGGGCAAAGTGGTCGACGACCTGCAGCTCAATGTGCTGCAAAAGCCCGATCTGTTCCCGGTGATCGGCCCTTATCTGTATCGCACGTTTGCACCGCCGCAGGACGGTGCACTGGCCGAGCCGTTGTGGGGCCTGTCGCACTACGCGTGGGGCGGCGAAAAGATCGAGGTCTTTCAACTGGAAGTGCCAGAGCACCTGCTGGGTGAGAAGCTCACCCTGACTGCCGGCAAGCCAGGCCAGTTCGCGCTTTACGACAGCGACCACAATCGATTGCTGGGCGGCGCCGTCAATCGCGTTATCGAGGGCAACGGGGTAAAGATTCAGATAGCTGCACTGCTGGCACGCCCCGGCACGGATTTCACGGTGTCCAGACAACGCACGCTCGGCACCGCGCTGATCTATCAGAATCGCCTGAAGATTGCTGAAGCAGGCAGAGACTCCGGCATCATCTACCTGTCCATCGAAGACCAGGATGCGCAACGGGCCAACCGGATTCTGGATCAGATCAGCCGTCTGTACGTCCGTCAGAATGTCGAGCGCAGCTCTGCGGAAGCCGCCCAGCGCCTGCAATTTCTGCGCTCGCAGTTACCGGCGGTGCGCAAGCAACTGGAAGAATCGGAAGCGGCGCTGAACGCCTTCCAGACCAGCGCCCGATCGGTGGACCTGAGCATCGAAACCAAAGGTTTGCTGGACCAGGTGGTGCATCTGGACTCGATGCTGTCCGAGCTGAAACTCAAGCGCGTCGAGCTTGAGCGGTTGTATACCCGCGAGCACCCGACCTATCGCAGCCTGATGAGCCAGATAAACCAGCTGGAACAACAGAAACAGGGCCTGCTGAAAAAGATCGAAACACTGCCCATGACCCAGCAGGAACTGCTGCGCCTGACCCGCGACATGCAGGTCACCAGCCAGACTTACACGCTGATGCTCAACAAGAGCCAGGAGCAGGACATTCTGCGGGCGGGCAACATCGGTAACGTGCGGGTCATCGACAACGCCGACAGCAACATCGAAAAGCCCGTAAAACCGATGAAGACCCTGATTGTGCTGATTGCCACGTTGCTGGGTGCACTGGCCGCGACGGTCATCATTTTCGTGCGCCAGGCGTTCTATCGCGGGGTTGAAAGCGCCGAGGTCATCGAAAATCTCGGCATGCCGGTCTACGCATCGCTGCCCTACTCGCGTCAGCAGGAACGTCTGGAGAAGCGCGGCAAAAACACGCGGGGCAAGAACATGCCCGGCGAGGAGCGCCATGGCAAAGACAGCCAGAGCGTGCAAGTGTCGAGACTGCTGAGCATTGCCGCCCCCAGCGAGCTGGCTATCGAATCGTTGCGCAGCCTGCGCACCAGCCTGCATTTCGCCATGCTTGAGGCGCGTAACAATGTGCTGATGATCTCGAGCCCCACGCCAGGCGCCGGCAAATCGTTCGTGTCGAGCAATCTGGCCGCGATCATTGCGCAGACCGGCAAGCGTGTGTTGCTCATCGATGCTGACATGCGCAAGGGCTACCTGCATCGCCTTTTCGGCCTGCAACCCAAGCACGGTCTGTCCGACACGCTGGCCGCGCGCTTGCGCTGTACCGAGGTCATCAATCCGACACGGATTCGCCACCTGGACTTCATCTCCTGCGGTTTCGCGGCACCCAACCCCTCGGAGCTGCTGATGCATGACAACTTCCACAAGATGCTGGCCGAACTGTCGCCGCTCTATGACCTGATTCTGGTCGACACGCCACCCATCCTTGCCGTGACCGACGCCACGCTGGTGGGACGTCAGGCAGGCACTTGCCTGCTGGTCGCGCGTTTCGGCATGACCACCGTCAAGGAAATCGAAGCCTGCAAGCGCCGCCTGGGCCAGAACGGCATTCTGATCAAGGGCGCCATTTTCAACGCGGTGGTACGCAAGGCCACGACGTCCGACTACGACTGCGCCGCCTACGGCTACAACTACCACCCTGCGCCCCGGTAGTACGCCAGCACCCGCTACCCCTTGAGCTGTTTCATTTAAAAGGAATTAACCATGTACCTCTCCGACCAGGATGCTCGCTGGTATCTGATCCAGACCAAACCGCGCCAGGAAGCCCGTGCCGAAGAGCATTTGCGACGCCAGGACTTCGAATGTTTCCGCCCCCTGCGGGCCGCGGCAAAAAAAATCGCTGCCAAGGCCCAGGTCGAAGAGGCGCTGTTCCCCGGCTATCTGTTCATTCACATGGATCAGGTGCACGACAACTGGTATCCGATCCGCTCCACCCGTGGCGTTTCACGCATCGTGACCTTTGGCGGTCATCCGGTGCCGGTTCGCGACCACCTGATCGAGCAGATTCGCCAACGCCTCTGCACGCCCGCGCCCGCCCTGCGTTTCACTCAGGGAGATCAGGTCATGATTACCACCGGCAGTTGGTGTGACGTGGAGGCCATTTTCCTGACCACTGACGGCACCGAGCGCGCCGTGATTCTGCTCAACATGTTGCAACGCCAGCAGAAAGTGGTGCTGCCCATCAGCAGCCTGTCGCGCATCGAGGCCACTGCGTAAGGCTTGCAGCATCAGCAGCAACCTGCCCGCCGACGCATGACCGACATCCTGCACCGGCGGCCCGTTTCACTCGCATCGGAAGCGCACAATGCCCCGCCAGACCACCCTGGTGACGCTCACCTATGGTGACCGTTTCGACTATCTGCACACATTGATCAGCCGCTCGCTCGACAGTCCGCTGATCAGCCGCGTCATCATTGTCAGCAACGCTTCTGTCGCGCCGTTACAGGCGCTGTGCGACGAGTGGCCCGGGCAGGTTCAAGTAATCTGGCTGCCCGACAACACCGGCTCGGCCAATGGCTACGCGACAGGCATAGACGCTGCGCTGCAAGCTGGCGCCGAGTACATCTGGCTGATGGACGATGACAACGCACCGGCCCACAATGCCATCGAGGTGCTGCATCAAGCCTTGCACAAACGGGAGCAGATTGACGGTGAAGGCAGCACTGCGGTGCTCGGTTTTCGCCCCAGTCATCAAGCCGACATCGCTGCGGGTGTCCCGCTGCGTTACGCGATTCAGCGTCGATCGAGCTTTTTCGGCTTTCACATCGCCCAGTTGCCTTACAAAATCTGGCGACGCCTGCCCTGGGGACAACCCCAGGCCAACCCGCCCATGCCGGAAATGGTCCAGCTGCCTTTCGCAACCTATGGCGGGTTGCTGGCCCATTGCAGCCTGTACCGAAAAATCGGCCTGCCGCTGGATGCCCTCAAGCTGTACGCCGATGACACCGAATACACCTGGCGCATCACCGACGGTGGCGCAAAGATATTTCTGGTGACCGGAGCGCCACTGGACGATCTGGAAGACTCATGGAACATCAAGGCGCGCAGCCGCAATGTCTATGAAAGTTATCTGTTGGGCGGCTCGGACCTGCGCGCCTTTTACGCGGCGCGCAATCAGGCCTGGTTCGACAAACACGTCTGGGCACGTTCGACGCTGAGCTACCGGTTCAATCGCCTGGTTTTTTTCTGCCTGTTGCGGCTGTATGCATGGCGCTGCGACGCCGGACCGCGACTGCGATTGCTCAACAACGCCATTCGTGAGGGCGAAGCCCGCGTGCTGGGCCTGCACAAGGCTTACCCGCTATGAAAATCCTGTTCATCAGCAGCCTTTACGCACCCGACATCGGCGGCGGTGCAGAGATCATTCTGCAGCGCACCGTCGAAGGCTTGCAGCAACGTGGCTACAGCATCGCGGTGCTGGCCACAACCGATCGGCCCGGCCTGCAGTTGGCAGAGGTCAATCGGGTCAAGGTCTATCGGGCCGGTCTGCTCAACCAATACTGGCACTTCATGCCCCAGCGTCCGGGACGTCTGGCACGGTTTGCCTGGCACTGGCGCGATCGCTACAACGGCGGCATGCGCGATTACGTACGCCAGGTGATTGAACTGGAACAGCCAGAGCTGGTGGTGTGCCACAACCTGACGGGCTGGTCGGTGTCGGCATGGGACGAGATCACCCGCGCCAACCGCCCTGTCGTTCAGGTCCTGCACGACCTTTACCTGCTATGTCTGAGCAGTACCATGTTCAAGAAGGGTCAAAGTTGCCAGCGTCAATGCTCGCTGTGCACGCAGTTTCGCAAGCACCATGCGCAACAGTCAGAGCAGGTCAGTACCGTGGTGGGCGTCAGCCGATTCATGCTCGACACCTTGCAGGCACAGGGCTATTTCAAGGGCGCGCGCGGTTATGTGGTGCACAACGCCAGCCCGTTCACCCCACCGCACGCCGGGCAGACCAAAGCAGCCGACGATACGGCACCGCTGCGCTTCGGCTACCTGGGCACGCTGTCGGAAAACAAGGGCGTCGGCTGGCTGATCAATCAGTTCCAGCACCTGCCATTCAAGGCCACCTTGCAGATTGCCGGTCGCGGCCAATCGAATGACGAGAAAAGGTTCAGGGCCATGGCGACCTCACCCGACATCAGTTTCGTCGGCTTCCAGAAGCCCGAAAACTTCTACCAACACATAGACGTGGCCATCGTCCCGTCGATGTGGAACGAACCGTTCGGCCTGGTGGCCGTCGAGGCCTGCGCGCATTCCCGCCCGGTCATCGCCAGCCGCATGGGCGGGCTGCCGGAAATCATTCAGGACCAGCTCAACGGCCTGTTGTGCAGCCCCGATGACCCCGACTCACTAGGGCTGGCGATGCTCAAGCTGCACCAGCAACCCGAACTGCTGGCACGCCTGGGCAGCCAGGCACGCAACAGCGTGGCTTCGCTGTTGAACCTGGACCTGATGCTGGACCAGTACGAAAGTATTTTTGCCCAGACGCTGCAGGACCGCAGCACCTGGCATGGCGAACGCGTGCAGTTGGACCCCGGTTGATGCGTTCACGGTCATAAACGCCTGACAAGACAGCCCCATTCCAGCCAAATCACCCTCACGAGCAGGATGCTTGAGATGATTTTTATCAATTCGCGGTTTCTCACCCAGGATGTCAGCGGTGTTCAGCGCTATGCAGAACAGATGTGCAGAGCGCTGCAACGATTACGCAACGACCTGATCTTCGTCGCCCCGCGCAACATCAGGTTGCACGACTGTGCCAAAACGCTGGACGTGCAACACATCGGGCATGCCACCGGCCACCTGTGGGAACAGGTCGATCTGCCGCTGCACCTAAAGCGCAAGGGCAACCCGCTGCTGGTGTCCATCAGCAATACCGGGCCGATGTTCTACGCCAATCAGATCGCGACTCATCACGACATCAACTATGTGCGCTACCCGCAAAGCTACACCCGGCTGTTCCGGCTGGCTTATCGGACCATCACCCCGATTCTGCTGTCGCGGGCCAGAACGCTGATTACCGGCAGCAGTTTCTCTCGCGGAGAAATCGCGTCGTTCTACGGCTACGCCGAAGACAAGGTGTTGGTCCTGCCGGCTGCGGTCAGTGATGACTTCACGCCGCGTGCGGTGCATCGCGACCAGCCGGACTACTTGCTGGCGGTGTCCTCGCCCGCTGCGCACAAGAATTTTAACCGGATGATTCAGGCTTTTCTGAGCCTGCGCGGCCACGCTGATCTGCAACTGCACATCGTCGGCGCAGCGAGCAGCCTGTTTGCCGACCCGAACCTGCAACGCCTGGCCTGTCGCGATCCACGAATCCGCTTTCTCGGTCGGCTCAGTGATGCCGAACTGATCGAGCAGTATCAGGGCGCCAGCGCATTTGTCTTCCCTTCGCTGTACGAAGGCTTCGGCATTCCGCCGCTGGAAGCCCAGGCGTGCGGCTGCCCGGTGCTGGCGGCCAATGCTGCCTCGATCCCAGAGGTCCTGCAAGCCAGCGCGCTGTATTTCGACCCGCTGGACGTCAGCCATATGGCCGCCGCGATGCATCGCGTACTCAGCGACGCACCGTTGCGTCAGGCATTGCGTCGGCAAGGCCTGAAGAACGTGCAGCGCTTTTCCTGGGAGATTTCCGCACAGCGTCTTTCCCAGCGTATCGATGCGCTGCTGGAGCCTGCCGTGCAAGGCAAACACCATGTCGCCCCCGAATCGTCCCCAGGCAAACCCTGAAACAACAGCAACGCCAGGACGCGCACTGCCGCGTCTGCAGTAGAGCGGGCCATTACCGCAAGGAACTTCCATGAGAATTGCTATCGTCCACGACTGGCTGGTGAGCTACGCCGGCGCCGAGCGCGTGCTTGCTTCGCTGATCAACGTCTGGCCACAGGCTGATCTGTTTTCAGTCATCGACTTTCTCAGCGATCAGGACCGCGCCCACCTGCGCGGCAAGGTGGCCCGAACAACGTTCATCCAGAAACTGCCCGGTGCCCGCAAACACTATTCTCGCTACCTGCCGCTGATGCCGCTGGCCATCGAACAACTGGACCTGTCCGGCTATGACCTGATCATCAGCAGCAGCCATGCCGTGGCCAAAGGCGTGCTCAGCGGCCCGGACCAACTGCATATCAGCTATGTGAATTCGCCCATCCGCTATGCCTGGGACTTGCAGCACCAGTACCTGCGCGAGTCCGGGCTGGACAAGGGAATCAAGAGCAGCCTGGCGCGCCTGGTCCTGCACTACATGCGCCTCTGGGATCAGCGCACTGCGGCGGGGGTAGATGCATTCATCGCCAATTCGGCGTTCATCGGTGCGCGCATCAACAAGGCGTATCGCCGGGATTCGACGGTCATCTACCCGCCCGTGGACACACTGGCCTTCACCCCGCTGGGTGCCCGGCAGGACTTCTATCTCAGCGCCTCGCGCATGGTGCCTTACAAACGCATGCCGATGATCGTCGAAGCCTTCGCTGCCATGCCCGACAAACGTCTGATCATGATCGGTGACGGGCCGGACCTCACCAAGGCGCAGGCCATTGCGCGTCTGGCACCCAATGTCACGCTGCTGGGTTTCCAGCCAGCCGCTGTCCTGCTGGAACACATGCGCAGCGCCAAAGCCTTTGTCTTTGCTGCTGAGGAAGACTTCGGCATCAGCCCGGTTGAAGCGCAGGCCTGCGGTACGCCGGTGATCGCGTTTGGCAAGGGCGGCGTGCTGGAGACGGTGCTCGGCCTGGATCACATGCACCCGACCGGCGTGCTCTACCGACAGCAGAACGTAGCGTCGCTGACCGCCGCCATCGGTGAATTCGAAGCGGCGCAATCACGCATCACACCACAGGCCTGTCGATCCAATGCAGAGCGCTTCTCGGTCGCGCGCTTCGAGCAGGAGATAAAGGCGTTCGTCGAAAACCGCCTGAGCACTGCGCAGTTGGTTTATCTCGCGCGCCTGCCTCAACAGCACTGGAGCGCTCAACAGGCGCTGGTTGCCAGCAGCGAACTGCCTGGCCGTGTTGTTCCCATAAAAACCGTCTGAGCGAACAACACAATGCGCACCTCCGTCCGCGGCATCCTGCATGCCCATCAGTCAGCGCTGTCGCTCGCCCATCGCCTGCTGGACTTGACCGTCATTGTTCTGATCGGACATTGGCAGTCCGGGCTGACGGCCATCGACAGCACCGAAGCCTGGTTCCACATCATCCTTGCGGTGCTGGTGTTTCACTGGGTCAGCGAGTATCACCAGTTGTATGGCTCATGGCGTGGCGAGCGCATTTTGCGCGAGCTGACCAAAGTCTTCAGTTACTGGGCCATGACCTTCGTCACGCTGCAATCGCTGAACTACCTGCTGATCAACCGGATACAACTGCCCGATAACGGACAGTTGCGCTGGTTCGTGCTGGTTCTTGCGGTGCTGTGCGGCTATCGGCTGCTGATCCGTCTGACGCTGCATAAACTGCGTCGGCACGGCTTCAATACCCGGCGGGTCGCGATTGTCGGCACCGGCCAGGTGGGTGAGCGTCTGGCCCGGTCCATTTCCCTGGCGCCGTGGATGGGGCTGAACCTGCTGGGTTTTTACGATTCGCATCCGCAACAGATGAACCTGCAGGGCGAGAAACGTCGCCTGCCGGTGCTGGGTGATCTGGATCAGTTGATCGAGGACGCCCGGGAAGGCCGGATCGACAAGGTGTACATCACCCTCGCCTTCAGCGCCGATGCGCAATTGAGCGAGCTGATTACCGGCCTGAGCGACACCACCGCATCGGTTTACCTGATCCCGGACGTGTTCATGTTCGACCTGCTGCATGCCCGCAGCGAGAGCATCAATGGCCTGGCCAGCATCAGCATCTTCGACTCGCCCATGGACGGCGCATGGAGCCTGGCCAAACGCGCCGAAGACATTCTGCTGTCCAGCCTGATCCTGCTGCTCATCGCCGTGCCACTGCTGCTGATCGCCACCGCCATCAAACTGACGTCGCCGGGCCCGGTGCTGTTTCGTCAGCGCCGTTACGGGCTGGACGGCCGCTCGATCATGGTCTGGAAGTTTCGCAGCATGATCGTGCAGGAGACGGCCGAAGGCGTGCGCCAGGCAACGCGCAACGACATTCGCGTGACGCCGCTAGGGGCTTTCTTGCGGCGCACCTCGCTGGATGAACTGCCGCAGTTCTTCAACGTGCTGCATGGCGAGATGTCCATCGTCGGCCCGCGCCCGCACGCCGTTGCGCACAACGAACAGTACCGCAAGCAGGTGAGCGGCTACATGTTGCGCCACAAGGTCAAACCCGGCATCACCGGCTGGGCACAAATCAATGGCTGGCGTGGCGAAACCGACACGCTGGACAAGATGCGCATGCGTGTCGAATTCGATCTGGAATACATCGAGCACTGGTCGATCTGGCTGGACCTGAAAATCATTCTGCTGACGCTGCTCAAGGGTTTCGTCAACAAAAACGCTTTCTGACGCATTCGCTGGCTGAGCAGAACGCGCCGAGCCCCTCCTTACCCAGCACTGCCTACACAGCCCCCCAAAGAAAGACAGGAGCAATGCCATGAAAGGAAACACCCTATGAAGCTGACGTTAGCGGCCTTGTTGCTCACCGCTCTGACCCTGCAAGGCTGTGCGTTTGCACCGGGCCAGCACATGACACCGGACGACGTTACCAGCAGCGAGCCCGATGAACCCAAAGCGCAATTGGTCGAGGTGACCCCCAAAAGCCTCCAGCAACAGCAGCAACGCGCTACCGCAGAAGCCAGGGCACTGCCACAGGAATTGCTCGACTACAAAACCCCGGAATACGTGATCGGCGCGGGCGACACCTTGCTGGTCACCGTCTTCGAGCACCCGGAACTGACCGCGCCGGGCTCTCAGGACCAACTGGATGCCAATACCCGGGAAGTGTTGAACGACGGCACGCTGTATTTTCCGTATGTCGGCCGAATTCGCGCCGGTGGCAGGACAGTCGGCGAGGTTCGCGAGCAATTGCGCATGGGCCTGGCACCGCAATACACCGAGGTTAAAGTCGACGTCAAAGTATTGCGCTACAACAGCCAGCGGATACTGCTGTCCGGCTCGTTCAAGGTGCCCGGCCCGCAACCGGTCACCAACATTCCGCTGAGCCTGGTGCAGGCGGTGAGCGTCGCAGGCGTTGACCTGACCGATGCAAACCTGGCAGGGCTGACCCTGCGCCGCGACGGCCGGGATTACCTGATCGACATCGACGCGCTGAACCGCAAGGACTCGAAACTGAGCAGGATTTTCCTCAAGGATGGCGATTACCTGCACCTCAACAGCAACTCCAGAAACAAGATCTACGTGCTGGGCGAAGTGCGCAATCCGCAGGTCATTTCTTTCGGCACCACCCGCCTGACGCTGCTCGAAGCCCTCGGAAACTCTGGCGGGCTCAGCCCCGACAGCGCAGACGGCAATGCGGTGTACGTGATACGCGGCGCGGAAAACTTCGCCGCTGCGACATCCACATCGACCGTTTACCACCTCAATGCCAAAAAACCCACGGCCTACCTGTTGGCGGGACAGTTTGAGCTCAAGGCACAGGATGTCGTGTTCGTCGGCCCGGCCGATATCACCCGCTGGAGCCGATTCATCAGCCAGCTACTCGGCTCGGCCAGCGTGGTGCAGACCGGCGCGGCGTTCCGCAACTGATCAGACTGCAGTTGCACGCCCTCCCTGCGACCCCGGTTGCGGGGATTTTTTTGCCTGCGCACACCGCCATACTGTTGCTGGATCAACAGCCAATCAACAGTTATCAGGCCGATGCGTCAGTGCGCGCAGCCCGCAGTCATTGCGCTGACAACCCCAAGCCCCCGCGCCTTGGGGTTATCGGGACGTTTGCATCGGGCTGGCACACAAGCTGCTTTGCAGAGGGACGCTTATCGCAAGGAATTCCCGCATGCTCGTTGTTTCACTTTCAGGCAGTCCGTCCCCCAAATCACGTTCAGGTGTGGTGCTGGCTCATGCTGGCCGCTGGTTGCAGGAGCACGGGGTTGAAGTCACCACATTGCGCATCCGCGACTTCAATGCCGAAGACCTGCTCTTCGCCCGCTTCGACAGCCCGCAGGTACTGGAGTTTGTCGAAGCCGTCAGGCAGGCCGATGGTGTGTTGATCGGCACGCCGGTCTACAAAGCGTCATTTTCCGGGGCATTGAAAACCCTGCTCGACCTGCTACCGGAGCGCGCCCTGCACGGCAAAGTGGTCTTGCCATTGGCCACCGGTGGCAGTATCGCGCACATGCTGGCTGTGGATTACGCGCTCAAGCCGGTGCTTTCGGCGCTCAAGTCCCAGGAAGTGCTGCACGGCATCTTCGCCATCGATACGCAGATCAGCTATGGCGACAACGAAGAAGGTGGCACGCTGGACGAGATTCTCACCGAGCGGCTGCATGAGGGGCTGGAACATTTCTACCACGGCCTGCAACGCCGATTGCAGGCGCGTCACAAGCAGGCAGGCGGGCATCTGCAACTGGCGCTGTAATGCCTTGGGCTTAATGCTCGACAAACAACGGATAGAGCGATGCGACCAGCAGCGCAGCCATCACGCCGTTGAAAATACGCAGGCCCAGCGGATCGCGCAGAACGTTGCGCAACAAACTGCCAAAACCGGCCCAGATGCCTACGCTGGGCAGGTTGATCAACGCAAACACCGCCGAGATCACCACCACGTTGTAGAAGTAACCCTGCATCGGGGTGTACGTGCTGATTGCACCGATCGCCATGATCCAGGCCTTGGGGTTGACCCACTGAAAAAGCGCCGCGCTCATGAAACTGAACGGCTTGCCCTGGCTGTCAGTGTTCTCGGCAGCAGGGCCTGACGTGGCGATTTTCCAGGCCAGGTACAGCAGATAGGCCGCGCCCACATAGCGCATAACCGTATAGAGAATCGGCCACGCCTTGAACACGCTGCCCAGACCAAAACCGACAGCCAGTACCAATATGAAAAAACCGATGCTGATGCCAAGCATGTGCGGGAGGGTTCGGCTGAAACCGAAATTGACGCCGGAGGCCAGCAGCATCATGTTGTTCGGCCCGGGCGTCACCGATGTGACGAAGGCAAACAACGCAAAAGCGAGAAGCAAATCGAAAGAGAGCACCATAAAGCCTGTCCGCAGCAATGAGTCAGATGCTCACCCTAGCGGAGGCGTTACAAGAAACACACGGACAGTTGTCTGATAATTCTTGCCATACAGTTTTAGGAAACAGAAGTTTCAAGCAGACTGTTAACCCCGTGGAGACGGCTCCATAACGCTCACATCGACGCTGGTTTCGCCGTTGTCATCGAACTCACGCACTTGCTGGATCTGCGGGTCTGCCAGCAATTGCGCCTTGCGTGCCTGATACTCTTCAAACGACAGGCCGCGACGATTCAGGTCTTCAAGCGCCAGTTGATGGCTTTCTTCAGCGCTGAATGCACGTTGTTCGACAGCGTGATGCGTGGAGCAACCGGAGACCAGCGCAACAGTAAATATCAGGACAAGCGCAAGCATACGGTTCATCTGGGGCCTCCGGGCGGGCTTCATTGCAGGAATGGAGCAAGGTTACGCCCGCCCCTGGCGCAGCAAAAATCATCCGCCGTGATAGTGCCTATCGACTTTCCCGAGCGTTTTCGATCAATACGTCGCGCAAAGTCTGCGCAGCGGCGGACAATGTGTGATTGGCGAGCATCATCAGCCCGATACGACGCTCGATGTGCGGTTCTACCAGTGCGATGCAACAGGCCCCGAGTTCCTGCATCTGCCCGATGCACAGCGACGGCACCGCGCTGACGCCCAAGCCATTAGCGACCATGCGCCCGATGGTCGACAACTGATGGCTTTCAAACGCCACCGCCAGCTTGCCATGCAGGGGCTCGACGGCCTGCTCCAGCAGCAAGCGCACGGCTGACGGCCGTTGTAACGCAATAAAGTCCTCGCGCAACAGCGCCGCCCAGGACACCTCGCCAAGTTCGGCCAGTGGCGAATCCCTGGCGACCACCGCCACGAAGCGGTCCGTATAGAACGGTGTAAACAGCAAGGCGCTGCTGGACTCCGGCTCGAAACCGATCCCCAGCTCAACGCGACGGTGACGCACCATCTCCAGTACTTGCTCGTTGATCACGTCATGCACCGCGACATTGACCCTCGGGTAACGCCCGCGAAAAACCTTCAGTGCGGCAGGCAGCAGGTTGCCGGCGAACGATGGCATGGCAGCGATCGAAACCCGGCCCATTTGCAGGGTGAAGCGCTGGCGCAGCAGCTCTTCGGTGTTGTCCCAGTCGGCCAATAGCTGGCGCGCCAACGGCAGCAGGGTTTCGCCTTCAGGCGTCAGGCCGACGTTGCGCGTGGTGCGCGTCAACAGTTGCCCGCCGAGATCCTCCTCCAGGCCCTTGATGGTCAGGCTCAGCGCAGGCTGCGACAGGTTCAGCCGCTCCCCGGCCTGGGCAAAGCTCAAATGCTGCGCCACAGCCAGAAAGGCGCGAAGTTGTTTGATGTTCATATATTTGCTTTTCTTATCAATCAATATGAAAAACAAAATTAACAAATCAGTCTCATCAGGAGAAGATGCACATCAAGCCATCCTCCGGCGGCGCGACTGCCGGTCAACAACTATAAAAGGCGGACCATCATGGCTGGACTCGACAAACGAGTAGCGACCTACGAAGAAGCCCTCTCCGGGCTCACCGACAACATGACGGTGCTCTGCGGCGGCTTTGGCCTGTGCGGCATTCCTGAAAACCTGATAGCGCAGATCAAGCGCATGGGCATCAAGGGCCTGACCGTCGTTTCCAACAATTGCGGTGTCGACGGTTTCGGGCTGGGCATCCTGCTGGAGGACCGACAGATCCGCAAAATGATTTCATCCTATGTCGGTGAAAACGCCTTGTTCGAAAAACAGTTGCTCAGCGGCGAGCTGCAAGTCGAGCTCACCCCGCAAGGCACACTGGCTGAAAAACTGCGCGCAGGTGGCGCGGGCATTCCTGCGTTCTATACCGCCACCGGCTACGGAACACCGGTGGCCGAGGGCAAGGAAACTCGCCAGTTCAATGGCCGCAACGTCATTCTGGAAGAGGCCATCACTGGCGACTTTGCGCTCATCAAGGGCTGGAAAGCCGACCATTTCGGCAACGTGATCTATCGTCATACCGCACAGAACTTCAATCCGGTAGTAGCCACCGCTGGACGGATAACCGTGGTCGAGGTCGAAGAAATCGTCGAGCCGGGCGTATTGCTGCCTACCGAGATCCACACGCCAGGCATTTACGTCGACCGCGTGATTCAGGGCACCTTCGAGAAGCGCATCGAACAGCGCACCGTCAGAAAATCCTGATGACCGAGCCTGTTCAGGCCTATAACAACAAAGAGATTTCAGACCATGGCACTTTCCCGCGAACAAATGGCTCAACGCGTCGCCCGTGAACTCAAGGACGGTTATTACGTAAACCTCGGCATCGGCATCCCGACGCTGGTGGCCAACTATGTGCCGGACGACATCGACGTCATGCTGCAATCGGAAAACGGCCTCTTGGGCATGGGCGCGTTTCCCACCGAAGAAACCATTGATGCGGACATGATCAACGCGGGCAAGCAGACGGTGACTGCGCGCCTCGGTGCGTCGATTTTCTCGTCTGCCGAGTCGTTTGCCATGATTCGCGGCGGCCATGTGGACCTGACGGTGCTGGGTGCTTTCGAGGTGGACGTCGAGGGCAATATTGCCTCCTGGATGATCCCCGGCAAGTTGATCAAGGGCATGGGCGGCGCGATGGACCTGGTGGCCGGTGCCGACAATATCATCGTGACCATGACCCATGCATCCAAGGACGGCGAATCCAAACTGCTGCCCCGCTGCAGCCTGCCACTGACTGGCGCGGGCTGCATCCGCAAGGTGCTGACTGACCTTGCGTATCTGCAAATCGAAAACGGCGCCTTCATCCTCCGCGAACGCGCACCGGGGGTCAGCGTGGAAGAAATCGTGGCCAAAACCGCCGGCAAGCTGATCGTGCCGGATGACGTGATCGAGATGATTTTCTGATCCATACACCTGTCGCTCACAGCTCCAGCGCTCAGCGTTACACACCAATCTGGATGAGTCCAAAACACGGGCTTCTGCCCGAAGGGCGTGGGAGCGGACCGGGCGACGCTTCGCTTGTTCGCGAAAGGGCCGGTACATTCTCCAAATTTCATTGTCTGGACCACAGTCTTCGCGAACAAGTTCGCTCCCACGCCCTTCGGCCAGAATCAAGAACGGATTTATGTATAACGCTCAACACTACGCACAATTTCGCTTTTGATTCTGGCCGGAGGCCGTGGGAGTGGACTTGTCCACGAAAGGGTCGGCGCAGCGCCTGAAAAAGGGTGCGTCTGCACCAACGTCTTCATGAGCAATGCGCATCGCCGACCCGGTCGCTCCCACAGGGATCGCTATACCTAGTGTGCCTACGCGCCGGTAAACCCCAATAATAACGACAAAAAGAGGTGCCTCTGATGGCCGCCAACATTGAAGAAAGCCGCTCCGCCCGATTTGCCTTGCGGTGTGCCGCCTGGGCTGAGCGCTGGTTTCCGGATTCATGGGTATTCGCCGCGCTGGCGGTGGTCATCGTCACGCTGGCGACGTTCGCCATCGGTGCGCGTCCGACCGACGCCGCCAAGGCCTTCGGAGACGGTTTCTGGAGCCTGATTCCGTTCACCATGCAGATGGCCTTCGTGGTCATCGGTGGTTACGTGGTCGCCAGCTCACCGCCCGCAGTACGCCTGATCGACCGTCTGGCACGGGTGCCGCGCAACGGCCGCTCGGCGGTGGCCTGGGTGGCGCTGATTTCCATGCTGGCCTCGCTGCTCAACTGGGGGCTGTCACTGGTGTTCGGCGGTTTGCTGGTGCGTGCGCTCGCCCGCCGCACCGACCTGCGTATGGACTACCGCGCAGCCGGTGCCGCCGCCTATCTGGGGCTTGGCGCGGTATGGGCGCTGGGGCTGTCATCGTCCGCTGCACAGTTGCAGGCCAACCCGGCCAGCCTGCCGCCATCGATTCTGGCGATCACCGGTGTAATTCCGTTCACTGAAACCATCTTTCTCTGGCAGTCCGGAGTCATGCTCGCAGCGCTGCTCGTCATCTCGCTGATCGTCGCCTATGCCACGGCGCCCGGCCCCAACAGCGCCCGCGACGCCAAGGCCTGCGGCATCGACCCGGCGTTCAATCTGCCGCCGCTGCCCGCCAGAACCCGGCCAGGCGAATGGCTGGAATACAGCCCGCTGCTGATTATCCTGATGGTTGTGCTGGGGGTTGGCTGGCTGTTCAACGAGTTTTCCAACAAGCCTGCAATCACTGCGATATCGGGGCTCAATACCTACAACTTTCTGTTCATCATGCTCGGTGCGCTATTGCACTGGCGGCCGCGCAGTTTTCTCGATGCCGTGGCGCGGGCCGTGCCGACCACCACCGGCGTGCTGATTCAGTTTCCGCTGTACGGCTCGATCGCCGCCTTGCTGACCACGGTTAAGGGCGCTGATGCCCAGACCCTGGCGCATTACATTTCGACGTTCTTCACCAGCATTGCTTCCCACGACACCTACGCGATTCTGATGGGCGTCTATTCGGCGATTCTGGGGTTCTTCATTCCCTCGGGTGGCGGCAAGTGGATCATCGAAGCCCCTTACGTGATGCAGGTGGCCAATGATCTGCAGTATCACCTCGGCTGGGCAGTGCAGATCTACAACGCAGCCGAAGCCTTGCCCAACCTGATCAACCCGTTCTACATGCTGCCGCTGCTGGGCGTGCTGGGCCTGAAGGCGCGGGACCTGATCGGCTTTTCGTTCGTGCAGTTGCTGGTCCATGCGCCGCTGGTGCTGTTTCTGCTCTGGGCGCTGGGCACCACGCTGACGTATACGCCGCCGATCATGCCCTGACGTTAAAGGGCGTTGAACGAATAATCGCGCTCCACCTTGCAGACCCGCGTGACAAAGGCCTGATACCAGCGCGCGCGGCCCTGCTCGCGGACCGCGGCGTGCTCGGCCTGCTGCTTCCAGGCCAGGATCGCTGCCTCGTCGGTCCAGTAGGAAACGGTCACACCCAGTCCATCGTCGCCCCGCGCCGACTCCACACCCAGGAAGCCCGGTTGCTGACGGGCCAGTTCGACCATCCGCTGTGCGGCCGTTGCGTACGCCTGCCCCTCGTCAGGCATACGCAACGAGGTGAACACCACCGCGAAGTAAGGCGTGGGGAAACGTGCCGCAATCACGATTCGTCACCCGCTGCAGAGGCGATGCAGGCGCGCAGAAAAGCATCGACCACCGGTGGAATTCTGCCCATCAGCGCAGCACGTTCCGGCTGGAACAGGGTGGCGACGAAGAACGGATGCCCCTGCAACTCCATGCAGCGTACATCACGTTCCGGGCCTCGTCCGCTGACCTTCAACGCCGTGCCGAACAGCGCTGATTCCAGCTCGCTGCGCAGGCCATAGCGGCAATGGTAGCGCTCTTCGATATCCAGCGTGCCGTAGGCCTGAGCGATCAGTGTGTCGGGTTGCAGATGAATCGGTGCCAGGGCATCGACCAACGAGCAACTGAGCGGCGCAATGATCACGTTTGCCGCCTCCGGCGCCGTTTCACCATGCTCGGCGTCCGCCCAGCCCAGGCAGTTTCTTGCGTACTCAACCAACGCATGCTGAAAACCGCCGCACGTCCCCAGAAACGGCACCAGCCGCTCGCGGGCAAAACGGATCGCCGTCAGCGCGCCCTGCATGTCGCGGTACGGGCTGGCGGGTACGCACCACACACCGTCGAACTGGCCGAGACGCGCGCCGTCACCGATCTGCGGCGTCGGCAACCATGTGATGGCGACCTGAGCCTGTAGTGCGTCGGCGGCCATCTGCAACGCCAACGGGATCGCCTGATGCGCAGGCACTTGGGCGATGAAATCCCCTACCAGCCCGATCTGCAATGTTCTGACCGCTTTGTCTGCTACGCCCATACCCTGCTCCCCATCCGGTTTTGTGCAATCGGAACGGACTATAAACAGGCAAAAGCGCAATCAGAATGGGCGGTCCGGCAAGACGCTGCATGCAGCGCTGCACGGTCCTCACTCGGTGATGGGCGTGAGCACCGGCTGGCCGGAAAAGAACGCCAGCAGGTTATCGTTGACCCTCTGCACGCTGTCCCTCGACGCTTCGGGCGACAAGCCTGCCACATGCGGCGTGAGCACCACGTTGTTCAGGGTCTTGAACACGTCCGGCACCTTCGGCTCGTCATCGAAAACGTCCAGCGCAGCCCCGGCAATCTGCTCATTCTCAAGCGCACTGACCAGCGCGCCGGTGTCCACAACGCTGGCGCGGGCAATATTGACCAGAAAACCGTCAGGCCCCAGCGCTGCCAGCACCTGCGCATCGACCAGATGTTGCGTGCTGTTGCCACCGGGCGTGGCAATCATCAAAAAGTCCGACTCGGCCGCCAGCGCCTGCGCCGTTTCATGCCAGGTGTAGCTGCAGTCGTGACGCGGCTTGCGATTGTGATAGCCGATGACGATGTCGAATGCAGCCGCACGCTTGGCGATCGCCAGACCTACCGCCCCCAGGCCGATGATCCCCAGGCGCTTGCCTGCCAGTGAGGGACGCACAGCCTTGCGCCACTCACTGCGGCGTACCGAGGCGTCTGCCTGTGGAATGTCGCGCACCAGCGAAAGTAACAATGCCAGTGCATGATCGGCCACGGTAGGCGCGTTGACCCCGGCGCCATTGGTGACGGTAATACCGCGTGCCTGTGCAGCGGGCAAATCGATCTTCTCGTAGCCGGCACCGCTCACACAAATGATGCGCAGGTGCGGCAACGCGTCCATTTCCCCAGCGAAAAACCCCAGTGGCCCACGCGTGACAACAGCGCTGATGTTCTGCCCGTGAGTGGCAATCGCTTCGGCGCGTTTTTCGGCCGTCGGGGCGCGAATCAACTGGAAGCCGCTGCTTTCCAGAATCGGCAAATACGTGTCCAGATTTTCGACCAGCACCAATACCGTTGTCATGTGCGCTCCTGTTCGGTCATCAAAACGCTGACAGTAACGCGACTCGGTGCATTTGTGCAGCGCTACACCGTCATAAAGCGGACGCATTTGCCGGACAGACTGGGGCACAACCCACCTCGGCAACCCGATAGTGCGCTATCGTTGCGTGCAGCACGACGACCAGCGACGGTAGTGGCTGGCGCAGTCGAACGCCTTTCCCCCACAAGGAACCCACCGCCCATGCACGGATTTTCCACCACGCTGTTGACCACAACCCTGTTGAAAAAGACCCTCCTGGCCGCGGCGGTCATGTCGGGCCTGATGCTGTCATCCGGTATGGCAGCGGCGGCGGATGCGCCGGGCAAGGTGTTGAGCGAGAAATACGGCCTGCCCTGGCCCGCCGCGATCGCCCATCGCGGTGCCTCGTTTGACGCACCGGAAGAAACCATCCCGGCCTATACCCTGGCGCGGGATCTGGGCGCGGATTATCTGGAGATGGACATCCAGCGCACCAAGGATGGCGTGCTGATTGCGCTGCACGACGACGTGCTGGAACGCACCACCAACATCGCCCAAGTGTTCCCCACGCGGGTCAAGGATCCGGTCAGCACCTTCACGCTGGCAGAACTCAAACAGCTGGACGCAGGCTCGTGGTTCAACAAGGCCTATCCGGACCGCGCGCGCGACAGCTACAACGGCTTGCAGATTCTGACCCTGGACGAAGTCATCGACATCGCCGAGGGCGGCGCCAACAAGCCGGGTCTGTACATCGAAACCAAGGTGCCGAACAAGTTTCCCGGCGTTGAAGCCGACCTGAAAAAAGTGCTGGCCAAGCGCGGCTGGCTTACTCAGCGGCCCGCTGCTGCTGCCGGGCATGTCAACGTCGCGCACATGCCGGGGCGCGTCGTGTTGCAGACCTTCGAGAAACAGAGCCTGGAACTGCTGCAAAAAGAAATGCCGCAGGTGCCCAAGGTGCTGTTGCTGTGGATTGGCGAAGGGTCGATAGAGCCTAAATCCAGCGTCGCGTTCAAGGACTCGGGGGCCAAGGACAAGGCCAGCTATTATGCAGCGCAGGAGGTCAAGTCGCCGGAGGAATTCCAGAAGTGGATTGACTGGGCCAAAGCCTATGGCGCGATCGGCACCGGCCCTTCGTCGCAATTGGCCCAAGGCGGCGACCAGAGCTACATGGACCTGGTCAAACCCTGGATGAACAACCTGACGCATGAAAAAGGCATGGTCATCCACCCGTATACCGTGGACGACGCGGCGGACTTCAAGCGCATCCGCAATGACGGTGTCGATGGCTTCTTCACTAACCGCACCGCTGAACTGTTGAAGTTCTATGGTCGGCCCGCGAAAGAAAGCATTGATGCCATTCTCAAGCGTAACGGCTACTGATCGAGCGGCTGGCTGCATCCTGCGATGCAGCCAGCGCCGATTCATCAGAAATCGAGGGTACCGGACAGCTTCAAGGTGCGTGGCTCGCCCTGAGTCAGATAGCCTCCGTAGGCCGATTCCCAATAATCCTTGTTCATCAGGTTTTCGACATTTGCACGCAGTGTGACGTCCTTTTGCGCCACGTTGAAGGTGTAGCGTGCGCCCAGATCGAAACGGTTCCAGGTGGGAATGCTCAGGGTGTTTGCGGCATCGATATACTGTCCACCGGTGCGCAGCATGCGCGCATTGATGGCAGCGCCTGCGATGCCTGGCACATCCCAGTCGGCACCGGCATTGAACTGGAAGGTCGGCACACCAATGGCCCTGTTGCCATCGTTGCTGCCACCGGACGTACCGCTCACCTCGGTGTCCATCAGGGTCAGACCGGCCAGCAGACGCAGGCCGCTGACAGGCTCGCCGAACACGTTCATTTCCACGCCACGGTTGCGCTGTTCGCCCTCGCGGACGTAGCGCGTTCCGCTTCCATCCTGAATCTGATAGCCGTCAGTCGGCTGTTCGATGCGGTACGCACCCAGGCTTGCGCCGAACGTTCCCATGTCCAGCTTCACGCCGGCTTCTACCTGTTTGGAGCGCGCCGGTGCGAACACCTCGCCGGGGTTGATCGTCACTGTGCTCGGCGCCGTCGGCCCCTGCGCCAGACCTTCAATGCGGTTGGCATAGAACGACACATAGCGCCAGGGCTTGAACACCAACCCATAGACCGGCGTGGTAATCGCCTCGTCATACAGCGCGTTGCGCGGGCCACTGCCGTAGTCATAACCCTCGACACGCAGTTGCTGGCGACGCAGGCCTGCCGTCAACAACAGGCGGTCATCGAAAAAACCCAAGGTATCGGAGAACGCTACGCTGCGCATGCGGCTCTTGCCGATAATGCCCGGATCACTGAGGTCACCGCCCGAGAAGCTGTCCAGCGCAGGACGCGTTGTTTCAACGGGGTCGTATAGGTTGCTGCTCGCAGGGCCGCCAAACAGAAAGGCACTGCGCTGCTCGGTCCAGATGCCGGACAGGCCGACGTTGACCTTATGACTGACCGCGCCGGTCTGCAGCTTGCCGTTGATGCCGGCCATAACCGTCTTGTTGTCTTCGTCGTGCGGGATCGAAGACGGTGACGCGGTGATGTTGCCTGCGGCATCGTTGATGGTCGGCGAGCCGTAGATTCCGTTTTCACGGGTGTGCTTGGCACCGGCTGCGGCGTACAGCGTCCAGTCGTCATTGAGGTCGTACTCGGCGCGGCTCATGCCGAAGGTGTCTTCGGTTTCAGTCCAGGTCCAGTTCGGCGCGTAATTGGTGTCGGCATCCGGCGCATGCGGCACGCGGGTCAGGCCGCTGCCGACGAATACCGTGTTGCGGCTCTGGTTGATGCGCTGCTTCTGGTAAGCAAAATCGCCGGAAAGTCGGAAGTTGTCACCCCGATAATCAAGCCCCAGGGCAAACAGCTTGCTGCGATGCTCTTCGTCCTCAACGCCGGTTTCGCCTTCGCGCTGAGACAGATTCAGGCGCGCACCGAAACGATTGCCCTCGCCAAAGCGCTGGCCGAGGTCCAGATGCTCGCCGATCCGGCCATCGCTGCTGATGTCGGTGGTAAAACGCCGCGTCGGTGTGTCCTGTGCACGCTTGGGCTGCAGGTTGACGCCGCCGCCAATCCCGGAGCCGGTCGGGGTGACGCCGTTGATGAAGGCATTGGGGCCTTTGAACACTTCAACCCGCTCCAGCGCATCGGTCGAGATGATCTGGCGCGGCAGCACACCGTAGAGGCCGTTATAGGAAATATCGTCGGTGGTCAGCTTGAGGCCACGAATGACGAAGATCTTCGAGGCGTTGGCATAGCCGCTTGACTGGCGCACCGACGCATCATTGAGCAGTACATCGCCGACGTCTTCGGCCTGCTGGTCCTCGATCAATTGTTCGGTGTAGCTGGTCATGGTGAACGGCACATCCATGATGTCGGCATTGCCCAGCACGCCAAGCTGCCCGCCGCGAGCCACCTGCCCGCCTGCGTACACGGGCGGCAGCGCATGCGGGTCGGCCTTGTCGGCGCTGATGTCGGTCTCGCCCAAGACCATCGGCCCGTCCTGCTGACTGGCAGCCGCCGTAGCGGCCCAGGCCGGAGAACCCATGGAACAGCAAAAAGCGAGCAACGTAAGGCGCATCGGGATCGATGAGGTGTGCATGAAGAGGTCCTGCTGACGGAATGAGCGAGATCGGAAGAAACCTTCCTGGAGATGACCGACTCAGTGGATGCGAAATGCTACCATATGTTACTGGGAATGCTTATCATTTATTTGCATGCAAAAAGTTACACAGTGTGCGCTTCGCGTCACACAGCAATGCTTTGAAACAGGTCGTGGACAGCCACCTGAGCGCGACTCTCGTGTAAGCTCGTACGCTGTTGGTTTTCCCATCGAGAGGCCTATGCAGTCCACTTTCCGACGCTCGACCCTGGCAGCGCTTCGCGGTTTTGCCTTGTCGAGTGATGCAATCTCCATTGTTCCTTCTGCCGCCGACTACCGGCGCTGCCTGCTGGAGAAGATCGCTTCGGCCACGCGGCGCATCTATATCATCGCGTTGTACCTGCAACAGGATGAAGCCGGCCAGGAAATCCTCGACGCGCTGTACGCCGCCAAGGCTGCACGGCCCGAGCTGGACGTGGTGGTGCTGGTCGACTGGTTTCGCGCCCAGCGCGGCCTGATCGGTGCCGGTCGGCAACCGGGCAACTCGACCTGGTATCAGGCACAGAACCTTGAATACGACGAAGAAGTGCCGATCTACGGCGTGCCGGTGCAGACCCGCGAGCTGTTCGGCGTGCTGCACCTCAAGGGCAGCGTGATCGATGACTGCGTGATCTACAGCGGCGCGAGCATCAACAACGTCTACCTGCACAAGCTCGACAAATACCGGCTGGACCGTTATCACCTGATCGAAAGCGCGCCGCTGGCCGACTCTTTCGAGCACCTGGTGCAGCGGGAAATACTGCCATCAGCGGCCGTGCACCGCCTGGACCTGCAATCGCCGCCGAGCTCTCGCAGCCTGCGCAGCGAAATCCGCGCCTTTCGCAGTGATTTGAAGCGCGCCACGTACGACACGTCGGCAGGCGACAAGGAAAACGGCCAGTTGCGGGTGATTCCGCTGCTGGGTGTGGGGCCGCGCAACAGCCTCAACCGCGCGATCTGCGACCTGATCGCGTCCAGCAAGATCCAGCTGACCATCTGCACACCGTATTTCAACCTTCCCGTAGCGGTTACCCGCGAGATCAATCGGGCGCTCAAGCGCGGCGTAAAGGTCGATATCATCATTGGCGACAAGACCGCCAACGATTTCTTCATTGACCCGGACGAGCCGTTCAAAGTGATTTCGGCCCTGCCCTATCTGTACGAAATCAGCCTGCGACGCTTTGCCCACAAGCACCAGAAGGCCATCGCCCAGCAGCGTCTGAACGTGCACTTGTGGAAGCACGGCGACAACACCTTCCACCTCAAGGGGATCTGGGTCGATCAGCGTTATACCTTGCTGACCGGCAACAACCTGAACCCTCGTGCGTTCAACCTCGACCTGGAAAACGGCTTGCTGATCGATGATCCGCAAGGCCAGTGGACCGACCCGCGTGAAGCGGAAATCGCCCAATTGATGCGCAACACACAACGCGTCAACCAGTACGACGAGCTCGACACGCTGGCCAATTATCCTGAAGGAGTGCGCAAGTTCCTCAAGCGGGTCAGCCGGGTCAGGGTCGAGCGTTTGCTCTACCGCATTCTCTGATCTGTGCGTTCACCGCCAACCCGTCAGCTTCCTGCCTGGCCGGTTGGCGGTGAAATAGAAGACCCGCCTGATTTCAAGGCTGTTTAGCCCCCAGCTGTTTCCACATCTTTTGCGTGATTTTGCGCCGGTTGCTGTAACCGGCCCACGGGTCACTCTTGAGCTGGCTCAAGCGTTGCTCAAGGTTGGTGATGTCCCATTGCGCCGACGACGTCAGACCGGTCAGCTCATGCAGCGCAATCGGCACCGAGACCGGCAAACCCGGCCGGGCGCGTACCGAATAGGCGGTCACTGTGCTGCCGCCACGACTGTTGCGCAGGTAATCGATGAAAATCTTGCCGACCCGGTTTTTCGGCCCCATTGTGGCTGTGAAGCGTTCCGGCAACTGACGGCTGATGAACTCGGCGATGGCCTTGGCGAAGGCTTTCACGGTGTCCCACTCGGCCTGTCGCGCCAGCGGCACAATAATGTGCATGCCTTTGCCGCCACTGGTCTTGAGAAAAGCCTCAAGCCCCAGCTCCTCCAGTACGGCGAGAACCATTTGCGTGGCCTCGATCATGCTGCGCCAGGGCAGCGCCGGGTCTGGGTCAAGGTCCAGCACAAAATGATCCGGTGTTTCGATCCTGTCGCGGGTCGCGCCCCAGGTGTGCAACTCGATGGCGCCCATCTGCGCCGCGCCCACCAGCGCCTGCACAGAGTCGATCTCCATCAGCGCGGCGTGGCCGGGATCCAGCGCCCGATCCAGCTGCCTGATATGCGGTATGGCAAGGTGCTCGGCGTGTTTCTGAAAAAACTGCTCGCCGTCGATGCCTTCCGGGCAGCGCAGCAATGCCACTGGCCGCTTGTTCAGGTACGGCAGAATCCAGTCGGCGATAGACTCGTAAAACTGCGCAAGCTCGATTTTCTTCGTGCCTGTAGTGCTGTCGATCACCCGCTGCGGATGACTGATGCCAGTGCCCGCCACATCAACCTTGCCTCGGGCAGTTTTCTTGCCGGGCTACCTGGAGGGCTCAGGAGTGACTGACGCAGCCTCGGCTGGCTGAGCGTCTTCACGCACCACATCGCCAGCTGGCTTGTCGCCGCGCAGGCCGAAAAACGCTGCCTGACGCACGATGCCCTCGCGAGTCCACTGCGCAAACTCAGCTTCGCAGACCAGCGTCGGCTCGACCCACTGCACGCCGCGCGCCTGCGCCGAGGTCAGTTTTTTCGCCAAGGGCGATTCCTCGCGGTGCAGCGGTTTAAGTTGCTTGTGCACGTGTTTGAGCGTCGCCTCGGTAAACCCGGTGCCGACCCGTCCGGCATACACCAGCCCCTGAGCATCGTCATTGACCGCCAACAACAGCGCGCCGAAGGCCGAGCGGCTGCCTTGCGGCGCGGTATAACCGACGATCACGAATTCCTGGCGCAACCGGCATTTGAGCTTGATCCAGTCGGCATTGCGCTTGCCAACGTACGCGCTGCCAGCGCGCTTGCCGATTACGCCCTCCAGGCCCATCGCCGCCGCACTGGCCACGATGTCCTGATGCCCGGCCTGAAACGCATCCGAATAGCGCAGCAAGCGGCTGCGCTGGCTGCCGAGCACTTGTTTCAAAGCGTCGCGACGCTGCTCAAGAGGCACTTCGCGCAGGTCTTCGCCGCTCAGAAACGGCATGTCGAACAGGTAATAGAAAATATTTTTGCTGTGCCCCTCATCAAAGGCATTCTGCAACCCCTGAAAATCCGGCAGCCCTTGCTCGTCGAGCACCACCACTTCGCCGTCGAACCAACTATCTTGCAACTTCAGGCCCTTGAGCGCCTTGGTCAGCTCGGGCAACTGGTCAGTCCAGTCGTTGCCGTTACGGGTGAACAGACGCACCTCGTCATTCTGGATACGCGTCAGCATGCGATAGCCGTCAAACTTGATCTCGTACAGCCAGTCGCCCGCAGGCGGCGCATCGACCAGTGTCGCCAGTTGCGGCGCAAACGTGTCCGGGAAAACGGCTTTCGCCTTTTTGGGTGCGGGCTTGCGCGCAGGCTTCGCTTCAACGGCCTTGGCTTTGGGCTTTGCTGGCGCTGAACGCCCTGCCCCGACGTGCGCACCGCTGATCACGCTTTGCGGTTGCGCCTCGGTGATATCGTATTCGGCGGCAGGTCGCGCGATGTCGTCCTTTTCCTTGATCAGCAGCCACTGCTCCTTGCTGCCACTGCCCTTGAGCCGAGTGCGCACCAGCGCCCACTCGCCACTGAGTTTTTCGCCGATCAGGGTGAACTTGAGTTTGCCGTCCTCATAGGTCTTGCGTGGATCACCATGGGGTTGCCAGATGCCCCTGTCCCAGACGATTACATCGCCTCCGCCGTACTGGCCCTTCGGAATGCTGCCTTCAAAAGCGGCGTAGTCCAACGGATGATCTTCGACATGCACGGCCAGACGCTTCTGTTTCGGGTCCAGGCTGGGCCCTTTGGGCACCGCCCAGCTCTTCAGCGTACCGTCCAGTTCCAGCCGAAAGTCGTAATGCAGGTTGCGCGCATCGTGCTTCTGAATCACAAAACTCAGTGCACCGGACCGCGCCTTGCCTTTACGTTTGCTCTCCAAAGGCTCGGAGGTGACGTCAAAGTTGCGCTTGCGCGCGTATTCACTGGCTGGCTTGACCATGGACGATTTCTCCGTATGCCTCAAAAGGCTTATGGCTCAAGAAGCTTTGCCGGTTTTCTTGCGCACGGCAGGTCGTTTCGGCTTAGGGCTTTGCTTGTCTGCGACCTTGGCCTTCGCAGCAGGCTTGCGTGTTTTACTGGCGCTGCTCTTGCCTGCCAGGCTGCGGCGCAGCAGATCGGTAAGGTCAATGACATCGGCGCTCTTGCGCTCTTCCTCGCCCGGATCAGTTTCGACATCCTCGATCTTGCCTTCACCGGCTTTGGTTTGGACCAGTTGCATGATCTTTTCCTGAAACGTGTCGTGATACTGGTCGGGTTGCCAGTCTGCGCTCATGTCCTTGACCAGACGCTTGGCCATGTCACGTTCGCTCTTGGTCAACCTGGCATCGGTTACGGCCTCGGTCAGCTCCAGTGCGTCGAGCTCACGCACATCGGCGGGCCAGCGCAGGATCACCATCACCAGTGCCGACTCCAGCGGCATGACCGCCGCCAGGTGCTCGCGGGTATGCAACACGACGTTGGCCAGCGCGACTTTTTGGGTGTCGACCAGCGTTTCGCGCAACAGCGCATAGACTTTTTCGCCACGCTTGTCGGGGGTCAGAAAATAAGGCGTATCGATGTTCTGCAACGGAATCTGCTGGCTGTCGACGAAGGCAAAGATGTCGATGGTCTGAGTCGATTTAGGGTGCGCAGAGCGAATCTCCTCTTCACTGAGCACCACGTAACGGTCCTTCTCGTGCAGCACGCCCTTGACGATATTTTCCTTGGTAACTTCCTTGCCGGTGACCTTGTTGATTCGCTTGTAGCCGACCGGGTCCATGCTGCGCTTGTCGAGCCAGTCAAAATCGACACTGTTTGACGTGGTCGCAGAAACCAGTGCGACGGGGATGTGCACCAGTCCGAAGCTGATTGCACCTTTCCAGATTGCCCTTGCCATGGTCTTACTCCTGTGGGTCGTGAAAAAGTGACAGGAGCGGCAGAGTAAAAGTTTCGACGGGCTGACGAGCGCCGGAAAACCCGCGCAAGCTTCAGTTTTTTCAAACCGACTGCATAAACTGTCAACGCTTTGGCTCGGTATTTTGCCCACTGCCAAGTGCCGCGTTTAAAGGCGAAATGCCCGCCAAAGCCCTGTTGTAGAGGGGTTTCAGCAGAGCGCACTCAAGATTTCCAGCCTGACATATTCTTTTACGATCTAAAAATATGGTTTAACGTTATTTTGCGGAATAAATCAGACGAACTATAACTGGGCCCACCTCGAACGCTGTTGGTGAACTGTCTGCAACCCAACAGTTGGTCCCGTCAGCTTTCACCTCGCTGATCATTCCCAAGGATTTGTCATGAACGTTTTCTGGTTTCTTCCGACTCACGGCGACGGCCATTATCTGGGCACGACAAAGGGCGCACGTCCCGTTACGCTCAACTATCTGAAGCAGGTAGCCCAGGCTGCCGATGACCTTGGCTACTATGGGGTGCTGATCCCGACTGGCCGCTCCTGCGAGGATTCGTGGGTTATCGCTTCGGCGCTGGTGCCGCTGACCGAACGTCTGAAATACCTGGTAGCGATTCGTCCGGGGATCATTTCCCCTACCGTTTCTGCACGTATGGCTGCGACCCTGGATCGTCTGTCCGGTGGCCGCCTGCTGATCAACGTGGTGACCGGTGGCGACCCGGACGAAAACCGTGGCGATGGCAGCTTCCTTGATCACAGCGAGCGCTATGAAGTCACCGATGAGTTTCTGCACATCTGGCGTCGTGTGTTGCAGGGCGAAGCGGTCGATTTCGAGGGCAAGCACCTGCGCGTGCAGAACGCCAAAGCCCTTTATCCGCCGATTCAGAAGCCGTATCCGCCGTTGTATTTCGGGGGATCCTCCGACGCAGCGCACGATCTGGCCGCCGATCAGGTGGACGTTTACCTGACCTGGGGCGAGCCGCCGGCGGCCGTCGCGCAAAAACTGGCTGACGTGCGCGAACGTGCGGCACGCAAGGGCCGTACCGTGAAATTCGGTATTCGTCTGCACGTGATTGTGCGCCAAACCAGTGAAGAAGCCTGGAAAGCGGCGAGCACCCTGATCGAACACATCAGCGACGAAACCATCGCTGCCGCGCAGAAGTCTTTCTCGCGTTTTGACTCCGAAGGCCAACGGCGCATGGCGGCCTTGCATGATGGGCGCCGCGACAATCTGGAAATCGCCCCCAACCTGTGGGCCGGCGTCGGTCTGGTACGTGGCGGCGCGGGCACAGCGCTGGTTGGCAACCCGCAGGAAGTGGCAGAGCGCATCAAGGAATACGCAGACCTGGGCATCGAGAGCTTCATTTTCTCGGGCTACCCGCACCTGGAAGAAGCCTACCGTTTTGCTGAACTGGTCTTCCCGCTACTGCCCGAGCCTTATGCCAGCCTCGCCGGGCGTGGTATCACCAACCTGACGGGCCCGTTCGGCGAAATGATCGCCAACGATCTGCCCCCGCAGGCCAAGTGATGTCCGGGCAACTGCTGACCTTACCGCACTCGCCTGCGCTGGCGACCTCGATCAGGGCGACTGCGCAGGTATTCGAGGACCCCAAGTCCAGAGCCCTGCTCGCTCATGTGCGCCAAGTGGCACCCAGCGACGCCAGCGTGCTGATCATCGGCGAGACCGGCACCGGCAAGGAACTGGTTGCAAGGCACGTTCACGAGTTGAGCGCCCGACGTGACAAGCCGTTTGTGGCGGTCAACTGCGGCGCGTTCTCCGAAAACCTGATCGAGGCCGAGCTGTTCGGCCACGACAAAGGCGCGTTTACCGGTGCAATCAGCGCCAAGGCCGGCTGGTTTGAAGAGGCCAACGGCGGCACGCTGTTTCTCGATGAGATCGGCGATCTGCCCATGACTCTGCAGGTCAAACTGCTGCGCGTGCTTCAAGAGCGCGAAGTGGTTCGCCTCGGCTCGCGCAAGAGCATTCCGATTGATGTGCGGGTCCTGGCGGCCACCAACGTGCAGCTGGAAAAAGCCATCAATGCCGGGCATTTCCGCGAGGACCTGTATTACCGGCTGGACGTGGTCAATCTGGAACTGAGCCCGTTGCGTGACCGGCCGGGCGATATCCTGCCGTTGGCTCGGCATTTCATCGAGGTCTACAGCCAGCGCCTGCGCCATGGCCCCGTGCGGATCAGTGCCGAAGCCGAGCACAAACTCAGGACCTACAGTTGGCCGGGCAACATTCGCGAGCTGGAAAACGTCATTCACCACACGTTGCTGGTCTGCCGCGACGGGATCATTCAGCGTGATGACCTGCGCATGTCCAACTTGAGGATTGAGCGTCAGGACGAGCAAAACCAGGCTGACGAGTCGGCCGAACAGTTGCTCAACCGCGCGTTTCAGAAGCTGTTTGAAGAACAGGCTGGTGCGTTGCACGAGAAGGTTGAAGACACGCTGCTCAGAACGGCTTATCGCTTCTGCCACCATAATCAGGTACACACCGCCAGCCTGCTGGGCCTGACCCGCAACGTGACCCGCACCCGCCTGATCAAGATTGGCGAGCTGGCGGTCAACAAACGCAGACCGGGTGAGAATGTGCAGGGCGACAGGATGTTGCACTTGTCGGTGTAGCAGGCAATGGCGCCGAGTGGACTGCCACCAGGAAGTTGTACACATAACTGACTATCGTGCCGTCGCTCCGCGTCGGCATGCAGTTCTGGACGCTCTGCGTCCTTTTTGTGTTTGTGGCGCTGCGCGTCGCAAAGCGGTTTTGCGATGTCAGTCGGATATGCTCCAGGCTCAAGGCGCCTTTTCGCCCCTCGGCGACATACTTTGAAGGATCAAGGTATGCAAAATCCCGGCTCCGTCAGTGATATTGCGCTCGCAAAGCACATCTGAAGCCAGAGCATTATCGCGGAGCGTCATGGCCTTGTGGGCTCAGGCCAGACGCATTGCCAGGGCCTTGGCCTGAATCGCTACGTCAGTGACTGCGGTGCTTTCCCACCACATGCCGCGCAACGGCGGGCCCATGGCGAACAGGTGGGCTGAGCGCTGGCCTTGCGCATCAAGCACCGCGCCATCGTGGGCCGCTGCAATGCCCAGTGCCAGCGGGCCGGGCTGGATCAGGCCTCGAGCCAGTAGCTGGCGAGGCAGAGGACGGTCTACGCGACGCCAGTCGTACTCGATACCTGTGGAGTTGATCAACGCATCGCCGAGGATGTGCGTCGGCTCATGCTCGCCACGCCGACGGACACTGATCTGCACCTGACCTGACGGCAGGCTGGCAACACCCTGCAATGAAGCCGCTTCAATGCTCAGCCGCCCCTGCTTGACCAGCCGTGCCAGCAGTGCCGCGCTCGGTGGTGGCGAGCGGTGGTGATGGCTCTCCCACCACGGCCTTACGTGCCGTACGAATTGTCGACGCTGTGTGTCAGTCGCCTGGTTCCACAACCTGCCGACGTTGGCACGCACAGTGTCCAGCGGGGCCTGCCAGTCAATGCCGCTTTCAATGGCCAGTTCACACTGCTCGCGAACCTTGCGGACCAGTTGACGGGTGCTGCGAATGCTCGGGTCCTGCGCCAGAAAATCCGACCATTCAGGCGGCTGACGGCGCACATGTGGTAACAGACCGTGTCGGGAAAAGACCTGAATCGGCCCGCGGTGTCCGGCCTTTTCCAGAGACACCAGCGCATCGACCATGGTCAGCCCCGAGCCGATAATCAGCACACGGGTTTGCGGATCAAGCTGTTGCATGACGCTTACATCCCAAGGGTCCAGCGATGCAGCGTTCAGCGCGTTCGACTCGCGCTGCGGGGTGCGTGAAGCGGCGTACATGCCAGTCGCCAGCACGGCCTGACTGCCGCGCAGTTCACGACCATCAGCCAGTGTGACGCTCACGCCCTGCTCACTGACCTGCACGTCCACCGCCTCGCCGTGCACGTGCCCGACCGTCGAGCCAAAGCCCTCGCCCACCACCTGCGCCTCGCGCAGACGCTGCTGCACATAAAGCCCGAACACCCCGCGCGGCGGGAACAGTTCGGCGACCGGGATTTTCTGCTCGGCCGCTTCAGGCCAGCCGCCTTCGGCCAGATAGCCGGTCAGCCACTCGGTAAGGTCGTGCGCGTTGTCCGGGTCGACGCTCATGCGCGCCGCGTTGCCATTGAGCGTATGGCCCGGCTCGGTAGCGCTGTAGGCCTCGCCCCGGCCAAGCTCGCTGCGAGTCTCGATGATCAGGATGCGGCGCTGCCCAGGCCTGCGCAACAGTTGCGCCGCCAGCATGCTGCCGCTCAGACCGCCGCCGATGATCAGAATGTCAGCCGTCTGGTGTGGGTCTTGGGTCATCGAACAGCGCCTCGGTCGAGTTACGATAAAAGTCGGGTCACGATAGAGTCAAAGCACCACGTTGCGCACGAAGCGTAAGGTGGTGTCAGCCTCATTGCAGTAGCGGTGCGGCTGATTGCTGGGGAACATGAAGAATTCGCCCGGCCCCACCTGCTGCGCGGCGGCAGGCTCGGCAAAACGCAGGGTCAGCCGACCTTCCACGACGTAGACCTGCTCACTCCAGCCATCCGGGTCGGCTTCTGACACGTAGGCATCGCCGGGAGCCAGGCAGAACTCCCACAATTCAACCTCTCGCCGTGCGATCGCTCTGGCCAGCAGCACGGCTTTGCTGCCAGGGATCGTACCTGCCCAGGCCAGTTCGTTGATACGGCTATGATCGCGATTTTCCGGCGCCTGAATCAGGTCGCTGAAGGCAACCTCAAGCGCCTCGGCCACCCGATCCAGCGTTGCCAGGCTGACGTTTTTCTCGCCGGCCTCGATGGCGACCAGCATGCGGCGACTGACGCCGGATTTTTCCGCCAGCGCGGTCTGGCTGAGGTCAGCGGCGTTGCGCAGACGCCGCACGTTATGGCTGACATGTTGCAGAACCGGCGCGCGTGGCGAGTTTTCTTTGTGCATCGTGGTGCTCACATCAAACCGTTGCGCATTATACTGCCCAATCCCAGGGTGCTGTCAGAGTGCTCAGCCTCTCATCATACGCATTGCTGCCATAGCGCAGTCACAGGAGCCCAGAGCTGAAATGAAGTCTATCAGCCACATACCCCGTATCAGCAAGGCCGAAGCCGTGCTGATCCTGATCACTATGCTCTGGGGAGGCACATTTCTGCTGGTACAGCATGCGCTCACCGTCAGTGGTCCGATGTTCTTCGTCGGCCTGCGCTTTGCCGCCGCGGCGCTTATCGTAGCGCTGTTTTCGCTGAAGGTGCTGCGCGGCCTGACCTTTCTTGAGCTAAAGGCCGGCGTCTTCATCGGCACCGCGATCATGCTCGGCTATGGACTGCAGACGGTCGGGCTGCAGACCATCCCCAGCAGCCAGTCCGCATTCATCACCGCGCTGTACGTACCGTGTGTGCCTTTATTGCAGTGGCTGGTGCTGGGCCGGCGCCCGGGGTTGATGCCGACACTGGGGATCATCCTTGCCTTTACCGGGCTGATGCTGGTGTCGGGGCCACAGGGCGCTACCCTGAACCTTAGCTTCGGCGAAATCGTGACACTGATCAGTGCAGTGGCCATCGCGGCAGAGATCATCATGATCAGCGCTTATGCGGGCAAGGTTGATGTGCGGCGCGTCACCGTCGTGCAACTGGCGACCGCCTCGATTCTGGCGTTTTTGATGATCGTGCCGACCCAGGAGCGCCTGCCGGATTTCTCTTGGTTGCTGGTGGTCAGCGCAGTGGGGCTCGGGCTTATGAGTGCGGCGATTCAGATCGCCATGAACTGGGCACAGAAAAGTGTTTCGCCCACGCGTGCAACCGTGATCTATGCCGGTGAACCGGTCTGGGCCGGGCTTGTCGGAAGACTGGCGGGTGAGCGCTTGCCGGGCATTGCGCTGCTCGGCGCGGCATTGATTGTCGCCGGAGTGATCGTCAGCGAAATGAAACGACGCTCTGTTGCTGGCGAATTTGTTGCCGAAGATGAGGCGAGCCTCAATGAAGAAGGCCTGCGAAACGTCGAATAAAGCGCCGGTGGCGTTGCCGTGAAACATTCTTGCTGTAGCAACAATTTGCTGCATAAAAAACAGCAGACACTTTTTGTAGGAAATTTCGGAAACCGTCCCTTTGGTATAGGGGTGTCTGGCACGTATGATGCTTGACATTCCCCTGCAGATTAGAAGCCTATGTCCCTGATAGTTCTACTGCTTCTGCCGTTCATTGGCAGCTGTCTGGCGGCCATTTTGCCGCACAACGCGCGTAACGCAGAATCGTTTCTGGCGGGTCTGGTCGCCTTGATCGGCGCGATCCAGATGGCGTTGTGGTTCCCGCAGATCGCCGACGGCGGCGTGATTCGCGAGGAATATTTCTGGCTGCCAAGCCTTGGGATGAATTTCGTTCTACGCATCGACGGCTTCGCCTGGCTGTTTTCGATGCTGGTGCTGGGCATCGGTGCGCTGGTGTCGCTCTACGCCCGCTATTACATGTCGCCGGACGATCCGGTGCCGCGCTTCTTCGCTTTTTTCCTGGCGTTCATGGGTGCCATGCTCGGGCTGGTCATGTCCGGCAACCTGATTCAGATCGTGTTTTTCTGGGAGCTGACCAGCCTGTTTTCGTTTCTGCTGATCGGCTACTGGCATCATCGCGCCGATGCACGCCGTGGCGCGTACATGGCGCTGATGGTCACCGGCGCAGGCGGGCTGGCACTGCTGGCGGGCATGATGATCCTGGGGCATGTGGCAGGCAGTTACGATCTGGACCGTGTGCTGGCCTCCGGTGACGCGATTCGCGCCCATGCCTTATACCCGGTATTGCTGACCCTGATTCTGATCGGCGCATTGACCAAAAGCGCGCAGTTCCCGTTCCATTTCTGGCTGCCCCACGCCATGGCGGCGCCCACACCGGTTTCGGCTTATCTACACTCGGCGACCATGGTCAAGGCAGGGGTGTTTCTTATGGCGCGGATGTGGCCCGCGCTGTCCGGCACCGAGCAATGGTTCTGGATCGTCAGCGGCGCGGGTGCCTGCACGCTGATTCTGGGCGCCTATGCAGCCATCTTTCAGAATGACCTCAAAGGACTGCTGGCGTACTCGACCATCAGCCACCTGGGCCTGATCACACTGCTGCTGGGCCTGAACAGCCCGCTGGCAGCCGTCGCTGCGGTGTTCCATATTCTCAACCATGCCACCTTCAAAGCCTCGCTGTTCATGGCGGCCGGGATCATCGACCACGAGAGCGGGACCCGAGATATCCGGCGGCTCAGCGGGCTGGTAAAGCTGCTTCCCTATACCGCGACGCTGGCAATGGTCGCCAGCGCATCGATGGCCGGCGTGCCGCTGCTCAACGGGTTCCTGTCCAAGGAAATGTTCTTTGCCGAGACGGTGTTCATTTCCGCCACGGCCTGGGTCGAGATCGCGCTGCCTGTCATCGCGACCATTGCCGGTATATTCAGCGTCGCCTATTCGCTGCGCTTCACGGTCGATGTGTTTTTCGGACCGGCAGCCAAAGACCTGCCGCACTTGCCCCATGAGCCGCCGCGCTGGATGCGTGCGCCGGTCGAACTGTTGGTGCTGACGTGCCTGGTCGTCGGCATATTCCCGGCGCAGTCCGTCGCGCCTCTGCTGGCAGCCGCTGCACGCCCGGTGGTGGGCGGAACACTGCCCCAGTACAGCCTGGCGATCTGGCATGGCTGGAATCTGCCGATGGTCATGAGCCTGGTGGCGATGGCGGGCGGCATCATTCTGTACCTATTGCTGCGCAAGCCCCTCAAGCACGAACGCATCACCACCCCGCCGCTGGTGGGACGTCTCAACGGCAAACGCTTCTTCGAGCGCAGCCTGGTTGTCGTCATGCACTGGGCGCGGCGTTTCGAGCGCAAGGTCAGTACGCGTCGTTTGCAGCCGCAATTGTTTCTGCTGGTGCTGGCGGCGGTGCTGGGCGGCTTCATTCCAATGTATTTCAGCGGCCTGACTTGGGGCGACCGGCCAAAAATTCCGGGCTCCGGGGTATTTGTCACGCTCTGGCTGATCGCGATTGCCTGCGCCATCGGTGCGGCATGGCAGGGTAAATATCACCGTCTGGCAGCATTGGTCATGGTCAGCGTGTGCGGCCTGATGACGTGCATCACCTTTGTCTGGTTCTCGGCACCTGATCTGGCGCTGACCCAACTGGTCGTGGAAGTGGTGACCACGGTGCTGATTCTGCTCGGTCTGCGCTGGCTGCCGCGACGCAACGAAGACGTCGCACCGCTCAGCGCCCGCCTGCGCGCTCGCACCCGGCGGATACGCGACTTTGGCCTGGCGGTGCTGGTCGGGCTGGGAATGGCGATACTGTCCTACGCCATGCTCACTCGGCAGACGCCCAACGCCATCTCGTCGTTCTACCTGAGCCGCGCGCTGCCACAGGGCGGCGGCACCAACGTGGTCAACGTGATGCTGGTGGATTTCCGTGGCTTCGACACGTTCGGCGAAATCACCGTGCTGGCCGCCGTGGCGCTTACGGTATTTGCCTTGCTGCGGCGCTTCCGCCCACCGAAAGAAAGCATTCTGCTGCCGACCCAACAACGCCTGCTCGCCCGAGACGTGGTGACCGACCTGGTCAACCCGCGCAGCGCCAGCGACACCGCGCTCGGCTTCATGATGGTCCCGGCAGCGCTGGTGAGGTTGCTCCTGCCGATTGCCTTCATCATTTCGATGTACCTGTTCGTTCGGGGCCACAACCAGCCGGGCGGCGGTTTTGTCGCCGGTCTGGTGATGTCGGTGGCGTTCATTCTGCAATACATGGTCGCCGGCACTCAGTGGGTCGAGGCGCAAATGAGCCTGCGACCGCTGCGCTGGATGGGCACCGGCCTGCTGTGCGCAGTCCTCACCGGTGCTGGCTCCATGCTGCTGGGCTACCCGTTTATGACCACCCACACTGCGCATGTCGATTTGCCGATACTTGGCGATATTCACATCGCCAGCGCCCTGTTTTTCGATGTCGGCGTGTATGCGGTGGTGGTCGGGTCGACGCTGTTGATCCTCACTGCGCTGGCTCACCAGTCGGTGCGCAGCCACCGTCCGACACAGCTGCCCAAGCCTGTCGCCAACCCGCAAGGAATCCTCTGATGGAAGAAGTCATCGCAACGGCCATCGGCGTGCTGGCCGCCTCGGGCGTCTGGCTGATCCTGCGTCCACGGACCTTTCAGGTGGTCATGGGGCTGTGCCTGCTGTCCTACGGGGTCAACCTGTTCATCTTCAGTATGGGCAGCCTGTTCATCGGCAGAGAGCCAATCATCAAGGATGGCATTCCGCAGGACCTGCTCAATTACACCGACCCGCTGCCGCAGGCGCTGGTGCTAACCGCAATCGTGATCAGCTTCGCCATGACAGCATTGTTTCTGGTGGTGTTGCTTGCCTCCAGGGGCCTGACCGGCACCGACCATGTTGATGGCCGGGAGCCCAAGGCATGAGCTGGATGAACCAACTGATCATCGCGCCGATTCTGCTGCCGCTGCTGACTGCCGGGCTGATGCTCTGGCTGGGCGAAAAGCATCGACCGCTCAAGGGCCGAATCAACCTGTTCTCCAGCATGCTCGGGCTGGGCATATCCGTGGCGCTGCTTGTCTGGGTGCAGCAGACCGGCAGCAGCGGCTCGATCGGCGTCTACTTGCCGGGCAACTGGGGCGTGCCGTTCGGCATCGTGCTGGTGGTGGATCATCTGTCGGCACTGATGATGGTACTGACCGGGATTGTCGGTGTCTGCGCCCTGCTGTTCGCGCTGGCTCGCTGGGATAGGGCCGGCGCGAGTTTTCACGCGCTGTTCCAGATTCAGCTGATGGGCCTGTACGGCGCGTTCCTGACCGCCGACCTGTTCAACCTGTTCGTGTTCTTCGAGGTCCTGCTGGCCGCCTCCTACGGCCTGATGTTGCACGGCTCGGGCCGGGCGCGAGTGTCGACAGGCCTGCATTATATTTCGATCAACCTGCTGGCGTCGTCGCTGTTTCTGATCGGTGCTGCGCTGATCTACGGGGTGACCGGCACGCTCAACTTCGCCGATCTGGCGATCAAGATTCCCCAGGTGGCAGAGTCCGACCTGGGGCTGCTGCACGCAGGCGCTGCCATTCTGGCCACGGCGTTTCTGGCCAAGGCCGGCATGTGGCCACTGAACTTCTGGCTGGTTCCGGCCTACTCGGCAGCCAGTGCACCGGTCGCGGCCATGTTCGCGATCATGACCAAAGTCGGCGTCTACACCCTGTTGCGCCTGTGGACACTGCTGTTTTCCGGTCAGGCTGGAGCCTCGGCATTCTTTGGCGGCGACTGGCTCATCTACGGCGGCATGGCGACGATTTTTACCGCCGCAATAGCCATCATCGCCGCCCAGCGCCTGGAACGCCTCGCCAGTCTGAGCATCCTGGTGTCGGCGGGCATTCTGCTGTCGGCCATCGGTTTCGCCCAGCCGAGCCTGACATCGGGCGCGCTGTTCTATATGGTCAGCTCGACCCTGGCGCTGAGCGCGATGTTTCTGCTCGGTGAATTGATCGAACGTTCCCGCTCCGCCAACGAGATCCCGTTGGAGGACGACGTGGATCAACTGCCGCGCGTAATGGAATCACTGCATCCGCCGCCCGGCACCAACCTGGACGACGAGCAAAAAGTCGTGGTAGGCCAGGTCATCCCCATGACCGTGGCCTTTCTGGGGCTGAGTTTTATCGCCTGCGCCCTGCTGATCATCGGCATGCCGCCATTGTCGGGGTTCATTGGCAAGCTCACCCTGCTCAGCGCCCTGATGAACCCGCTGGGGCTGGATGTCGCGCAGGATGAAGCGCTTTCTACCCAGGCCTGGATGCTCATCAGTCTGCTGATCTTCTCCGGGCTGGCGTCGCTGATTGCCTTTTCCAGGCTCGGCACTCAGCGTTTCTGGACACCTCACGAGCGTCCTTCGCCGTTGTTGCGACGCAACGAATGCCTGCCGATCATCATTCTGCTGGGCCTGTGTATCGCACTGACGTTCAAGGCCGAACCGCTGTTGCGCTACACACAGGACACCGCCGCCGCACTGCACGAGCCCAAGCAGTATGTGCAATCAGTGCTCGCCACACGCCCGATACCCGGCCCTACCAGTCAGGACGTGAACCCGGAGGGACGACCATGAAGCGTCTGTTTCCCGCCCCGCTCTTCTCGCTGGCGCTGTGGGCGCTGTGGCTGGTACTGAACCTGTCGCTCAGCCCCGGCCATTTGCTGCTGGGTGCCATTCTCGGCTTTCTGGCGCCAGTGCTGATGGCCCCCTTGCGGCCGCTGCCGGTACGCATACGCAAACCGGGTACGATCCTCAGGTTTTTATGCAGAGTAGGCGTCGATGTGGTGGTGTCCAACCTGCAGGTCGGTTTGAGCGTATGGCGACTCAAGCAGCGCCCCCCGCGCTCGGCCTTTGTGCTGGTGCCACTTGAATTACACGATGCCCACGGCCTTGCCGCGCTGGCGATGGTCACCACGGTAGTGCCCGGCACGGTTTGGTCCGAGCTGGCACTGGATCGCAGCGTGCTGCTGATGCACGTGTTCGATCTGGAAGACGAGGCGCAGTTCATCGAGCACTTCAAGACCACTTATGAGCGTCCATTGATGGAGATCTTTCAATGAGTGCACTGCTCGACAACGCGATCCTGATCAGCCTGCTGATCTTCGCCCTGGCAATGGTCATCACCCTGATTCGCCTGATCAAGGGCCCCTCGGCTCAGGATCGGGTTCTGGCCCTGGACTATCTGTACATCATCGCCATGCTGATGATGCTGGTGCTGGGTATCCGCTACGCCAGTGACACGTATTTCGAAGCCGCGATGCTGATTGCCCTGTTCGGCTTTGTCGGCTCGTTTGCTCTGGCCAAATTCCTGCTGCGCGGAGAGGTGATCGAATGACCGGGCTGCCAAACACAGTGCCCTTCTGGGCCGAGATACTGACGGCCGGCCTGCTGATCGCCAGCAGCCTGTTCGCCTTGACCGGCGCGCTGGGGTTGCTGCGCCTCAAGGACTTTTTCCAGCGCATGCACCCGCCAGCTCTGGCTTCGACGCTGGGCGCCTGGTGCGTGGCACTGGCGTCCATCGTTTACTTTTCTGCGCTTAAATCAGAGCCGGTCATCCATGCCTGGCTGATTCCGGTACTGCTGGCGATCACCGTGCCGGTGACCACCCTGCTGCTGGCGCGTACGGCGCTGTTTCGCAAGCGCATGGCCGGTGACGATGTGCCTGCAGAAGTGAGCGGCGCTCGTAGCAACGAAGAATCCGCCGGAGGCTGACGTGCAGAGCCTGGGCCGGGATTACTCGCTGGCCTTGAAGCTCAGCTCACCCTTGCGCCATTTGGCAGCCTTGCCGACAGCCCCCTTCAGGGTCTTGCTCATGCCCATCTGCAATTGCTCTTTGGCGGCAAACACCATGACAACTGTCTGACCTTCCTTGAACACAATGCCGTGGCCTTCAGGGATATCGACGAAGGCATATTCACCCAACCCGTACACGGTCATCTTGATTTCACGGAACTTCAATTCCAGCTTGCCACCTTCGCGGCTGGCCAGAACTGAAGCACGAAAGTGATCGCCTACCTTGAGTTCAAGGCGCGGCTTGTCATCGACGACCAAAGCGCTTTCAGTGTCGATTTCAGCAATATAAATGCCTTCGGCAGATTGCTCGGAGATGTAGACAAAACGGGATTGGAACTGCTTGACCAACTGTGCGCGAAGATCGCCGAGCACGAACAAAGCATGGGTATCCAGGTTACTTACAGCCAAAGTACAAACCCTCAAACATGAAAATGAGGCTGCCTGATGTCAGGACAGTCAAGAAAACGATTCATCCATAGGCCGCATCGAGCACGCCAGACCTTTTGGCATGCTGCAGGCAGTAGCACAGGTTAGCGCCACCACAAATCGGGTGCAGGCGGGAGGCGGATTCTACCGGCTCATGCCATCTACGGGATATATACCTTTTGTACACATCAGTGTCGTAGCAGCGGCGATACCGGGAAATACCGGAAAAACGAACCATCGCCCATGGGCTGGACGGGTTCCGGCCCTGAACATTACAGGTGTGTGCGGCAGTGGAAACATACCACTTGTAGGCAGAGTACAAAAGGCCATCTTTTCAGACCGGCAAATGCATCGAACTCTTGCGTGTGCCGATCACTCCCATGAAGGACTGATGAAAACGGGGATACCCCTCGTCGAGGAGATGACATGGAACTGACCACAAACACGCTGAAAGACTTGTTCGATCAATTGGGACTCGACTCCGACGACCACAGCATCGATGAATTTGTCGCCAACCACCAACTGCCCAATGAAGTGAAAGTGGTCGAGGCCGATTTCTGGTCAGAATCGCAGGCCAGATTCCTGAAAGAAGAACTGCACAAGGATGCCGAATGGGCGCCTGTGATCGACGACCTGAATGTGCTCTTGCATGACGCGCCTGAGTGAATCACTCAGGCGGCTGATTATCATTGCGGATAACCGGGTTGGCCAATATTAAGATGCAATGTGCGGCCACCCGGTTGCGGAGCATGGACGAATACCGCATCCCCCAAAGTGCCGGCTCTGCCGAATACGGCGCTCCAGTGCGCGGACTGATGGATGTAGCGCCAACGCAATAGTTGCTCTTCTTGATCTTCCAGTGAATAAGGGGCGCCTTGCGCATAGGCAGTCAACTTGCGCGCAATGCGCTCCAGTTCAGGTGGAAGCTGAAACTCCGGGCTCTGCGCTACAGGTCCGAAGGGCACGCCTTCGTCGCATGCCAGCGTGTGCATGATGTTCAGGTAGACCCTCGATAGATGACCGAACACCTGACGATTCATACGCACGGCTGCGATAACCGGCTTCATGCCATTGAGCGTTTTTCGGCATGCTTGATAGCCGCTTTCATATAGATGGACTTGCAAAGACGCACGGCTGTCGAGCGGATCAATCCACTGATCGCGACTCATGCTATCCAGTTCAGCCTGGGAGTCCTTCCAGCTGGCCGCCGTGTCAGGTGAGCAGCTTCGGCTGACCAGACTTGTCCGCGGACGAGTCAGCAGGACGTCTTCCTCCATTTGCGGCGGGTAGCCACCACCGATATCGGAGTGAGCGCCGGGCAGCGTAATTTCCATCGGCCACGCTGGCTTGACACTGTTGAGCGCAAAATTGCGCCGCGACTCGTCGCGCGCCACCAGATGCAATACCTGCTCGGCACACCCGGGAGGCAGGTACAGATTGACTCGCCGGTTGTTCGCGTCGCCGGTGTTGCCCAGATCCTTCAAGCTGCCTATCGCAGCGACAGTGTCGAACAGGCCGACAACCTTGAGCCGTACGCTGCCATTACGCCACGTGAAATTTTCGCTTAATTTGACCTTACGGCTGGCGAGTATCGGCTCAAGCATTCCAGCGCTTTGCTTGAGAATTTCGTTGACCAGATGCCTGGCCGACGCAGCGCCACGGCTAAAGCCAAATACATCCAGCTCAAGTGCCTCCAGTACACAATCGGGGTTGTCCTGCGGGAAACCCTTCAACACCGACTCGAGTTTTCTGAACGCATTTTCCACCTTGGAAACCACGCCCGTGGCCCCCCGGCCGAAACTCTGCCCAGGCCACACCGAATCTCGCCCACCGGAGATAGTACCGACACCACTCACGTACAGCGGATAATAAACTTTCAGCCCTTCTCCTTCATTTTCGGCGACAGGTTGTCGACGGTAAAGGCTGACCAGTCGGGCGATATTACTGAGATCGTTATTGTAACTGCTGCCGAGCTGAGTATGGCGCCCGCCGCACTCCTTGATATGCTGACCTGCATTGATATCAATCAATGCCTGACAATCGGCACCAATCTGACTGTTGACGCGGTTGTTTCCTGTGCCATCGAAGAAAATACCGACGCGCGCGGTAACCCGTCGTGTTACCGCGCCTGACAGTGCTGCTGAGGGGTAAACATTCCATTTGTCATTCATGACTTTTCCGTCCTTAGAGGCAGTCCTTGAACAGACTGCACTTAAACCAACATTGTAATAAGTTGATTTAAACAGCTTGCTCAAAGATACCGGACAGTCAACCCATGCAGAGTCGTTTCAGACAAGTCCTACAACTTGTGTAGATTATAAATAAACACCCCATCAATAACGGCCTACGTACTGACCTGCAATCCGCTCTAATTACAATAAATTCATCACTTTGAACTCACCGCATTCAGTCAAGGGTGCACAGTTATAGTCTTGACCTGAATTGCATAGTTATAGGGAGGTGGTCAGCCTTGCGGCTTGTAGCCCAGGCGCAAACCACCCCAGTGTCGCCCTTTGAGCATGATCGGCACGGACAGGTCATGCATCAGCTCGCCCGTGTCGCGGGTGTAGGTTTGCAGCAAAACCGGCAACTGATGGCTGCCGCAGCGAATACCGGTCCGGTCATCGAACTTGCGCTTGCTTCGATTACGCGCATTGTCCACCGCCGCATCACCCGTCAAAGGCTGGTTGAACGCATTGTTGTGCGTGGGTACGTAACCCTGTTGCGTGCAGGCAATGGCAAACACCAGACCTTCGTGCCGGGAAAGCAAGGGCTCTTGCAGCCCTGGCAGCGTTTGGTCGGTGTAACGGTCAAAACGCGTCGTGAACCGGGTGGGCGAAGTATTGGGGACAGGTTTATAGCTACGATCAAACAAGTCGTCCAGGCTGACCCGCCCCTGCTCGATATCAGCCTCGAACTTTTCTGCAATCCGTTGCGCACCTTCACGGGCCAGATCGTAGATACGCTGGTGATAATCATCCAGCCCCACCTGAGCCAGGCGCTGGCTGATGGTCTCAGCCTGCCCCTCCATCTGCACGGCAGCCCTGGCCAGTTGGCGGGTCTGCTCATCGCTGACCGCCAGATCACTGCGCATGTGCTCGACGGCCTCGAACAGGCTCGCCAACTGATCCTGATTACTTCGTGCCCCCTGAGCGATTTCGCTGACCTGGCTTTCGACCTCGACGGCCAGCCGGGCAATATTGCCCAGATGCTGACCGGTCAGCTCGACCTGTTCGACGCCGGTGTCCAGATCGGACGACAACTCGCGGATCTGCTCGACAACCTGTGCGGTACGTTGCTGAATGTCGGCGACCATCTGGCCAACCTCCCCGGTAGCGCTGGCGGTTCGACCGGCGAGCCCGCGCACCTCATCGGCAACCACGGCAAAGCCGCGTCCATGTTCGCCTGCCCGGGCAGCTTCGATGGCAGCATTGAGCGCCAGCAGGTTGGTCTGGCTGGCAATCGACTGGATCACCATCGTTACTCGCTGGATCTCCTCGCTGCGCTGGCTCAGCGCTTCGATCAGCTCACGACTGCCGACCGCGCGCTGGCTCAAGCGATGCATGCGTTCGATGGACTCATTCAGCGCGCTGCTTCCGGACTCACTGCGCTGACGCGCCTCACTGGCCGCAATCAGCGCCTGCTGGCTCAACTGCGCGGTCTGCTGCTCGGTGGCAATCATCTGCTCGGCGCTGCTGACCACCTGTTCGGCGGCCCCCAGTTGCGACTGCACCCTGCCCGCCAACTGCCCCACGGAAAACGCCACCTGAGCGGCGGAAAGCGCGTTATGACTGGTGGTGCGCGACAGATCGCGGGTCAGCAAAGCAATGTCGCTGTCACCGGAATCGACGCGCGAAACCAGGCCACTTTTGCGCGCCAGACGTGGCAGCCAGACCACCAGCAACGCCAGCGGTGTGACCACATAGAGAGACAGCCCGGCCACGCTCATGGCCGCCAGCAGCAGGCACAACGCAACACTCTGCACCGCCGGCACCCACCACTTCGACGCAGCGCCCGAAGCATCGGCCAGCGGCAGCCCGGCTGCCATGGATAGGTTCTCGGCCATGCTGCGTCACCCCGTCAGTATTTATCGTTATTGCGTTCATTAAACGCCAGATAACGGCCTTATGCCATGCGCTGTTGGTCTTAGCGACCAGCGTGACTTCAGACAAACTCCGGGCACAAGAAAACCGGGAGGCAATTGCTTGCGTCCCGGTTCGGTCACTCAGTCGCTGTTGCCTGTGTATCAGGCCTGGCGCTGGTGCTTGTCGATCTGCTCGTGGCGCTCTTGCGCTTCGATGCAATACTTGGTGGTCGGGCTGATCAGCAGACGCTTGAGGCCGATAGGCTCGCCGCTGTCATCGCACCAGCCAAAGGTGTCATCGGCAATGCGCGACAAGGCCATTTCCAACTGGGGCAGCATGCGTTGATCGCGGTCGATCACGTTGACCAGCCAGTGACGCTCTTCTTCAACGGAAGCCGCGTCCGCAGGGTCGGCAGGCGTGTCCAGGCTTTCGATGGCAATACGGCTCTGCTCGATTCGCGCGTGGATCTCGACCTTCATGCCCTGCAACAGCTCGACGAAGAAAGCGTGCTGCTCGGCGTTCATGTAGTCATCGGCCGGCATGGCCAGCAACTTTTCCTTTGTCATTTATTTCTCTATAAAAAAACGTGCATTGAGGAGCGGCTCGACGTTGCCGTACAAACCAGTAATCTCCAAGCGCCACCTGGCACTCAATTTACGAGGGGCGGCAGTCTAAGGCCGGCTCACGGGCTCGGCAACACAATTGAAGGATTTTCGTACAACAATTGCGGTAAAACCCTTTAAACGGGGATGTATAACCCGATCAGCGGGCTGCTTGATGAGGCTCTGACCCACTCAAAGCGTATCGGTTCCTGCAATATCAACAGCGCAAAAGGGCCTGAAAAGGCCCTTTTGCACAAATGATCGAAATCAGCGCTTGGTCTTGCGCTTGTTGCGATATTGATCGATTACCACCGCCGCCACAATGATCAGACCCTTGATGATGTCCTGAACGTAGGCGTCCACGCCAACAAACGTGAAGCCGCTGGCCATTACCCCGAGAATCAGCGCACCGATGACCGTGCCGGTAATTCGCCCGACGCCGCCCGCCAGGCTGGTGCCGCCGATGACTGCCGCCGCGATGGCATCCAGCTCATAGGACATGCCCATGCCCGCCTGGCCGGTTGCGGCTCGCGCCGAGGCAACCACGCCTGCCAATCCGGCCAGCAGCCCGGCGATGCTGTAGACAATGATCAGGTGACGCTTGACGTTGATCCCCGAGGTGCGCGCCGCCTGCATGTTGCCACCAATGGCGTAGGTGTATTTGCCGTACTTGGTGTAGCGCAGCGCAATGTGGAAAATGACCGCCACCACCAGAAAGATGATGACCGGCATCGCGCCTTGGCCAATGGCCGTGTAGGAATCAGAGAGCATGCTCACCGGCTGACCTTCGGTGTAGAAGCGTGCCAAGCCGCGTGCAGAGACCATCATGCCCAATGTGGCGATGAAGGGCGGGATGCCGGTGATCGCGATGATGCTGCCGTTGATGGCGCCGGCGAGCAACCCCACCCCGAGCCCGACCACGATCGGAATCCATACGGGCAGGTCGGTCAGCGAAGGAAACACCGCGCGGGAAAAATCCGAGGTCTGCGCCAGACTCGCGGCAATCATCGCCGACAACGCCAATACCGAGCCGGACGACAGGTCGATGCCCGTGGTGATGATCACCTGCGTGACGCCGATAGCGAGCAGGCCGATGATCGACACCTGAAGAATCATCAGTACCAAACGCTGGGAATTGAGCAGAAAGCTTTGATCGCGAACGATCCAGCCGAACAGTTCAAAGATCAGGCCTATACCGATCAGCACCAGAAAAATACTCAGCTCGGTCGGCAGCCTTCTTTTTTTTCCGGTCGGCGCCAGGGCCGGCTTGTTTTGCAGAATCGCGTTGCTCATGTTGATTACCCTCTTGTTCTTCTACCGGGCTCTGTGGCGCAAGCTCAATGAACCCGGTGGCCGGAGGCCAGATGCATGACTTTTTCCTGGGTCGCTTCGCTACGGTCGAGAATCCCCATCATTTCGCCTTCGTGCATGACCATGACCCGATCGCTCATGCCCAGCACTTCCGGCAGCTCCGAAGAGATCATGATGACGGCCATGCCTTCGCTGGCCAGCAGCGAGATCAGCCGATAAATTTCCGCCTTGGCACCGACGTCGATGCCGCGCGTCGGCTCGTCGAGAATCAAGACCCTGGGATTGGTCATCAACCAGCGCGCCAACAGGGCTTTCTGCTGGTTGCCACCGGACAGCGTGTCGATGCACTGCTCCAGCGAAGGAGTTTTCACCCGCAGCTTCTTGCACATGTCTTCGCACAGCGCCCGCAATGCTTTCTGCTGCACGAAGCCATTACCCGCATAATTGGCCAAGACGGCCATTTCCATGTTTTCCATGACCGACAGGCACGGAAACAGGCCGGTCAGCTTGCGGTCTTCGGTCAGCAGCGCAAACCCCAGTTCGATGGCCTGATGCGGGTCGCCAATGCGTACCGTCTTGCCATCGAAACGGATCTCGCCACTGTCGCTGGGAGTGATCCCGAACAGGGTCTCGGCCACATTGGTGCGCCCCGACCCCATCAGCCCGGCAATGCCCAGAACCTCACCGGCCCGCAGGTCGAAGGATACCTGCTGGAAAATGCCTTTCAGGCTCAGGTCACTGACAGAAAGCAGGACATCGCCCGCAGGCTTTTCGCGCTGCGGGAATAATTGGGTCAACTCGCGACCGACCATCATCGAGATCAGGCTGTCGCCATCCATGCTTTCGGCGCGCTGCAGGCCAATGTAGGTGCCATCACGAAACACCGCCACTTCGTCGGCGATCTTGAACACTTCATTCATCTTGTGGGTGATGTAGATGATGCCTTTGCCCTGCGAGCGCAGGTCGGCAATGATTGAAAACAGGTGCTCCACTTCAGTCTCGGTAATGGCCGAGGTGGGCTCGTCCATGATCAGCACGTCCGAATCGTAGGAAACGGCTTTGGCGATCTCCACCATCTGCCGCTCGGCAATGCTCAGGTTGCCCACCAGTTCTTCGGGATCAAGCTTGATGCGCAGACGCTCCAGCAGTTGCGCCGTACAGCGGTGCATTTCCCGGTGGTCGACCATGTGCAGGCCATTGAGCTGCTCGCGGCCGATCCAGATATTCTCGGCGATGCTCATGAAGGGCATCAGGTTCAGTTCCTGATGGATCATGGCGATACCCGCCTGCAGCGCTGAAAGCGGGGTGGTAAAGCTGATCGGCTTGCCGCGCAAGCGAATTTCGCCGGTATCGGGCTGGTAGATCCCGGCGATGATTTTCATCAACGTTGACTTCCCTGCCCCGTTCTCGCCCATCAGCGCCAGCACACTGCCGGGACGCAGGCGCAGCTGGACATCGTCGAGCGCGATAACGCCAGGGAAGCCTTTGCTGATATGGCTGATTTCCAGCAGATAGGGGCACTGAGCATCTGGCGTGAGGCCAGCACCATCACTGGACGGCAGATCGGGTTTTGCGGGAGGGCTGGCAGTAGCGGAACCGGACATGATCACAAACTCCTCAGGCGGCAGGCATGGGAGGACATCGCCCTTCCCTCCCTGGCCTGTCGACTGTTGTTATTTGAAAGTGGAGACGTTTTCAGGCGTGATCAGACGATACGGAATGACGATTGCCTGTGGCTCGACTTTGTCTTTTTTGGCCATTTTCACAGCGGCATCAATCGCGCCATCGGCTTGCCCTTTGGCATCCTGATAAACCGATACTGTCAGATCACCTTTGGTCACTGCGTTGAGGCCATCGGGTGTGCCGTCGACACCAGCGACAAACACCTTGCCTTTGTCGACTCCAGCCTGCTTCAGTGCCATCGCAGCACCAATGGCCATTTCGTCGTTATTGGCGAGAACCGCATTGAATTTGCGCCCTTGAGTGAGCCAGTCATTAGTCAGGTCCATGCCTTTCTGGCGCAGCCAGGTGCCGGTCTGCTCTTGGTCGATCTTGATATCAGGGTATTTGGCCAGCACCTCTTTGATGCCCTTGGTGCGGTTTTGCGTGGAGTTGTTGGCCAGATCCCCCAAGAGAATCATCACGCTGCCCTTGCCGCCCATTTTGTCGGCGACATATTGCGCCTGCAGACGGCCAGCCTCGGTGTCGTCGGATGTTACGGTGGCTACGCCTGCTGGCAGCTTGGAGTCATCCGGGCGGCGGTTGACGTAGACCAGCGGAATGCCGGCGGCGACGGCTTCCTTGGTGATACGCGCGGTAGCGGCGGTGTCTACCGGGTTGACGATCAGGGCGTCGACTTTCTTGTTGATGAGTTCCTTGACCTGATCGATCTGCTTGTTGACGTCGGCGCGGGCATCAACAAATTGCAGTGTTACGCCGTCAGACATGCTCTTGGCCTTGGTGCCCATGTCCTGACGCAGATAGGTCAGCCAGGTGTCGTCGAATTGCGACATGGCCACCCCGACCTTGATATCGGCCAGCGCAGCGCCGCTGCCGAGCATCAATGCCAGGGCGAGTGAGGTGAAAGCAAGCTTGGTTTTCATGAGGGCTCTCCAGATTCTTGTTGTTGTTTGGATCTGATAACCATTGGTCGGGAGCGACAGTAAAGCCAATCAGCGAGGCAGACGAATGCCCGTTGCACCCGGGATGCAGAACAGTTGAGCGTCCTTGTGCCGTACGCACATGCCACGGGCGACGATCGTGAGAAATCGCTCCATGAGCCGGATCCAGAATGACGAGGTGACAGAAAGCTTGGCGGGCAAGCCAGAAGTGGGGGTTTTCATCGACAGTACCTATCTTTTGTTTTGTTTTTGTTGGCTTGTTCCCCGTGGCCTGAAAAATGACTTCATGCCCGGGTGATTCGATAGTCGGTAACCTGAAAACGACTCTATTGGAAAATATTTTCCAATTCAACTGATTTTAGAATTTTATTCCATTTCATTTTTATTCAGTGCAGAAATGCCAAAACCCGACACGTGTCAGGCGTCGGGTTTTGACTAGCGGGCCTTCACTCGGCGTCGGTATGCAGTTCTTGACGCTCTGCGCCACACGGCGGTTTTGCTATGTCAGTTGGATATGTTCACGGCTCAGGTCACCTTTTCGCCCCTCGGCGACATACTTTGAAGGATCAAAGTATGCAAAATCCTGGCTCCGTTTCCGGCCCGACTTCGTCGGGTTCCTTCGCCCTGACACTGATCCGTATGACTATCGTGCCGACGCTCCGCGTGGGCATGCAGTTCTTGACGCTCCGCGTCACACAGCGGTTCTACGATGTCAGTTGGATATGTTTACGACTCAAGGCACCTTTTCGCCCCTCGGCGACATACTTTGAAGGATCAAAGTATGCAAAATCCTGGCTCCGTTTCCGGCCCGACTTCGTCGGGTTCCTTCGCCCTGACACTGATCCGGGGGTCGCCGCAACGGGCCATCCTTGGCCCGATGCGGCTTGCTCGGCGTCCTGCCTCGCATCCCCCGGATCAGCGCCAGGACTCAGCCGTCACTTACGTCGCAATCCGCGTCGTCAATGCCATCGTGGTTGAAAAGCACATCAAAAACACTGTGGTGCGAGTATGACTAGCTTGCCGACGCGAAGCATCGGCTCGAGGGTGAGTCATGAGTGTGTATGTCTACAGCACCACAACCCGTCCTTCGCGGGCGCTCAGGCGTGCTGCGTCCATGACCTGCGCCGAGGCGATTGCATCGTGGGGGTTGACCGGGTTGCTGCCCTGCTCGTCCACTGCACATTGCAGTTGCTGGTAGAACTCAAGCCAGCAGCCCCGCTCCGAGGGCACGCGTTCGCGATGATCGCCCTGCTCGAACCAGCCCCAGCGCCTATGCTCTTCGACGCCCCAGCGCTCGCCTTCGGACCGTGGAGTCAGGCCGGCAAACGCGGCTTCTTCCTGACCGTCCAGCCCGTCGACGCTGTAACACCCCTTCGAGCCACTGACTCGGAAGCGCGGCTTGGGGGTGTTTTGCAGGCAACTGCCGGACAAATGCGAGACCACGCCATTGGCATGGGTCAGCGCGACGAAAAACGTGTGATCCAGCTCTTCGTCGGCGGCGGCGAAGCGCAATTCGCCGTACACCCGCTCGACCGGTCCGAACAGCACCAGCGCCTGATCCACGAGGTGACTGCCCAGGTCGCGCAACATGCCCCCACCGCTGGCCTTGCCGACGGAGCGCGGCGAATAGCGCTCGATGCTGGACTCGAAGCGGCTGATTTCGCCCAACGCATCGTTGTCGATCAGCTTACGCACGGTGAGGAAGTCAGAATCCCAGCGCCGGTTCTGATAAACACTGAGCAGCACCCCGCGCCGCTCGGCAGCCTCCACCAGTTCACGCGCCTGCGCGGCATCATTGGCAAAGGGTTTATCGCTGACCACCGCCACGCCCAGTTCGATAGCCTCCAGAATCAACGCTCGCCGTGATGCCAGCGGTGTGGAAATCATCACCACATCGACCCCGGCAGCCACAAGTTCGGCCAGCGTGTCGAACGTCGCAACGCCGGGATAATCATTGGCGACGTCCTGCTTTCGTTCAGGCGAACGGGTCACCACGCCCGCAAACGTGGCACCGGGCACACTTGAAATCAGCGTCGCATGAAAGTAACGCCCCCCTTTGCCGTAGCCCACCAGCCCTGCTCGCATGGATATCTCCTGTGGTCCATGAACCTCAGGCCGCAGCCATCGGTTGTGTCGTCGCTGCCACTGTATCAGCGCAGCAGCTCACTTTTGACCCGTTCGAGCATGAATCGGCTCGACTCATCGGCGCGCTCTTCCCAGGCAAATACAGCCACCGTGGCGATACCGTCGAACTTGATGTCCCTGAGTGTCGAGAAAAACGCTTCCCAGTTCACCTCGCCCTGGCCGATGTCCAGGTGCTGATGCACGGTCGCCGTCACGCCGGGCGGGTTGACGATGTAGCGCAGGTTGGACGAAGCCCGATGATTATAGGTGTCGGCAATGATCAGGTGCGTGAGCCTGTCGCCTGCGTAACGCAGCATGGAGGCGATATCCCCCACGCCATCATCGTAGAAAAAAGTGTGGGGCGCAGCGTACAGGTAGTTGATCCAGTCGCGATCGAGCCCGCGAATGATGTCTACCGATTCGTTATTGCGCTCACAGAAGTCATAGGGATGTGCCTGAATATCCAGCTTTATGCCTTCGCGCTCGAAATGCGGCATCAGTTCGTCCATCGACTTCATGAACTGGTTCTCGCAGACCAGCGCATGATCGGATTGCCCGCTGAACTCGGTATTCATCAGGTCGCAGTCCATTTCCACCGCCACCTCAATGGCACGCTTCCAGTTGCGCACGGCGGCAATGCGCAGGTCTTCATCGGGCGCGGCCCAGTGGTACAGCGGCAGCAGCGAGGAGAGCTTCACGCCCGCGTCGCTCAGGGCCTTGCGAAACTCTCTGATCCGCGCCCGGTCCACGCGCGGATACTTGTAAAACGGCATGAAGTCTTCACGCGGCGACAGCTCGATGTAGTCGTAGCCCAGTTCCGCGGTTTTATCGACCATCGCCCCGAGGGACAGATGGCGATACATGTAAGGGTCCAGTGCAATACGCATGATGCCTCCCTTTTATTCTTGTCGAGAGATGTCCGGGTTGCCGGAAAAACGGTCAGGCATAGAACGCCGGACGCATGGCCAGGGTAATCGGCACCACAGCGCCATTGTTCTGTGCCAGTACACAGGCATCGGCGGCCACGGCAGCGGCGTAGCCGTCCCAGGCGGAAGGGCCGTAGATCGTGCCTGCCTTTACGCCGTCGATGAAGTCCTGCAACTCGACGTCATAGGCGGCAATGAAGCGATCTTTCCAGTCCATCAGAATCGCGTTGGACAATTTGGCCTCGCTGCGCAACTGCACCTGAGAAGGCTCAGGCAGTCTGGCAATGCCGCTCTCGCCAACCACTTCACACTGGATGTCGTAGCCATACTGGCAGTTGACGAACACTTCGACGTCAATGCGCGTGCCGCGGGCGGTTTCCAGCATCACGATCTGCGGGTCTTTGATGTGCGCCAGGGCTTTGCCGGTCTTGCGCGGGAACACTACCTGCACCGAAACGTAGTCGTCATTGAGCAGCCAGCGCAGCACATTGAGCTCGTGAATGAGGGTGTCGGTGATGGCCATGTCGGTCTTGTAATTCTCGCCCACACGCGGGTTGCGGTGGGCGCAATGGAGCATCAGCGGCTCGCCGATCTGGCCGCTGTCGATCACTGACTTGAGCGCGCGATAGCCCTGGTCATACGGGCGCATGAAACCCACCTGCACCAGACGCCTTCCACTGGCGATCTCGGCTTCGACGATGTGCCGGCAGCCTTCGGCAGTGACCGCCAGCGGCTTTTCACAGAATACCGGCTTGCCTGCGGCGATGGCCGCCAGCACGTACTCTTCATGGCTGGGGCCCCAGGAGCAGACCAGCACCGCTTCGACATCCGGCGCGGCGATCAATGCGTGCCCGTCGGCATACACTTCGGCGCCAATGCCCAGATCACGCACCACGTTGGCTGCCTGCTCCAGATTGATGTCGGTGACGGCCACCACCTGACTGCCGACCAGTGTCTTGCTGCAACGCCGGATATGATCCTGACCGATTGCGCCTGTGCCGATCACGCCGAGTTTCAATGCCATGTTCAGGTTCCTTTTTTTATTGGTTGTTGCCTGTTATTGGTGTTGCCGTGAACGGGTCACGGGCGCTGCACGATAAAAGTGATCAGTACTGACGCGCCTTGGCCAGCTCGCGGTTGAGCGTGTCGTACACCTGCGCGGTGGTGCCGGTAGTCGACACTTCGGCGACACCGACCCGCCACCACGACAGGTATTTATGAATCATGGTCTTGGGCAGCACTTTGATGTCGATCAGCGTCGAGACGGTCTGAAGCCGGGCATCGGCGAGCGCCTGGTGCAGCTGCTCGGCGGTACTGACCTTGTAGGTCTTGCAGCCATAGGCCGCGGCGCTCATGGCGAAATCCACCGGCACGAAGTCGCCATCGAGCTTGCCGGTCTGCGGGTTGCGGAAACGGAACTCGGTGCCGAAGCTGTTCATGCCGTGTTCCATCTGCAGGTTGTTGATGCAGCCGAAGGTCATGTTGTCGAGCAACACCACGTTGATCTTGCGCCGCTCCTGAATCGAGGTCGCCAACTCCGAATGAAGCATCATGTAGGAGCCGTCGCCGACCAGCGCGAAGACCTCCCTATGCGGCACCGCGAGCTTGACGCCCAGTGCGGCGTTGACCTCGTAACCCATGCACGAGTAGCCATATTCAACGTGATAGGTATCGACGCCGGTACTGCGCCACGCTCGCTGCAGATCACCCGGCAGGCTGCCGGCGGCGGCAACGATGACTGCATCGGGCGGCAAGCTCTGGTTGAGAATGCCCAGCACGCCGCTCTGGGTCAGGCACGAACCGGTCAGTTCGATAAAGTCACGCAGCACGGCCGGGGCCATATGGTCGTTGATTTCCGGGACGAAACCTTCGCTTTGGTACTCGACCGCATAAAGGCGATCAACCTCGGCGTCCAGTTCGGCACGCGCCGCCCGTGGCGCGTCGCCCCAGGCAGCCCGGTAGTCACTGGCCTGCAAAACTTCACTCAACGCCTGCAAGGCGAACTGCGCATCGGCCAGCAACTGCACGCCGTCGAGTTTCTGCACATCGAAAGCGCCGACGTTGATATTGAGAAACTGCACATCCGGGTTCTGGAACAGCCATTTCGACGCCGTGGTGAAGTCGCTGTAACGGGTGCCTACGCCAATGATCAGATCAGCTTCTTTTGCCAGCCGATTGGCCGCCACCGTGCCGGTTTCGCCGATCCCACCCATGTTCAGTGGGTGCGCCGACACGATGGCGCTCTTGCCTGCCTGGGTTTCCGCAAAGGGGATGTCAAAGCGCTCGGCAAAGGCTTGCAGCGCTTCAGCCGCGCCCGAGTAACGCACACCGCCGCCGCAGATCAGCAACGGTTTGCGCTTGCCGGCCAGCAGCTTTAACGCATCGTCAAGCATGGCCTTGCTGGGCGGGCGACGGTCGATACGGTGCACGCGCTTTTGCAGAAAGCTGTCCGGGTAATCGTAGGCCTCAGCCTGCACGTCCTGAGGCAGGGCCAGGGTCACCGCGCCTGTTTCGGCCGGATCGGTCAGCACGCGCATGGCATTGATCGCTGCGCTCATCAGTTGCTCGGGGCGGTTGATGCGGTCCCAGTATTTGCTGACCGCCTTGAAGGCGTCGTTGGTGCTGATACTCAGGTCATGGAACTGCTCGATCTGTTGCAACACCGGGTCAGGCTGGCGGCTGGCATAGACATCGCCCGGCAACAGCAGCAGCGGAATCCGGTTGGCGGACGCCGTTGCCGCGGCGGTGATCATGTTCGCCGCGCCCGGCCCCACCGAGGAGCTGCACGCGTAGATCTTGCGCCGCAGGTGCTGTTTGGCAAAACCGATGGCGGCGTGGCACATGCCCTGCTCGTTACGACCTTGATGAACCACCAGATCGCCGCTGTCCTGCTCCAGCGCCTGGCCGAGGCCCAGCACATTGCCATGGCCGAAGATGGTGAAAATGCCCGCGACGAACTTGCTCTGCACGCCATCGACTTCGACATACTGATTATCGAGAAACTTTACCAGGGCCTGAGCCATGGTCAGTCGGGTTGTACTCATGTTCGCACCTTGTTCTTGTTTGAGGTGGCCAGGGTTTGAGGTGACCTGACGGCTGAAATCAAATCAGTGACGCTGCGAAACAGCTCGTGACAAATGCGCCATGCTCGCCGAGATTGCCTGTGGAATGTCTTCCAGCGCATGGACACTTTCGGCGAACGGCTCGAACGACAGATGCCCCGTATAACCGCTGTCCAGCAATCGTTCGATCTGTGCAGCATTGCCCAGAATGTCAGCCTCCCCTACTAGCACGCGGTGGCCGTCGCGAATGCTGTTGAGGGGTGCCTGTGCATCCTCGACACCGGAGATGTGCACCAGCCCGGTCAGCTCGGGAAACAGCTCGACCTCGCCGGCCAGATGGTGATGAAAGGTGTCGTGAACCAGCCGGTAGACATCCAGCCCACCGACAGCCCTGATCGCATCCACGGCCTGACGCTTGAGGCGCAGGGAACATTCCTCGAAGCCCAGCGGCTCGACGAACCCCAGGATGCCGTGTTCACGGAGAATCGGCGCCAGTGCGGTCAACGCCGTGCGCAACCCGGCGGCACGCTGCGCGCCGTTGCGCGGGTCGGCGCGGTCGTTGAGCGGGCACAGCACCAGCCCTTTGGCACCACAGGCACGTGCGTATTGCGCAAGCTTCGTGGCCTGGGCACTGCGCTCGTCATTCCAGACATCGAACGGGTACAGCGCGTTGATCGAAAGCACCTGTACGCCTTTGGCAGCACACAGATCAGCAACCACCGTTGGCGCGGTGCCGTCTTCGATCTCGATGCCTTTGAGGTCGTTGCGGATTTCGATGGCGTCGGCACCCAGCTTCACAGCCAGATCGACAAATTCCTCAAGCGACAGGCGTGGTGCGACCATTCGATTAAGGGCGAAACGCAGGGGATGACTCATTGTTATTGTTCTCCGCAACATTCCATTGATTGAAGATTATTTAGCGGTCGGCATACTGAATTCCGGCCCTTTGGCAATACTGTCCGGCCAGCGCTGCATGACGCTTTTGTAGCGGCTGTAAAAACGCAGGCCTTCTTCGCCGTAGGCGTGGTGGTCGCCGAACAGTGAGCGTTTCCAGCCACCAAACGAATGCCAGGCCATGGGCACCGGAATCGGCACGTTGATGCCAACCATACCGACCTTGATGGTGCGTGCGAACGCACGGGCCACGCCGCCATCGCTGGTAAAGCACGACACGCCGTTACCGAATTCGTGGGCATTGATCAGCTCGACGGCGCTGGCGAAATCCGCCACATGCACGATGCCCAGCACCGGACCGAAGATTTCTTCCTTGTAGATCTGCATCTGCGGGGTGACGTTGTCGAACAGCGTTGCGCCGACAAAAAAGCCCTGCTCGGCACCCGGCACGCTGAAATTGCGCCCATCGACAATCAGCTTCGCACCTTCTTTCACGCCCTGATCGATGAACCCTTCGACCTTGGCCTTGTGCACGGCAGTGACCAGCGGCCCCATGTCCGAGTCAGCCTGCATACCATTGCCGACCTTAAGCTGGTCAATGCGTGGTAGCAGCTTGTCGATCAGGCGCTGGCCCACGTCGCCCACCACCACGGCAATGGAGATGGCCATGCAACGCTCGCCAGCCGAACCATAGGCGGCGCCGATCAACGCGTCGGCGGCTTGATCCAGGTCAGCGTCGGGCATCACGATCATGTGATTCTTGGCGCCGCCCAACGCCTGCACGCGCTTGCCACGGGAAGTACCCTGCTGATAAATGTACTCGGCAATCGGCGTCGAACCGACAAACGAAACAGCTTCTATGTCGGGGTGTTGCAGCAAGGCATCGACCGCCACCTTGTCGCCCTGCACCACATTGAAAACGCCGTCTGGCAAACCGGCTTTTTTCAACAGCCGGGCCATCAGCAGGCTGGCCGACGGATCACGTTCGGAAGGTTTGAGGATAAAGCAGTTGCCGGTCACCAGTGCCATGGGGATCATCCACAGCGGCACCATGACAGGGAAGTTGAACGGCGTGATCCCGGCGCAGACGCCCAGTGGCTGGCGCAGGTTCCAGTTGTCGATACCACCGCCAATATTGTCGCTGAAATCACTTTTCAGCAGGTTGGGTGCACCGCAGGCAAACTCGACGATTTCGATGCCGCGCACCACTTCACCGCGGGCATCGGACAGCACCTTGCCGTGCTCGCGGCAAATGATCTGCGCCAGCTCGTCATGGTGCTGGTCCAGCAGCTCCTTGAATTTGAACATCACCCGCGCCCGGCGCAACGACGACTGATCGGCCCAGCCGGCAAATGCCGCTTTGGCAGACGCGACGGCCTCATCCACCGTCTTGACGCTGGCCAGCGCGACACGCGCCTGAACCGTACCGATGGCTGGGTTGAAGACGTCGCTGTAACGCTCGCCATCGCCGTTGTTCGACTGTCCGTTGATGTAGTGGCCGATTACCGGTGATTCGCTCATTTGCATGACTCCTAAGCAAAAAGGGGGGTTAAAGATCCAGCAGCCAGCTGTGCTGCGGATCGTTATTGAACTGCCAGGCGCGCGTCGGGCCGGCCATCACGTTCAGGTAATACGATTCGTAACCGTAGGGCACAGACACCGGGTGGTAGCCCTTGGGCACCGTCACCAGGTCGTTGTTTTCCACGGCCATGGCCTGATCGATGCTGCGATCGTCGGTATAAACCCGTTGAAAGACAAAGCCCTGGGGCGGGTTGACCATGTGGTAATAGGTTTCTTCGAGAAAGCTCTCGTGCGGCAGGTTGTCCCTGTCGTGCTTGTGCGGCGGGTAGCTGGAGGAATGCCCCGAAGGCGTGCGCACCTCGACCACCAACAGCGAATGGGCCGACTCGGTGTCCGGCAGAATGTCGCACACGTAGCGCGTGTTGGCCCCTTTGCCGCGCACGCTGCGTTTCATGCTGGCGGGCTGAATCAACCGGGCCGGGAGCCGCTTGCCAGCATCGCCGGGGGCACGACACACCGCCAGATGCACCGGCCCCTGCGCGACAACGTCTGCCTGACTGTGGGGTGGCAGGTAGACCGCGAACGGCGACTTTTCTTCGAACACCGATTGCCGGTCGCCGATGTTCTCCCAGTTGAAAGCGCCCTGCCCCGGTGCTTCGCCAGTCACACTGGCGCGGCCAGCGAGCAATACCACACACAACTCGTGTTCTTCTGCACTGAGAGACAGATGCTCTCCGGCCTCCAGGCGATAGGCGGCAAAGCCCACGTATTCAAGGGCGCCGGGGGCAAGTGCCACGACGTCACGGCCTTCGGGTTTGCTTTTGGTCAGCAGACTCATGATTCAATCCTCCTTATCAGGCATCAGCGCTATCGCGCATCGGCCAGCAGTTGGCGCAGCGTGTCGTAGCCTTTTTTGGCATACACATAACTGGGCGCTACCGCCGGGTCCTGTTCGGCCTCGACCACCAGCCAGCCGCTGTAGTCGGCCTGCAACAACACCTTGAGCAGTGCCGAAAAATCAATGTTGCCGTCGCCGGGCACCGTGAACGTGCCATTGATGATGCAGTCCGGAAAGCTCCAGAGATTGTTGCGCGCCAGTTGCACCACAGGTTTGCGCACGTCCTTGAAATGCACGTGGCAAACGCGCTCGATGTGTTTGCCCAGCACCTGCAAAGGCTCGCCGCCGCCCATATAGCAATGCCCCGAATCGAACAGCAGCCCGACCTCGTTGCCGGTCAGTGCCATCAGCTTGTCGATGTCCTGAGGCGATTCGACGTAAGCGCCCATGTGATGGTGATACGCCAGACGCACGCCACGGGACAGGGTGAAGCGCGCCAGTTCGGTGAGTTTTTCGGCGTACTCACGCCACGCCGCATCGCTGTGAAAGCGCGGTCGTTCGACCAGCGGGATGCGCTGGCCCTGAATGGAGTCGGCCACTTCGCCGTACACCAGCACCGAAGCGCCGTTCTCGGCGAGCAACTGCACGTGCGGGGTAATGGCTTCGATTTCCTCGGCCACCGAGCGCTGCGCCAGACGGCTTGAATACCAGCCGGAGACCAGCGCGAGGCTGTAAGGTCGCAGCACATCGCCGACGCCCTTGGCATCCTTGGGGAACTTGCCGTTGAGCTCGAAACCTTCGTAACCGATGTCCTTGCCTTCGCTCAGGGCAGTGCTCAACGGTGTTTCGCCGCCAAGGGCCGGCAAGTCGTCGTTGCTCCAGGAGATCGGGTTAATACCGATGCGGATCTTGGGCGTGGAAGCTGAAACAGGCATGGTTGTACCTTTTTTGTTATTGCGTTGTGTTGATACAGCGTTGCGTTGTCGTCGCTGCATCACTGCCATTCAGGCGCGGCTTTCGCGCCACGACTCGATCAACCCGCTGAACGTGCTCTGCACCTGGCTGACCAGCGTCGCATCGTCGATCTCGCCGGCCATCCAGGCCCGGCTTGGCTCTCGGAAGATCGTCCGGCCGACCGCAAAACCCTTGCACACACGGCTGTTGCGCGCCTGTGCAAAACCGGCAGCGAGTTCTTCGACCGGCGCATTGAGCCCGAGCAGCACCACACCACGACAGTAAGGATCGCGCTGCTGAATCAGCTCGTCCAGTTGTTGCCAGACCTCTGTACTTTGCGCCTCGATTTTCCACCAGGCCGGATAAATACCCAGGTTGTACAGGCGCTTCAAGGCACGCAGCATGACGTCCGGATGAGCCGATGGATGATCCTTGGGCGGGATGATCTCCAGCAGCAACTCGTGACCGCTGACTTTCGAGGCGTCATACAGCGCCTTGATTTGCGCCTCCTGCTCCAGACGCAGCATCGGTTCGTCGTCTGGGTGATATTGCACCAGACACTTGACGATCTGCTCTTGCGGCCAGTTGATCAGATTGCTGCCAATGGAGCGCCCATGCTCGAACGCCAAAGGCCTTGAACCTTGCACCTCCACGGGACGCGCAAGCCACCAGCCGCGACCGGTGGCCGTGTTGAGCGAATCCTGACCGAAACGCTGATCTGCCAACAGACCCACATCAGCCTCGATGCCGCGTTGGTGCAGGTCCGCCTCGACACGCTCGACCGCTTGTACAAACAACTGTTTGAGCTGGCTGATGCTGTTGAGATCGCGTCCGGCCTGCTGGGCCAGTTCGACCAGTTGCCCGCGATGATCGAAGGCGAAGATGAACAGTTGTTTCCATTGTTTGCGCGGTACGCTGACCTGATGCAGGCGCTGCAATATCACGTCCTGATCCGGCCGGGTGATCGGCTCCGGGCTGTTGAACAGGTAGTCGAGTTCGGCAGGCGTCGGCATGGCCGGCGCGCAGGCATGGCGCGACACCACCAGCCCGCCACAGGCATTGGCCAACTGGCAGCAACGTTCGTCGCTGGCCTCCGTGAGCCAGCCGCTGAGGAAACCGGACATGAACGCATCACCGGCGCCCAGCACGTTGAGCACCTCGACCCGCACGCCGGGGTAGATCGCTCCGTCTTCCAGGCGCGCCGGGATGGCACCATGAATCACCGTGCAGCCTTGCGGCCCGAGCTTGACCACCAGCGTTGCGGCGGTCAGTTCACGCACGGTGCGTAGTGCGCCGAGCAAATCGGTCGAGCCACCGGCAATCAGGAATTCTTCTTCAGTGCCGACGATAAGGTCGAAACGCGGCAGAATGCGCTGCACATGCTGGCTGACCTTCTGGTCGGCAACGAACCGCGTTTCGCCATCCGCCTTTCCGGCCAGGCCCCAAAGCACCGGCCGATAGTCGATATCCAGCACCCGTTTGACGTTGTGCTTTTCGGCATAATCCAGCGCCTGGCTGCTGGCCTTGAACACCTGGTCCGTCGAGAAATGCGTACCGGTGATCAGCAGCGCCTTACTGGATGCGATGTGCTGTTCGTCGATGTCTTCGGCGCGCAGGGCCATGTCTGCGCAGTTTTCGCGGTAGAACACCAACGGGAATGTTTCGCGATCCTTCAGGCCCAGCAGCACCATGGCGGTCAGGCGTTCGGGATCGCGCTTGACGGCGCTGACGTCACAGCCTTCGCGAGCCAGCGACTCGAGCAGAAAACGCCCCATGTGGTCGTCGCCCACCCGGCTGAGCATCGCCGACCTGAGACCCAGCCTGGCGGTGCCGAAGGCGATATTGGCCGATGAGCCACCGAGGTATTTGGCGAAACTGGAAACGTCTTCAAGTCGTGCGCCGACCTGCTGCGCATAGAGATCGACGCCCAGGCGTCCGAGGCAAATCAGATCCAACTGACGCCCAGTGGCAAAGCGTGTCTGGCCCATGGTGGCTCCTGTTATTTTTATCAGCCTGCAGCGCGTGCATCAGGTGCACAAGCTGCCTTTGTGAATGCAGCCTAAAACGTCGCGAAGCATCAATCAATATTTATTCTATAATTATTTTTAGTGGAATATTTTTTCTATAGAATCGCTCAAGTGCTGGCACTCTGCGCAGACAGGTAGGATATAGTTGGTGCTCCTGCCAAAAGCAGCTCCCTCATCAGGGGCGCGACTGCCACCCAGTGCTCCGCAAAGAACAAGCAGAAAGGATTTGAATATGACCAGCGCCGACCCGCCTACTCTGCCCGAGACCAGCGTCGACGTGCCACCGACCAGTGCCGAAGGGCTGCTGAAGCTGATCACCAACGAGTACGACGGCCTGCCTCGCCAGCTCAAGCGTATTGCCAGTTACATGAGCCAGCAGAGCGACCGCATCATGGTCGACCGGATCAGTGATATCGCGCGCGAGTGCGAGGTTCATCCGTCCGCCATCGTGCGCTTTTCCCAGCGGTTCGGGTTCAGCGGTTTCAGCGAGATGCAGACCCTGTTTCGCGAGGCTTACACGCACAAGACCACGCCGGTGCAGAATTACCAGCAGCGCATCCGCAGCATGATCGTCAACAAGTCGCAGAAAGCCAGCGCTGGCGATCTGGCACGCGAGTGCGTGAACGCCACTCTGTCCGGGCTGGAACGCCTGAGTGCCGATCTGGACGATGAGGAATTCGAGAAGGCTGTGGATCTGGTGGTCAATGCCGACAACATCTACGTGGTGGGCGTACGACGCTCGTTCGCTGTGGCGGATTATCTGGTGTACAACCTGCAACACACCAACAAGCGCATCCACCTGATTTCAGGTTTGGGCGGCAGTTACCGCGAACAGATGCGCAGCGTACGCGCCAACGATCTGGTGATTGCCATCAGCTTCACGCCCTACGGCAAGGAAACCCAGCACTGTCTGCGCATTGCCCAGCATCATCAGGCCAAAACCCTGATCATCACCGACAGCAACCTGTCGCCACTGGCCAAACGCGCCAACTCGGTGTTGCTGGTCAACGAAGGCAGCTCGTTCGCCTTCCGCTCGCTGAGCGCGACACTGTGCCTGTGTCAGGCGCTGTTCATCGCAGTGGCGTATCGCCTGGAACTGAAGGTTGACGAGATACATGAGCAGGTCGGGTTTGATGATTGAGGACGCTGCCCCGGTCGCTTCCACAGGCGGCCATACCTTGTGGAATTGATCACTCAGGAATTCGCCTCCTGCCCCATCCGCCGCTGGTTCTTCTCGCCCATTTTTTTCGCACGTTTTTCCAGCACCAGATACACCACCAAGGCAATCATCAGCGGCAGCAGGAAGTAGATAGCCCGGTAGCCAATCAGCGCGGCGAGCAGGCTGCCTTTTGAAAACTGATGCGAGAGCAAGGTGATGAAGACTGTTTCAAGCACACCAAGCCCGGCCGGGATGTGGGTGATGACGCCGGCTATGCTACTGATCAGCAAAACCCCCAGAATCGCCGGATAAAACGCCTTGTCAGGCAGCAGGGTGTAAATCACCGCGGCCATCAGCGCCCAGTTCAATGCGCCCAGGCTGGCCTGCATCAGCGCCTGTTTCATCGAAGGCAGGTTGAATTCCTGATCACGAATCGTCCATGAGCGTTTTTTGGAGAATCGACAGGCCAGCAGGTAGGAAAAACACACCGCCAACAATCCAAAACCAATCAATTGCAGGGTCGTGGTGCCAATCGACCACTCTTCGGGCAGTTCCAGAAAACGCATCGAAAACACAAACCCGGCCAGCAGCATATAGCCCAGCCAGTTGGTAATCAGGCTCAGGCTCAGGATCCGGGTGATGGTCGACACCTCCAGCCCCAGCCGTGAGTAGAGTCGATAACGCAAGGCGATGCCGCCAACCCACGAACTGAGGTTGAGGTTGAATGCATAGCAGACGAACGTGACCGGCACGATCTGCTTGATCGACAACTTATGACGCGTGTAATAACGCGCCAGGATGTCAAACCCGCAATAGGTCGCATAGCTGGCGAATGCAACCACCACAGCGATGGCCAGCGTGCTGGCCTTATACGACGCCAACGCCTTCTTGACCTCTTGCCAGTCCAGATTCTTGACCAGCATAAACAGCAGGACCGGCACGGCGATGAAGAAAAACGCAGTGAAGGCCCGCTTCGCCCACTTCCATTTGGCGCTATGCGCACTTTGCGGCGCTGCGCTCGCGGCCTGAGTCATAAGGTTTTCTCCTGGTCCAGCGGATGATTGTTCTGCTGCTGCTCGATCACTTTGGCTTCAGGCACCACATCGCCGGCACGCAAGGGCTTGAGCCGCACGCCGTGAACCGGGAACAGACCGGCAATCGCCGGAAAACGGCGCAGAAAAAAGAAGCTCAAGACGATCATCGGCGCCCGCCACCATTGACCGCGTGCCGCGCCCTTCAGGCTCATCTGTGTGCTGTGCGCAGCGGCAAGCTCCATCAAGTGGCCTTGCAGGTGCTGATTCAGCGCCTTGTCACGAATGAACAGATTGGCTTCCAGATTAAGTGCAAGGCTGAGCGGGTCGAGGTTGCTGGAGCCGACCGTGGACCATTCCTGATCGATCAGCGCCACCTTGCCGTGCAGTGCGCGCTGCTTGTACTCATGGATGACCACGCCGTCGCGCAGCAAGTAGGTGTAGGTCAGACGCGAACAGACCCGCACGAACGGCATGTCCGGCTGGCCCTGCAGAATCAGCGTGACCTTCACGCCGCGCCGTGATGCGTTACGCAGTTCGCGCAGAAAACGGTAGCTGGGGAAGAAATAGGCATTGGCCAGGGTAATGCGTTGCGTCGCACCACGAATCGCCTCGAGGTATTGCTCTTCGATATCGGTGGTGTGTTCGCCATTGTCACGTTCGGCCAGCAGCATCTGCGCGTCACCGGCACGGTCCAGCTTGAGCGGCGTGGGCGTCAGTTTGGCGCGCACTGCCTTGCTGAGCATGTTCATCGCGCTCTGATGGATACGGCCAACGATCGGGCCGCGTACCAGAACGGCGTAGTCCTGTTTGGCGGTCAGGCCGGTGTCGGTCATGTGATCGACGCTGTAATTGATGCCGCCGATAAAGCCCAGCTCGCCGTCGATCACCACCACCTTGCGGTGCAGGCGACGGAACAGGTTGGTGCGCATGCCCATGAAACGCGGGCGCGGGTCGAACAACTGAATCTGGATGCCGGCGTCAATCATGGTTCTGACAAAGGTAGAACTCAAATCCGAAGTGCCGTAGTCATCCACCGTGACCACCACGTTCGCGCCATTGGCGGCCGCCTGCAGCAGCGCCTGCTGCAGGCCCTCGCCGATCCGGTCTTCAAAGATGATGAAGGTTTCGATCAGCACTTCTTTGCGGGCGGCGCGTATGCACTCGAATACTCGGGTGAAAAAATCTTCGCCATTGATCAGCAGCTCGACCGAGTTGCCATCGCACCACGGCGTTTTGGTATTGTTCATAGGGTCACCTCCACCGCCAGCGGCGCATGATCGGATAGATGGGACCACGGTCGACTGGACAATACTTTCGGCCTGTGGGAAGTCGCGTTGCGCACATAAATCCGGTCCAGCCGGAGCAGCGGCCAGCGGGCCGGAAAACTTTTCGCCGGAGCGCCGAAGCGCTGTACAAACACCTCGTGCAGCCCGGTGCCCTGCAACAACGCATCGGCACGCTGGCGCCAGTCATTGAAATCACCTGCCACAATGACCGGCGCACCTTCAGGCAGGCGGTCCATGAGCTGGGCAAGCAGTTTCAGCTGTTGGCGCCGATGGCTTTCAAACAACCCCAGGTGCACGCAGACCGCATGCACCTGGCCATGATCAGGCACTTGCAGAATGCAGTGCAGCAAACCGCGCTGCTCGGTGCCATCAATGGAAACGTCGAGGTTTTCATGCTGGATGATGGGGTACTTGGAGAGCAGCGCATTACCGTGATCGCCGTCCGGGTACACCGCGTTGCGGCCGTAGGCAAAGTCGCTCCACATGCTGTCGGCGAGAAACTCGTACTGCGAAATCGTCGGCCAGTCCTTGACCCTGCGGGCATGGCTATGGTGTTCACCGTGCACTTCCTGAAGAAATACGATATCGGCCGATACACTGCGTACGGCCTCACGCAACTCTGGAAGAATGAAGCGGCGATTGAAAATGCCAAAGCCCATGTGCATGTTCATGGTCAGTACATTCAATGAAACACTGGCCGATACCGGCGTTACCGGGCCGACAGGCGGGATGGCACTGGTCAAGACGCGCTCCTGGGTGAATATTCACGTCATATGAAGCCACCCGTGAGCACAGGTTCCGTCCTGTGTTGCCCGTGCTGCGTATTTGCCATATGTGATGGGCCGCAATTCAATGCAGCAAGTTCGACGCCTGAAAAAAATCAGACTCAGATGAAACGCATAACCTCGACCCACTGCCTAAGCTGTTTAACGAGCCTGTGAAAAAAAGCGACAAGGAATTCAACCGTGGATGCACCGACCTCTCAACGCTACACCGCGAAGGCCAGATGGCTGCACTGGATCATGGCCACACTGATTGTGCTGGCATACACCCTGATTCTGAGCCGCACCCAGTTCGGCAAAGGCTCCGAGTACCGCACGCTGGTGGTACAGAGTCACTTCTGGGTGGGCATTGTGGTGCTGGTGCTGGCGTTTTTTCGCGTTGCCGAACGGCGCCGTCAGCGCCCGCCCGGCATAACGCCGCCGCTCGAAGGGGTGTTGCGCGCAGCCGCGACCCTGTCGCACTACGCGCTGTATGCGTTCCTGTTCACTCAGCCGTTACTGGGCCTGCTGACGGTGATGGTGGAAAAAGGCGCCCTGCCTATCCCGCTCACCGACCTGCAAATACCCTGGCCCTTGCCGACCTCGGACCACACGGCCGAGTATTTCGAAGACCTGCACAAGCTGCTGGGCAAAATCTTCTACTACGTCATCGGCCTGCATGTCGTCGCCGCGCTTTGGCACCACATCGTGCGCAAGGACAACACCCTCAAGCGCATGCTGTAAGTCAGGAGGCCGACAGCACCCGGGCAAGGGTCGCCTTGACCTTGCCCATGCCGTCGCGCAACGCCTGCTCGATCTCGGCCATGGTAATCACAGCGGTCGACTTGCCCGCTGCCGGGTTGACCACCAGCGCCAGACAGGCGTACTCCAGCTCCAGTTCACGCGCCAGCGCAGCCTCGGGCATGCCGGTCATGCCGACGATGTCGCAGCCATCGCGCTCAAGACGGATGATTTCCGCAACTGTCTCCAGACGCGGCCCCTGGGTGCAAGCGTAGACGCCGCGATCGCTGAACGCACAACCCTCAGCCGCCAACGCCGCAACCAGTCGCACCCGCAGTGCTTCGCTGTAGGGATAGCTGAAGTCGATATGGGTGACTTCTTCCAGATCGTCGGCAAAAAACGTGTGCTGGCGGCCGCTGGTGTAGTCGACCAGGTCATGCGGTACGCAAAAGTGCCCGGTGCCCATCGCCGGATGGATACCGCCCACCGCGTTGACCGCCAGAATCGCCTCCGCACCTGCCTGCTTCAAGGCCCATATGTTGGCCCGGTAGTTGACCTGATGCGGCGGCAGGCGATGCGGATGGCCATGACGCGCCAGAAACATGACTTCGCGACCGGCATAGTCGCCGATCTGGATTTCACCGGATGGCGCGCCATAAGGCGTGTTCATCGGCAAGGACTGCCGAATGTTCAGGCCTTCCAGTTGGGTCAGGCCAGTACCGCCGATAATCGCGTAAACAGTCATCGCAAATCCTTAATCAATCAGTTGAGCCGTGCGTAGCGCCTGAAGCGCGGCCTGCCAGCGCGGGTGTTGCCGATAATCGGTACTGGCAGACGCCTGACCCCGCATGCGGGCGATGCGCGGCGAAGGCTTGACCTTCAAGCGCTGAGCCGCAATTAGTGCCAGCTCTGCGGCTGCACGGTCGTTGCACACCAGCCCCATGTCGCAGCCCGCAGTCAGCGCCGCTTCGATGCGGCTGGCCGCATCACCCACCACGTGGGCGCCGGCCATCGACAGGTCGTCACTGAAAATAACACCGTCGAATTTCAGTTCGTCGCGCAGGATGTCCTGCAACCAGCGCCTTGAAAAACCGGCGGGCTGCGAATCGACTTTCGGGTAGATGACATGCGCCGGCATGACTGCCGCCAGTTGCTGACTCAGGCGCGCAAAGGGCACCAGGTCGTTGGCGCGAATCTGCTCCAGGCTGCGCTCGTCATTCGGAATGGCCACATGAGAGTCGGCTTCCGCCCAGCCGTGGCCGGGAAAATGCTTGCCGGTCGCGGCCATGCCTGCTGCGTTCATGCCACGAATGAAAGCACCCGCCAGCAACGCTGCACGCTCCGGATCGCCCTCGAACGCGCGCGTGCCTACCACCGCGCTGCGCTGATAGTCCAGATCCAGAACCGGGGCAAAACTGAGGTCCAGCCCGACCGCCAGCACTTCGGTGGCCATCAGCCAGCCGCAATGTTCGGCCAGCAGCAGCGCCTCAGGCTTGTCAGCGATGGCGCGCATCGGCGGCAGCCGCACGAACCCCTGACGCAGGCGCTGAACCCGCCCGCCCTCCTGGTCCACTGCCAGCAGGAGGTCCGGGCGAACGGCGCGAATCGCTGCGCTCAGCTCACGAACCTGACGCGGATGCTCGATGTTGCGGGCAAAGATGATCAAGCCGCCCACTTCGGGCTGACGCAGAAACTGACGGTCTTCGCTGGTCAGCCAGGTACCGGCGACATCGACCATCAGGGAGCCTTGCAGGCCAGAACTCATAGAAAAACCCTTACACACCAGTGCCAATTTCCAATCCGGGCATGGTGCTTGATCCTGAGGCCTGACGCAATGCGACGGGGCAGTGCAATATTCAGGCTAAAGGCGTCACTCGGGTTTGAAGCGTCAGGCTTTGGCGACCGCAGGTGTGCTGGTGCCGCTCTTGGTACGCGGCCTGAGCTGGGCAGCAATCATTGCGGGGTCGCTGACACCCGTATCGGCGCGCATGCCGGCGGCCAGAAACGGCACCATCAGACGCATAACCTGCTCGATGGAGGTGTTAACGCCGAAATCGGTCTCGGCAATGGCACGCAACGCCTTGATGCCCGACATGCTGAATGCAGCGGCCCCCAGCATGAAGTGCACGCGCCAGAACAGCTCGATGGGCGGGATACGCGGAGCCGCTTCATTGACCAGCGTCATGTAGCGGCGGAACACCTTGCCGTACATGTCTTCAAGGTAGCGGCGCAAATGGCCTTGGCTCTGGCTGAAGGCAAGACCGAGCAGACGCATGAAAATCGACAGGTCATTACCGCTGCGCGGCTGCACGACGAGCGCTTGTTCAACGAGGATTTCCAGCAGCTCTTCAAGGCTGGGCTTGTGCTCGGGTTTACCCTGGCGGCGCTCCAGCTCACGCTCGAGGCTGATGCAGAACGGCCCGAGGAAACGCGAAAATACCGCCTGAATAAGCGCTTTCTTCGAGCCGAAGTGATAGTTCACCGCAGCCAGATTGACCGAGGCCTTGCTGGTGATAAGACGCAAGGATGTTTCAGCGAAACCTTTCTCTGCGAACAACTGCTCGGCAGCATCAAGAATGCGTTCAACGGTTTCCGACTGGGCCATGGCTCTCTGCCTAACAAACGAACGTTTGAAACATACGTATCAGGCGCACTGCTTGTCAAGCGAGGCGTTCACTTTGTGGCCGGACAGTCACGAAACCCGCTTTCAGATGATCGATCAACCCCCTTATACAAGCTACCTGACAAAGGTTTCAAACCCGATCGACAACCGCTCGGCGGCGATAATGAAATGGATGATTGCCAATACGCTTTCACTGTATATAATCCCAGTCACTGTATAAAAAGCCAGAGCGCCCATCATGATCAAACTGACGCCACGCCAGGCTGAAATCCTGGGCTTCATCAAACGCTGCCTGGAAGACAACGGCTTCCCGCCTACCCGTGCGGAAATCGCTCAGGAACTGGGTTTCAAATCACCCAACGCAGCGGAAGAGCACCTGAAGGCATTGGCCCGTAAAGGCGCCATCGAGATGACGCCCGGCGCTTCACGCGGCATCCGTATCCCCGGCTTCGAGGCACGCCCCGACGAAAGCAGCCTGCCGGTCATTGGCCGCGTTGCAGCCGGCGCACCGATTCTGGCTCAGCAACATATCGAAGAGTCCTGCAACATCAACCCTTCCTTCTTCCACCCTAGCGCCAACTACCTGTTGCGCGTTCACGGCATGAGCATGAAGGACGTCGGCATTCTTGATGGCGACCTGCTGGCCGTGCATACCACCCGCGAGGCCCGCAACGGCCAGATCGTGGTGGCCCGGATAGGCGACGAAGTCACCGTCAAACGTTTCAAACGTGAAGGCAGCAAGGTCTGGCTGCTGGCCGAAAACCCTGATTTCGCCCCTATTGAGGTCGATCTCAAGGATCAGGAACTGGTGATCGAAGGTTTGAGCGTCGGCGTCATTCGCCGCTAAGGAGACGTTATGCAGTTCCACCAAGCACCGCATTCGCAATTGCCACTGTTCGAGGCGTTTCTGGCTCAGCCTATCGCCCCGCTGCTGACAGATGCAGTCGAAACACCCTGGGCCAACGAGCCGGACGTTTTCAGTGAACTGTCTTTGCGCGGCGGCGCCTGGAACTGCCTCAACCTGCTGGCTCCCATCCTGCGGGAACTCAGCGAAGAGACCGACGCTCGCTGGCTGACGCTGATCGCGCCCCCTTCCAGCCTGACCCAAGCCTGGCTGCGCGAGGCGGGGCTGAATCGTGAGCGAATCCTGCTGCTGCAGCCACGCGGCACGCAAAGTGTGCTGGAGCTGACGCGCGAAGCGCTTCGACTAGGTCGTAGTCATACGGTAGTGAGCTGGATCAATCCACTTGGCACATCGGCGCGCCAGCAACTGATCAGTGCTGCAAGAATCGGTGAAGCACAGAGCCTTAACATCCGGCTGGGCTGAAACGCCCGGTCAATGACATTGCCCGGTCGATGCTGCCGGGACAGTATTCAGCACTCAGTGCAGAACGTGAGGGACGTCATCCTTTTCGATCTCGCCTTCAGCCAGACGACCGGCCATCTGCACGCCAACACTCAACATGGCTTTGGCGACTTCAACGTGCTGGCCTTGCATGAACGCCTTGGCATCCGCAGAGAAATCGAGCGTAACCAGAGAACCTTCGTCATCGGCACGACGCAGCTCGATACGCCCGTCAGGCAGTTCGACAATTTCCAGAAAAGAGGTAGGCATTGGTACAGTTACTCCGCAATAGGCGGGCATTGTAACAGCCTGCCAGCCTGCACTTCATTGGTTTTCAGCACTCGCTCAGGCCTTCTCGAAAACGAATCGCCAGCCCTTTCAGGTGCTGACGCCAGCTTTCAAGCTCTTCACGTGTCAAATCAGACTCCGTCTCGGCGTCCAGGTTCACAGCCAGTATCATCGGCTGTGTGACATCACCCTTGAGCTTTTTCGGCGCACGCGGCGGCTCGTACAACGCGTTATAGGCGCCAAGCAATTGCGCGAGCCACGTCTGGCGATTATGGGCAAGCTCGACCAGTTCGGCCATTTCAGGAATCGCGATGGCATCCAGCACTTCCCGGGTCAGCAATTCTTCCGCACGGCGCGTACCGGCCTGTGGCAAACGGTAGAACCCTGCGATTTCATGACACAAGCCCAGCAGCGCCCCGTACAGATGAAACAGCGCAGACTCACGCTCAGCCTGCAACAGCGCCGGGGAATTTACTGCCTGCCCCTTCTCTGCCCTGCCCAGCGCCTCAAGCGCGAGCCCTGCGAAGTAGATTTTCTGGTTGGTACGGGTATAGAGCTCATGAGCCATGACGAAACTCTCCATAACAATGGGACAAGACCAGCATAACCTGTAACACCGAGACAACCTGATGGCACAGGCTCGAGCGTATTGAAAACGGTGTCCGGCTCGCGCGAGCCGGACACATGCGATCAACGCTTGTCTTCAACCTTCCAGGCACTGCCATCGTAGAACGCGCGCCAGCCGGTAGGCTTGCCTTCCACTTCGGTCTGCACATACTGCTCTTTGGTCTTGCGGCTGTAACGGATCACCGTCGGACGACCGTCCGGGTCCTTCTTCGGCGCTTCGCAGAGGAAGTGGTACTTCGGATCGATCTCGTCCTTGTGCGGCGCGATCTCGGCGACCAGCGGTGCGCGGGTTTCACGGTTTTTCGGGAACTGGCTGGCAGCCAGGAACAGACCCGAAGCGCCGTCACGCAGGATGTAGGTGTCGTCAACCTTGTCGCACTTGAGCTCCGGCATCTTCACCGGGTCCATTTTCGGCGGTGCTGCATCGCCACTTTTCAGCAGCTTGCGAGTGTTCTTGCACTCGGCGTTGGTGCAACCGAAGAACTTGCCGAAACGACCGGTCTTGAGCTGCATCTCGCTGCCGCACTTGTCACACTCCAGGCTCGGGCCTTCGTAGCCCTTGATCCGGTAAGTACCCTCTTCAATCTCGTAACCTGTGCAATCCGGGTTGTTACCGCAGATGTGCAGCTTGTGCTTCTCGTCCAGCAGGTAGGCGTCCATCGCCGTACTGCAGATCGGGCAGCGATGCTTGCCGCGCAGAACACGCGATTCGGACTCGTCATCATCATCGGCAATTTCATCACCGGGGGTCAGATTGACAGTCGCCTTGCAGCGTTCCTTGGGCGGCAGGCTGTAGCCGGAGCAACCGAGAAACACGCCCGTCGAGGCGGTACGGATCTGCATCGGACGAGCGCACACCTTGCACGGAATATCGGTCATCACCGGCTGATTGGCACGCATGCCGCTGTCCGGGGCTTCGGCCACTTCCAGCTTCTTGCGGAAATCACCGTAGAACTCGTCCAGCACGTTCTTCCAGTCGCGCTGCCCCTTGGCCACGTCGTCGAGATTTTCTTCCATCCCGGCGGTAAAACCGTAGTCCATCAAGTTGGCAAAGCTCTCGGACAGACGCCCGGTAACGATATCGCCCATTTTTTCCGAGTAGAAGCGGCGGTTATGCAGCGCCACGTAGCCACGGTCCTGAATGGTCGAAATGATCGCTGCGTAGGTCGACGGGCGACCGATACCGCGTTTTTCCATTTCCTTGACCAGGCTCGCTTCGGAGTAACGCGCCGGCGGCTTGGTGAAGTGCTGGCTGGGGTCCAGCGTGTTCAGCTTCAGAACTTCGCCCTGCGCCATGTCTGGCAGCACGTCGTCATCGCCTGGCTTGGCCATTTGCGGCAACGCACGGGTATAACCGTCGAACTTCAGGATGCGGCCTTTGGCACGCAGTTCGAAATCGCCGGCTGCAACCGTGACGGTGGTCGACAGGTACTGCGCAGGAAGCATCTGGCAGGCCACGAACTGGCGCCAGATCAGCTCGTAGAGGCGCTCTGCATCACGTTCCATGCCGGTCAGCTTCGAAGGATGGGTGTTGACGTCGGACGGACGAATCGCTTCGTGAGCCTCTTGTGCGCCTTCCTTGCTGCTGTAGACATTCGCCGCTTCCGGCAGGTACTTCTTGCCGAACTCGGTTTCGATGTAGTCGCGCGCCATGCTGACGGCATCGGCCGACAGGTTGGTGGAGTCGGTACGCATGTAAGTGATGTAGCCCGCCTCGTACAGGCGCTGAGCCATCATCATGGTTTTCTTCACGCCGAAACCCAGGCGATTGCTCGCAGCCTGTTGCAGAGTCGAGGTGATGAACGGTGCCGACGGCTTGCTGCTGGTCGGCTTGTCTTCACGCTTGACAATGCTATAGCTGGACGCCTTGAGCTTTTCAAGTGCGGCCATCGCCTGCTTTTCGTTCAACGGCTTGAACGCTTCGCCTTTTTCACGCGCTACATCAAAGCGCACGTTCGCGCCTTTGGCGGTGCCGAGATCAGCGTGGATTTCCCAGTATTCTTCGGGGTTGAAAGCACGGATTTCACGTTCGCGCTCAACCACCAGCTTCACGGCAACCGACTGCACACGCCCTGCGGACAGGCCACGAGCAACCTTCTGCCACAGCAGCGGCGAGACCATATAGCCCACAACGCGGTCAAGGAAACGACGCGCCTGCTGGGCATTGACTCGTGCGATGTCCAGCTCACCCGGCCTGGAAAACGCTTCCTGGATGGCCTTCTTGGTGATTTCGTTGAACACCACGCGCTTGTAACGACTGTCATCCCCACCGATGGCTTCGCGCAGGTGCCAGGCAATGGCTTCCCCTTCGCGGTCCAAGTCCGTCGCGAGATAGATGGTGTCGGCATCCTTGGCGAGCTTGCGCAGCTCTTCGATAACCTTCTCCTTGCCGGGAAGGATCTCGTATTTGGCTTTCCAGCCGTGTTCCGGGTCGACACCCATGCGCGAGACCAACTGGCGCTGAGCCTTTTCCTTGGGCGTCAGTACCGGGCCTTCGCCCGCAGCGGCCTTGCCGCGCTTGGCAGCAGGGTCTTTGGCAGCACTAGCCGAACCGCTGGTGGGCAGGTCTCGGATATGGCCGATACTCGACTTCACCACGTACTGGTTGCCCAAATACTTGTTGATGGTCTTGGCCTTAGCCGGGGATTCCACGATGACCAGCGATTTGCCCATGGATCAGAAAATTCCTGAATACTAGATGAAAGACAGTGAGGAGCTTGTAAAGGCCACGCTATATATAGTGGCTACAAGGTGAGGTCAAGCACAGCCTGTTGTGCCACTCCGTCTCACGTTCGGGAAAACAGGCTGGGTTCAGCCTCAACCAGAGCAAAGCGCGGGACGTGCTCGCCGTCAACCTCGACCGACTCCAGAAACATGCTCAAGGGACGCACCCACATGCCGAAATCGCCGTACAGAGCCTGATAGAACACGACTTCTTCTTCGGTTTCGGAATGCCTGGCAACACTGAAAACCCGGTACTGAGGGCCTTTGTAATGGCGATAGAGCCCTGGTTGCAATTGCATGCTGCGGTCCTCTTGTAACACGTTCAAAACATTTGGTTAAAAAACCATTTTTCAAAAAAACGAAAGCCGGGGCACCAAGCCCCGGCTCGCATCACACTCGGCAATCAGACGCGTTCGAAAACGGTCGCGATGCCCTGACCCAGACCGATACACATGGTAGACACGCCAAAGGTGCCGCCATTCTGCTTCATGACATTGAGCAAGGTGCCGGAGATGCGCGCACCGGAACACCCAAATGGATGGCCCAGAGCGATGGCGCCGCCGTGCAGGTTAACCTTCTCGTTCATCTTGTCGAGTACTTTCAAATCTTTCAGCACCGGCAAGGCCTGTGCAGCGAACGCTTCGTTGAGCTCGAAGAAGTCGATATCGCTGATACTCAGGCCAGCGCGCTTGAGCGCTTTTTGCGTCGCCGGAACCGGACCATAGCCCATGATCGCAGGGTCTACACCGGCCACGGCCATTGAGCGAATCACCGCCAGAGGCTGGATGCCGAGGTCCTGGGCGCGCTGGGCTGACATGACGATCATGCACGACGCGCCATCAGTGATCTGCGAAGAAGTACCCGCCGTCACGGTGCCGCCTTTTGGATTGAACGCCGGCTTCAAGGCCGCCAGGCTTTCCAGGGTGGTGTCCGGACGAATGGTTTCATCATAGTCGAAGACCCTGAGAAAGCCGTTCTCGTCATAACCCTGCATCGGGATGATCTCGTCCTTGAACTTGCCTTCCAGCGTGGCCTTGTGAGCCAACTGATGGGAACGCAAACCGAATGCATCCTGCTGCTCGCGAGTAATGCCATGCATCTTGCCGAGCATTTCAGCGGTCAGGCCCATCATCCCGGACGCCTTGGCGGCGTGCAGGGACATGTGCGGGTTGGGGTCCACGCCGTGCATCATGCTGACGTGGCCCATGTGCTCCACGCCACCGATGACAAACACGTCGCCATTGTTGGTCATGATCGCCTGCGCAGCGGTGTGCAGCGCGCTCATGGACGAACCACACAGACGGCTCACGGTCTGCGCGGCGCAAGTGTGCGGGATCTGGGTCAGCAACGACGCCATGCGCGCGATGTTCCAGCCCTGCTCCAGGGTCTGGTTGACGCAGCCCCAGATCACGTCTTCGACTTCGGCCGGATCGACCTTGTTGTTGCGCTCGAGCAGTTTGCTGATCAGGTGCGCCGACATATCTTCAGCACGGGTATTGCGGTGCATACCGCCCTTGGAGCGGCCCATCGGGGTGCGACCGAAGTCGACAATCACGACGTCTCTTGGATTAAGGCTCATACGTTCATACCTCGGAAGACGCTTGACCGAAGAAGCTCTGGCCATTGGCGGCCATCTCACGCAGCTTTGCGGTCGGTTGATACAGGGCACCCAGCTCGGCATATCGATCGGCCAGGGCAACGAATTCGGCAACACCGATGGAATCGATGTAGCGCAGCGCACCGCCACGGAATGGAGGGAAACCAATACCGTAGATCAGGCCCATGTCAGCTTCGGCAGCCGTTTCGACGATGCCGTCTTCCAGGCAGCGAACGGTTTCCAGGCACAGCGGGATCATCATCCAGTTGATGATGTCTTCATCGCTGACTTCACGCTGCTCGTAGACAATCGGCTTGAGCACGTCCAGCACCGCCGGATCGTTGACCTTCTTGGGCTTGCCCTTCTTGTCGGTCTCGTAGACATAGAAGCCCTTGCCGTTCTTCTGGCCCAGACGATTGGCTTCATACAACGCGTCAACGGCAGAACGACGGTCGTCTTTCATGCGGTCGGGGAAGCCTTCAGCCATCACGTCACGGCCGTGGTGGCCGGTGTCGATGCCGACAACGTCCATCAGGTACGCAGGGCCCATCGGCCAGCCGAATTTCTCCATGACCTTGTCGATGCGCACGAAATCCACGCCCGCGCTGACCAGTCTGGCGAAACCGCCGAAGTACGGGAACAGCACGCGATTGACCAGAAAGCCCGGGCAGTCGTTGACCACAATCGGGTTCTTGCCCATTTTCTTGGCATAGGCAACGGTGGTGGCGACAGCCTCTTCGCTGGACTTCTCGCCACGGATCACTTCCACCAGCGGCATCATGTGCACCGGATTGAAGAAGTGCATGCCGACGAAGTTTTCCGGGCGCTTGAGCGCTTGCGCCAACAGGCTGATGGAAATGGTCGAGGTGTTGGAAGCCAGAATGGTGTTTTCACCGACGTTGGCTTCGACTTCAGCGAGTACGGCCTGTTTGACCTTGGGGTTTTCGACAACCGCTTCAACCACCAGGTCGACATTGCCGAAATCGCCGTAGGACAGCGTAGGACGAATCGCGTTTAGCGCTTCTGCCATCTTCGCAGCGGTCAGACGGCCTTTTTCAAGGCGACCGCCCAGCAGCTTGGAGGCTTCGTTCAGGCCCAGTTGAATGGCTTCTTCGCGGATGTCCTTCATCAGGATCGGCGTGCCCTTGACCGCAGACTGATAGGCAATACCGCCGCCCATGATCCCGGCCCCCAGCACGGCGGCCTGTTTCACGTCGCGAGCCACTTCGTCGTAGCCCTTGGCTTTCTTTTTCAGCTCCTGATCATTCAGGAACAGGCCGATCAGGCTCTGCGCGGCCGAAGTCTTGGCCATTTTCACGAAACCGGCGGCTTCGATTTCCAGTGCCTTGTCACGGCCAAAGCTGGCGGCTTTCTGGATGGTCTTGATGGCTTCGACGGGCGCCGGGTAATTCGGCCCGGCTTGACCTGCGACAAAACCCTTGGCGGTCTCGAATGCCATCATCTGCTCGATGGCGTTCAGTTTGAGCTTGTCCAGCTTTGGTTGACGCTTGGCCTTGTAATCGAACTCGCCGGAAATAGCGCGCTGGATAAGGTCAAGCGCTGCGGCCTGAAGCTTCTCGGGAGCCACTATTGCATCGACAACACCGACTTTAAGCGCGTCTTCTGCGGAGTTTTCCTTGCCCGATGCGATCCATTCGATAGCATTGTCGGCGCCGATGATGCGCGGCAGGCGCACGGTACCGCCGAAACCTGGATACAGGCCCAGCTTGACTTCCGGCAGGCCGACACGGGCGCTGCTGGAGATGACTCGATAGTCTGCGGCCAGGCACATTTCCAGACCACCGCCCAGCGCAATGCCGTTGATGGCGACAACGGTGGGCACGCCCAGGTCTTCGAAATCGCTGAAAATCCTGTTGGCTTCCAGATTGCCCGCAACCAGTTCGGCTTCCGGCAACTTGAAGTTGTCGACGAACTCGGTGATGTCGGCACCGACGATGAACACGTCCTTGCCGCTGGTGACGATCACGCCCTTGACCGATGCGTCGGCCTTGACGGCGTCGACCGCCTGACGCAACTCGTTGAGGGTGAGGCGGTTGAACTTGTTGACGGACTCACCCTTGAGGTCGAAATTCAATTCGACGATGCCACTTTCAAGAGCCTTAACCGTGATGGCTTTACCTTCGTAAATCATCAACTGATCTCCACAATATGGAAGCTGAACAATACCCGCCGGGCATTGATGCCCGACGAGGCTACGACGTCGCCGTCGATAAACATGCCAAATCCCACGTATACCCGACGCGACATGGTAGTCAGGATTCTGTCAGAGCCGTCTGAAGACCAAACGCTCATTTCATACGCCCGTTTGATTTGGGTATGCACACCATCAGTCAAAACCGGAAGATTGTCAATTCGACAAAACACTCATGAAAACTGCCGGTTTGGCGAAATATTCAAGCAGCCCATAATGCCCACGACCGATTGCCATCCTCCATCATTCGCCAGAGTGATAGTGCAGAGCTTTGCCTGGGTTCTGACTTCATGACGCCGAACTTTAACTATCGTGCCGACGCCCCGAAACAGTTTGTGACGCGCTGCGTTGCACAGCGGTTCTGCGATGTCAGTGGCGTCGTCAGTGACATCGCGATAAAAAAGACCTTTAACCATCCACTATCGTGCGACGCTCCGCGTCGCATGCCGTTCTGGACGCTCTGCGTCCGATCTTGAATGTGCGGCGCAGATCTGTGACGTGAAGCGTCACACAACGGTTCTGCGATGTCAGTGCCATCGTGATAAAAAAGCGCTTTGGTTTATGTGCAGTGATTGCGGGGAAGGCATGACGTTGTGCTGCACCACTGTGAACACCCCGATTTTCAGAAAATGCAGACCAAAACGCACCACCCGAGAGCATAAACAAAAATAGTTGCAGAAATAGCGACAAAAAGGAGCAAAAGGTCTAGAGTCGCAGGACTGCGCCACAAGAGGCTCGCAATGCAGCTGATTTGCGGGTGCGCAACAGCGAAGGCCGACATGGCAGAGAAAGCCTGTCGGCACGCGACGAATTATCGGCCTGCCTGGCCAACCCCGGCCCGATGCTGTTATCGGGCTTTTTATTGCCTGCGATTTGATACCTGCGAGCCAGTCTCAGGCCAATGCCTTGAGCACGGCGTCCATACGCTGTAAAACTTGCGGCTCACCCCGCTCGGCCCAGTACAACGCAATCATCTGGTTGTCAGCCTCGGCTTTGTACACGTCTGCGGGCAACGTAGTCAGGTGGCTCAATAGCTGAGCATCCTCGCAGGCCTCGCGCCAGCGGTTGCGCCAGACGCCCGGTTCGCTTTGCCAGTACACCCAGGCGTCTGTCCTGGCAGCACGGCGCGGTCGATGGTATTGGGCACAAGGGCTTGGCGGCTCTTTCGCCAACCAGTGTGGCCACTCTTGCGGCGTCAGTTGCATGCCCATGCCCATGCGCCTTGCCTCCATGCGCAACGCCATTCTGCCGCTCTGATGGCGCGATGGACGCAGCCAGACAAGCGGGCTCAACATCACACCAATGATTGACAGAACGATCCAGACCGTCATATTTCTTGCCTCCGCCCGATTACAGGCTGTTCACAACAATTTTGAAAACAATGGCTTGCACAAGGGTCTGCCCAGATGCGAACGAAAGAGCCATACTCCCAGCATCGCAATTCTCCCGGAGGACACCCTCATGCCATACGAACACATTCTGGTTGCCATTGACCTCACCGATGAGTGTGATCCGGTCATCCGCCGCGCCAGCCTGCTGGCCAAAGCCAGCGGCACAAAGTTGTCGATCGTGCACATCGTCGAACCTATGGCGATGGCTTTCGGCGGCGATGTACCCATGGACCTCTCGCAATTGCAGCAACAGCAATTCGACCAGGCCAAGGAAAAACTCAAGCAGGTACAGGACAAATACAAAGACCTGGACGTCAAGTGGGGCGAAAGCCACTTGGTCTACGGTCAGCCACGCCAGGAAATCCATCAGTTGGCGAAGAATCAGGCATGCGACCTGATCGTCGTCGGCAGCCATGGTCGCCACGGCCTGGCCTTGCTGCTCGGCTCCACTGCCAATGACGTTCTGCACGGTGCGCCTTGCGATGTGCTGGCAGTGAGCCTGAAAAAAGCGGATGCCCGCAAGCCGGAGTGATCTGAACCGGCTATAGCAAAAAGCCCGGTCACCCGGGCTTTTCTGCATGGCACGAACAGGTCAGACGATCACTCGTCCAGTTCGGCCCAACGCTCCAGCAGCTTGTCCAGATCGGCCTGCAGGTTTTCCAGCTGAGCAAGAACCGCCGCGGTCTGCTCTGCCGAACGCTGGTAGAAACCCGGCTCGGCCATCTCGGCGTTGAGGACGGCCATCTTGCCCTCCACTTCGTCGATCTGCGCCGGCAACGCTTCCAGCTCACGCTGAAGCTTGTAGCTGAGTTTCTTTTTCGCGACCGGCATGTCCTGAGCCGCCACAGGTGCAGCCTGCACCACCGCACTGGCCAGTTCGGCCTTGCCCGACTTGGTGTCGGCAACGCCCAGCAGACGCGGCGAACCGCCCTGACGCAGCCAGTCCTGATAACCCCCCACGTACTCGCGCACCTTGCCCTCGCCTTCGAACACCAGCGTGCTGGTGACGACGTTGTCGAGGAATGCCCGGTCGTGACTGACCATCAGCACGGTGCCCTTGAAGGTCAACAGCACTTCTTCGAGCAGCTCGAGGGTTTCAACGTCGAGGTCGTTGGTCGGTTCGTCGAGTACCAGCAGGTTGGCCGGCTTGCTGAACAGCTTGGCCAGCAACAGACGCGCACGCTCGCCACCAGACAGCGCCTTGACTGGCGTGCGGGCACGCTGCGGACTGAACAGGAAATCGCCGAGGTAGCTCAGGACGTGACGGCTCTGACCATCGATGTCGATGAAGTCACGGCCTTCGGCGACGTTGTCGATCACGGTCTTTTCCAGATCGAGCTGGTGACGCAACTGGTCGAAATACGCCACGTCCAGACGCGTACCCACTTCAACCTTGCCACCGGTAGGCTGCAGGTTGTCGAGCATCAGCTTGAGCAGTGTGGTCTTGCCGGTACCGTTCGCACCCAGCAGGCCGATACGGTCTTCGCGCTGCAGGACCATGGAGAAGTCCTTGATCAGCATCGGGCCGCCCGGATGGGCAAAGCTGACGTTGTCGAGGATCATGACCTGTTTGCCGGATTTCTCGGCGGTGTCCAGCTGGATGTTGGCCTTGCCGGTACGCTCGCGGCGTTCGCTGCGCTCTACACGCAGCTCCTTGAGGGCGCGCACGCGGCCTTCGTTACGGGTACGGCGGGCCTTGATACCCTGGCGGATCCAGACCTCCTCCTGAGCCAGACGCTTGTCGAAGAGCGCGTTGGCGGTCTCTTCGGCTGCCAGCGCAGCTTCCTTGTGAACCAGGAAGCTGGCGTAGTCGCCGTTCCAGTCGATCAGGCCGCCGCGATCCAGTTCCAGAATGCGCGTAGCGAGGTTTTGCAGGAATGCCCGGTCGTGCGTGATGAACAGCACCGCCCCCTGGAATTCCTTGAGGGCTTCTTCAAGCCAGGCAATGGCACCGATGTCCAGGTGGTTGGTCGGTTCGTCGAGCAGCAACAGGTCTGGCTCGGAAACCAGCGCCTGGGCCAGCAGGACGCGACGACGCCAGCCACCTGACAGCTCGGCCAGCGTCTTGTCGGCAGGCAACTGCAGACGGCTCAGGGTGCTGTCGACCAGTTGCTGCAAACGCCAGCCGTCACGTGCTTCGAGGTCCTGCTGAACATGCATCAGCTTGTTCAGGTCTTCCTCGGTGACGCAGTTCTGCGCCAGGTGGTGATATTCAGCCAGCAAGGCACCGACGCCATCCAGACCTTCGGCCACCACGTCGAACACTGTCCGTCCGTCGGCTACCGGCAATTCCTGGGGCAATTCGCCGATCTTGAGGCCTGGCGCACGCCAGACAGCGCCGTCATCGGGCTTCTGAACGCCTTTCACCAGCTTCAACATGCTGGACTTGCCTGTGCCGTTACGGCCAATGATGCACACCCGCTCACCACGGGCGATCTGCCAGGACACCTTGTCCAATAACGGCATGGCGCCGAAAGCAAGGGACACATCGCTGAATTTGAGCAGGGTCATGAGCTTCTCCAAAAACCGGGCGCGCATTCTACCTGAGATAACAGGCGGATGTCGGGATTCATGGCACCCTTGATGACATCCATCGGTCCTTTATAACCGGCAATTATTGCTACATGAGTCAAGCTTGTCGGCAATGCTTTCACCAGACGCTGGCAAAAGGCTAAGCTAGCGATACTTTTCACGACTCATCTGCTCGGAAGTCTCATGCGCAGTCGTTTGTTCAGCTTTTTATCGTGCCTGCTCCTCTCCACCACCGCCGTCCAGACTGCTCATGCGGTAGACCTCAACCAACAACGCAAGTATTACGACGAAGCGAAACGTGCGCTGGCCAAGGGCGATTCAGGCCCCTATCAGATGTACAGCACGGCGCTGGCCGACTATCCGCTGGAGCCTTACCTCGAATACGACGAGTTGACCGCTCGCCTGAAAACTGCCAGCAATGCGGAAATCGAGAAGTTTCTTGCCGAGCATGGCGACCTGCCGCAGGCCAACTGGATGAAGCTGCGCTGGTTGCGCTGGCTGGCAGACCGTGGCGACTGGCAGCCCTTCGTCAAGTATTACGACCCGAAGATGAATTTCGTCGAACTGGACTGCCTGTACGGGCAGTACCAGTTGAACAACAACCAGCGCGCCGAAGGTTACGCCAGCGCCGAAAAGCTCTGGATGACCGGCAAAACGTTACCAGCAGCCTGTGACGGCTTTTTCGCCCAGTGGGCAGCCGCCGGCCAGCTGACCGAACAGAAGCGCTGGCAGCGGGCCAAACTGGCGGCTCAGGCGCGCAACTACAGCCTGGCCAACACGCTGGTCAACAGCCTCAACTCCCTGGCACCGCAAGGACGTCTGCTGCTGGCTGTCGCGCAGAAGCCGGACATGGTCAGCAACCCGGGGCAATTTGCGCCGGTCGATGAGGCCATGTCCGACGTGGTCGGCCTTGGCCTGCGCCGCCTGGCCAAGGACGATCCGCAAAAAGCCCTGTCGATGCTCGACGGTTACTCGGCGACCATGCACTTTTCCCGTGAAGAGCAGGTAGAAATCGCCAAGCAAATCGGCCTGACCCTGGCACGTCGCTACGACGACCGTGCGCTTGAGGTCATGACCAAATATGATCCAGAACTGCGCGACAACACCGTGACTGAGTGGCGCTTGCGTCTGCTGTTGCGCCTCGGGCGCTGGGAAGAGGCCTACGAACTGGCGCGCCGCCTGCCCAAGGACCTCGCTGCAACCAATCGCTGGCGCTATTGGGAAGCGCGCTCCCTGGAACTGGCCCAACCCAACAGCCCGTTGATTGCCTCGCTGTACAAGGACGTCGCCAAAGAGCGTGACTTCTACGGTTTTCTGGCGGCAGACCGCACCCAGAGCCCTTATCAACTCAACAACAAACCGCTGGTGCTCAGCCAGGCGCTGATCAACAAGGTGCGCAACACGCCAGGTGTGCGTCGCGCGCTGGAGTTTCATGATCGCGGCGAAATCGTCGACGGGCGTCGCGAGTGGTATCACGTCAGCCGCCTGTTCAGCCGTGATGAAATGGTGGCCCAGGCCAAACTGGCTTACGACCTGAAGTGGTATTTCCCGGCCATCCGCACGATCAGTCAGGCGCAGTACTGGGATGACCTGGACATTCGCTTCCCGATGGCGCACCGCGACACGCTGGTGCGCGAAGCCAAGGTCCGTGGCCTGCACTCAAGCTGGGTGTTCGCCATCACCCGTCAGGAGAGCGCGTTCATGGACGACGCTCGCTCGGGCGTCGGTGCCAGCGGCCTGATGCAACTGATGCCTGCCACCGCCAAGGAAACAGCCCGCAAGTTCAGCATTCCGCTGTCTTCCCCGCAGCAGGTGCTGGACCCGGACACCAACATTCAGCTCGGCGCTGCCTACCTGAGCTCGGTGCACGCCCAGTTCAACGGCAATCGCGTGCTCGCCTCCGCTGCCTACAACGCAGGCCCCGGGCGCGTGCGTCAATGGCTCAGGGGTGCCAACCATCTGGCCTTCGACGTCTGGGTTGAAAGCATCCCGTTCGACGAAACCCGCCAGTACGTGCAAAACGTGTTGTCTTATTCGGTGATCTACGGCCAGAAGCTCAATTCGCCACAGCCGCTGGTGGACTGGCACGAACGTTTCTTCGACGATCTGTAAGCCGTCGACAAGGGTGCCGCGCAGAGCACCCTTGCCGCCGGACGCTGCTATTCGAGCACGTGCACCGGCATGCCCACTTCCAGCTCGCCCGGCCCGTCATTGACCATGTTCTGGCCAAACAGCACATTGCCTTCCACTTCCCGATAAGTCTTGAGCGTGGCGAACGGTTCGCGGTCTGGACTGCGTTCGCCGGTGGCCGGGTCGATGGTGGTCAGGATGCAGCGCGCACAGGGCTTGAGCAGGCGGAATTCGATAGCGCCGATGCGGATGCGCTTCCAGCCATCCTCGGCAAAGGCCTCGGCACCTTCGATCACCAGATTGGGCCTGAAGCGCAGCATGTCCATCGGTCGGCCAAGACGCGCCGAAAGGTCATCCAGCGAACCCTGGCCGATGAGCAGCAACGGGAAGCCATCGGCAAAATTCACCCGGTCATCGATTGATCCATAGCCGCTGGGCATCCACCGCGCACGCTCGACAGGCAGGTACACCATGCGTGTAGGTTTGCCGATAAACCTGCTGACCCACTCGGCCGCCGCATCGCCGGCGTCCGGCACTCGCAGCGAGTCGCTCCAGATGGTCACACCGCGCAGATTGGCGTCGGTGTCCAGCGGTTCTACGACATCCAGAGGCTCGAAACCAGGTGCAGAAAGGGTTACACCACCATCGGCATTCCACAGCACCGACAGCCGCGACATGTGCGGCAGCGCCCTCTGGGTGAAAAACCGCCCGTTGCTTTCGTCGACCAGCATCCAGCGTCGATCCCCCGCCAACCCCAACCGGTCAAACGATGCGCGCTGCAACGTCTCAGCCTTGCAGGATTTGAGGGGGAAACGATAGAGCGAGCTGAGACGTAACATGAGGGCCGGTTCCTTTGAGGGCTCGATAAGCTTTGAGGCGAACATCAAAGCTTATATCAAGCCGGAGCGGCAGGCATCTGTGATCAGCGGTTTCAGATCACCATCAACAGGCGCTCACGCACCACTTCGACGAGCTTGTCGGGCTGGAACTTGGACAGGAAGTTGTCGCAACCGACCTTCTTCACCATCGATTCGTTGAAACTGCCGGACAAAGAGGTGTGCAGAACGATGTACAGGCTGCGTAAACGGGGATCGTTACGGATCTCGGTTGTCAGGCGATAACCGTCCATTTCCGGCATTTCCGCGTCGGTGAACACCATCAGCAGTTTTTCCTGCACGTTCTCGCCTGCATCTGCCCAGCCCTTGAGCATGTTCAGCGCCTTGAGGCCGTCGCTGGCCACATGCAGCTTCAGACCCAACTGAGACAGTGTGTCACGCAACTGCGACAGCGCCACCTTGGAATCATCGACCAGCAATACTTCACGACCCCGCGCGTTTTCCAGCACCGGGTCTTCGAGCTTCTCGCGCGATACCTTGGCGTTGTAAGGCACGATCTCGGCGAGGACTTTTTCGACGTCGATGATTTCCACCAACTGGTCATCGACCTTGCTGATAGCGGTCAGGTAATGCTGGCGACCGGCGCTGACCGGCGGCGGCATGATTGCATCCCAGTTCATGTTGACGATGCGATCCACACCGCCGACCAGAAACGCCTGAACCGAGCGATTGTATTCGGTGACGATGATGGTGCTGCCAGGGCCTGGCACCAGCGGGCGCATACCGATCGCCTGGGACAGGTCGATCACCGGGAGGGTCTGACCACGCAGGTTAACCACCCCACAGACGAATGAGTGGCGTTGCGGCATCAGGGTCAGCTTGGGAAGCTGCAGCACTTCCTGCACCTTGAACACGTTGATCGCGAACAATTGCCGACCGGCAAGGCGAAACATGAGAATTTCCAGGCGATTCTCGCCCACCAACTGTGTGCGCTGATCTACTGTGTCGAGAATGCCTGCCATTATTAGCTCCTGAAGCGATGGTCACGATGAGTCTGTTGAATGTGTATCGGCTGAAACCATCCGGACCTTTAATGGCGATGAACGGCAACGCCCAAGCATTGATGTCACTTTACCATCATGCTTTACTGGTGTCGCATCTCAAACCGATGAAGACCGCGACAAACCTGCGTTATCGACCTGCCCCCTGAAAATATTCAAGCCCGCACCTCGTCAGCCCGCAAAAAGTCAATCAGGGATAACCTGATATGATCAACATCTCATTGCCACTATTGTGACGCCATTCTCAATACATGAATGGAGTCCGGTTCGTGTCCGCTTCCCAAGTCCTGCAATCGAGCGGCACTGGTAACAATCGGAAATGCCCTACATACTTTTGTTTGAAATCGACATTAACTGTCAGCCATTCGCCGCGGGCGGAAGTTCGCTATCCATGATCAGTGGAGACAAAGGATGCTGAGCAATAACGATTGGCAGCACAAACATGATCAGTTCCTGAGCACGTCTCAGGCGCTTCTCTACACGTCTGAAGAATGTCTTTCGCATCTGGAGTTGATCCCCAATGACGAAGATGCAACCGGCTGCCTTCTGACCACCCTGCGCAAACTGGGTCAGGAAGCAGAGGCAGCCGCTGTTCCCTGTATTGCTGATTTCTCGCGTCAGTTGTGTGTGTTACTGAAAACAGGGCATCAAGCCCACCCACTGTCACAGGAAACATTGTCGACGGTTAAAAACTGCCTAATGCTGATTTCCTGGCAGGTCGAACTTCTTGATCCGCAGACGGGCGAGTTGCCGATGGACAACAACGAACAACTGGAATTGCTCGAAAAACTGGCCAGCGGTTCGACAGCGTCGACTTCTGCAAAGGATGCAGCCCGGCCGTAATGGCTGTTCAGGCCTGAGGGTTGAATACGCCTTTGCACTGTCATTGAAGAGGCATTGTCACTTCGGCCATTTCCGTCCATTGTCTTCAGGGTTGAAGAAGGGCCGCTCGCACTCATGAGCGGGCCAATTTGCACAAGAAGCCACAATGACCTGCAATTTGTTACTGGTCGACGACCACTCCCTGATCAGAGCCGGTGTGCGAGCACTGGTCGCTGACATACCGGGTTACGCCATCGTCGGCGAAGCGGCTGACGGCGCGCAGCTATCAGGCCTGGCACAGCGCCTGGAGCCCGATATCATCCTGCTCGATATCTGGATGAAAAGCATCGACGGCTTCGACGCGTTGAAGCAACTGTTCAAGGTGCAGCCGCACTGCAAGGTGCTCATCCTGTCGATGCATACCGACCCGGACATGATCATCCGCGCGCTCGACGCAGGCGCTCGTGGCTACCTGCTCAAGGACACCACCGCCACTGAACTGGAGCAGGCACTGGAAGCGCTGCGTAACGATCAGCGTTACCTGAGCCCGGCCATCGCCCATACTGTCCTTGAGCGTGCAGTGCACGGTACGCGGGCCGAACGGGCCAGGGCTGCGAGAGAACGTTACAACCTCACCGCCCGCCAATTGGAAATCCTGCGCCTGATAGTGCGTGGCAAGTCCACACGAGAAATCGCCAGCGGCCTGGGCCTGAGCATCAAGACGGTCGAGACTCACCGCTCGCAGATCATGAAACGGCTGCAGATTTTCGACGTCGCAGGATTGGTACTGTTTTGCGTGCGCGAACGGATTATCAGTCTGGACGATTGAGCAGCGGCGTGCTGCCCAGCACCGGCGAGTTTGCAGGCAAGTGCACTTGCAAGGCCCCTGGCCGCGCGACGAAACGCAGGTCCTCGCCCGACAGCGGCTCACCGTCAAGATTGATGTCCAGCCCCTGAGCCGACTTGAGTTCCACCCACGGCAGGCGTGCACGAATAAACATGTTGTCGATGCCCAGGCCGCCTTCCAGCAGGCTTCTGAGCGTGCCAACCACTTCCTGCGGTGCTGGCAGGATGCTGATGTCGAGCAGACCGTCGTCGGCCAGCGCGGTCGGGCACAGTTCGTGCCCACCGCCCGCCTGGCGGCCATTGCCGATGCCCAGCGCGAGCAGATCGCCGCGCCAGTGGAAATCCGGACCCGTGAGTTCGCCATGCGCGGCATGCAGCTCGCTGAAGCGCGTCAGGCCGGTGAACAGATAGGCCGCGCCACCCAGCACTTTCTTCAGGTCTTCGGAAGTATTGGCCGTCACCTGGCTGCCAAAACCACCCGTGGCCATGTTGAGAAACAGCTTGCCGCCCACCTCGCCCAGATCGACAGCGCGCGGCGCCACGTCCATGAGCTGCAGGGCCTTGGACACATCAAGCGGCACACCGGCAGCACGGGCAAAATCGTTGGCAGTGCCCAGCGGCAGGATGGTCAGACTGGCCTTGGTTGCAGCCAGCGCCAGCGCTTCGGCAATGTCACGCAAGGTGCCGTCACCGCCGCCCGCCACGATATGCCGGTGCCCGGCCGCCAGCGCTTCATTGACCAGACGCTGCGCATCGCCCGCCTCCCAGGTCAGCCGAACATCCAGCTCCCAGCCCTGCTTGCGCTTGTCCGCGACAGCATCACGCACGTCTTCGTTGAGTGACTGCTTGCCGTGAAGAATGAGCATTGCCCTGCGTTGTGTCATGACACCTCCCCTGCCGAACTGTACGGATCAAAATCTGCGAGCGACGCTCTTTCTGTATCAGCGCCCGCGTACATTTCGCACGACGCATGACTGTGACCCCGGCCAACTCAAAAAAACCCATTGGCTGCAGAAAAAAATTTCACGTCATCGAGAAGGCGTTCAACCCCGCCAACACGGGATAAAACCCGGAGTCGGCGTTTCTGGATACAGCGTTGCATCAGTATTTGAACACTTTCGTACTGACGCCCTTTGTTTCATGAGCTTTACTGACATCCACACCCATTCGTTTGAATAAGGTTTCATCCTCAACCGATTGAAAAGGCTTAAATAAAATCCGCCACCGGACGACATATATAAAGTGATATTCACAAAATACAGTCCGGATTGCTCCGCATTGTGACACTTGGCTGACTACGCTAGATCATTATCTGCGATGAGATAGTTTTTTGACTCCTCAAACACACCATCAAAAAGAGACGTCCAGGATCCGCAAGGTTCAGACGTATACAGGTAGAAAGGGAGTTCTATGAGGTTGCAGCCCGTTGACAGTCTTTCACTCACCCGTACCAGTCTGGTCGAATACTTTCTGTTCGGCATCCGCCTGGCTCACGGTGTTGCCTGCATTCTGCCCGGCCTGGCGATTCTCTTGCTGATCAAGGACAGCAGCCTGCATACACCGCAAAGTTACCTGACCATGTTGCTGTTTTTCGGCTGTGTCGGCGTACTGGTGTTTCAGGCCATGGGCGTTTATTCCGAGGTCCTGTTCAGCAATGACCTGCGCATGGGCGCGATGGCACTTGCCTGGACGGCCGCCTTCGGGCTTTTGCTGTTCATGCAGCAGGCAATGGGGCTGTTCGGTTATCTCTCCAACGAAGAACTGCTTATCTGGTACCTGACCAGCCTTGCACTGTTCGGCGTCATTCGCCTGTTGCTGCTGATGCTGTTCAAGCACCAGATGCGCAAGGGCGTGTTTCTGCAAAACGCGGTGATTCTGGGTGCCACGGAAAACGGTCTGCGTCTGGCCGAATACCTGCTTGAACATCAGGACATTCGTTCGGGCGTAATCGGCTTTATCGATGACCGCATCGGCCGCATGCCCAAGACTGTTGCCAATCTTCCGCTGCTGGGCAACACCAGCGATCTGGAACGGCTGATTCGTGAAGAGAAAGTGACCCAGGTGCTGGTGGCCCTGCCGTGGACCGCGGAAAACCGCATGGATTACATCATCCGCGAGCTGCGCCGGTTACCGGTCAATGTGCTGCTGGTGCCCGACATGATTGCTTTTCGGCACACCCACAACCGCATTACCGAAGTCGCCAGGCTGCCGATGTTCAACGCCTCGGACTTGCCCCTCAACGGTTGGTCACCGTTCATCAAGCGCGCTGAAGATATCGTCCTCTCCTCGCTGGCCTTGCTGCTTCTGTCGCCGGTGATGCTGCTGGTCGCGCTGGCGATCAAGCTCGATTCGCCAGGCCCGGTGCTGTTTCGCCAGAAGCGTTATGGCTACAACAATCGCCTGATCGAAGTGTTCAAGTTCCGCTCCATGCATCAGCACCAGGCTGACGCGACGGCCGAGCAACAGACCACCCGGGGCGATTCCAGAATCACCCGCGTCGGGCGCTTCATTCGCAAGACCAGCCTGGATGAACTGCCCCAACTGTTCAACGTGGCAGCGGGGAGCATGTCGATGGTAGGGCCGCGCCCGCATGCGACAGCGACCAAGGCAGCCGGCATCCTATTCGAGCAAGCGGTGAAGGAGTACACGTCGCGACATCGCGTCAAACCCGGGATTACCGGGCTGGCGCAGATCAACGGCTATCGTGGTGAAACAGACACCGTGGAAAAAATCGAAAAACGCGTCGAGTTCGATCTTGAGTACATAGAAAACTGGTCCGTCTGGTTCGACCTGTACATCCTAATGCGCACTGTGCCTGCAGTGCTATTCACTCGTGAGGCTTATTGATGAGCATCCTCATCCCCTGCATTATCGCTGGCGGCTCCGGGACACGCTTGTGGCCCGTATCGCGCGAAGCCATGCCCAAACCGTTCATGCGTCTGCCAGATGGCGAAAGTCTGCTGCAGAAAACTTTTCTGCGTGCCGCCGGCCTGCCTGGCGTAGACCGGTTGCTGACCGTCACCAACCGGGAAGTGTATTTCCGCACGGTGGACGACTATCGGCTGCTGAACAAAAGCCATGCGCGTCTGGATTTCATCCTTGAACCCTTCGGCCGCAATACCGCAGCGGCCATTGCCGCCGCGGCGCTGCATGTCAGCACGCTGTATGGCGACGATGCGCAATTGCTGGTGCTGCCGGCCGATCACCTGATCACTGATGTAGCGGCCTTTTCCAGGGCGGTGGCCGCCGCCCAGACACTGGCCGCCGAGGGCTGGCTGGTCACGTTCGGTATCGTGCCGACCGCACCGGAAACCGGTTTTGGCTATATCGAGAAAGGCCAGGCGCTCAACGCCGAGGCCTGTCAGGTCGCCCGCTTTGTCGAAAAACCCGATGCGGCCGTTGCGCTGGGCTATCTGCAGAGCGGTCTGCACCTCTGGAACGCCGGCATGTTCTGCATGCGCGCCGACGCCGTGTTGCGCGAATTGCAGACCCACGCGCCCGATGTACTCAGCGCGGTCAGCACGTGCATGGCGGTAAGCCCGCGCAAGGAAGGCGGTCGCGAACTGCAGATCGAACTCGACAGTGAGTCGTTTGCCCTGACCCCGGACATTTCCATCGACTACGCGCTGATGGAGCGTTCCGACAAGGTTGCCGTGGTGCCCTGCCAGCTTGGCTGGAGCGACATCGGCTCGTGGCAGGCGGTGCGCGAGCTGTCTCCCGTCGATGCGCAGGGCAATCATTGCAACGGTGAAACGGTGCTGCATGACGTCAGTAACTGTTACATCGACTCACCCAAACGGCTGGTCGGCGCTGTCGGTCTCGATAACCTGATCATCATCGACACCCCCGACGCCTTGCTGATCGCAGACGGTCGTCGCAGCCAGGACGTCAAGATCATTGCCCAGGAACTCAAGCGCCAGGGCCATGATGCGTACCGCCTGCACCGCACCGTCACCCGCCCCTGGGGCACCTACACCGTGCTCGAAGAAGGAAAGCGCTTCAAGATCAAACGCATCGTGGTTCGTCCCCAGGCGTCCCTGTCGTTGCAGATGCACCATCACCGCAGCGAACACTGGATCGTGGTCAGCGGCATGGCCACGGTGACCAACGGCGAGCGCGAATTCATGCTCGACACCAACGAATCGACGTTCATCAAGCCGGGCTTCACGCACCGGCTGGTCAACCCCGGCGTCATCGATCTGGTGATGATCGAGGTGCAGAGCGGCGAGTACCTGGGTGAAGACGACATCGTGCGGTTTACCGACATCTACGGACGGGTGCCTGAAAAGGCCGTGAAGAGCTGAGCGCACACCTGTAAATGCACACCGATAAAAAGGCCGTTCACGTAAACGGCCTGGATCGATAGCCACCGGAACAGGCAGTACCCGCCAACATGAATTTATTACCCGCAAGGGAGCCGTATTTGTGCATGACAGGAGCTCAGGACCAATGAAAAGCATGATGCTGATCGCCAGCTTATTGCTGTTGAGTGCGTGCAACACCCCGTCAAGGGTGGGTTTGCCCGACGACCGTGCACAGATAGAGGCGGGCCAGGCGGCTGGCCGTGCGCTTGCCGGCAAACCACTGCCGCCGGAGAGGATTCGTCCCGGCGACACCTTGCGAATCGTGCGCAACAGCGGCGAGGCACCGTCGATTTCGGCGTTCACGGCCAACTCTATCTATGAACTGACCCTGTTTCAGGTGCTCAACGACGGCACTTTTTCCTACCCGTATATCGGCACCGTCAAGGCTGCCGGCCTGACATTGCAACAGCTCAATGATTTGCTGGAAAGCAAGTTGCAGAACGTTTACCGCGAGACTGCCCTGACCATCAATATTTCCCAGTCGCCAGGCAATACCGTGTTTGTCGGCGGCGCGGTGCGCAACTCGGTCACGCTGCCTATCAACGTGGCCACCAACCTCAATCAAGCGATTCTCGGCGCAGGCGGCGTGGCGCTGGACGCCGACGCTGGCCAGGTCGCACTGCTGCGCCAGGAAGAAAACGGGCTCTACAAGACCTACTTTTTCGACTACAGCAAGTTCCTCTGGGCGGATGCCGGTGGCATGACCGCGCCAGTGCTGTTGAAACGCGGCGATATCGTGTTCGTTCCCAAATCCACGGTCGGCAACAAAGTTGACGGCGTATCCCTGTATTTCAACCAGCTGATTCCCTTTGCGAAGTCGATCGGCCTGGGCCTGAACTACGAGTTGCGCAGTACCAATTAATTGTCAGGGATACAGACATGATCAACATCCGCTCCTTCCGCGACCTGCTGCGCCTGTTCTTCATTTTCAAGCGCGAGGTCAAGATTACTGTAGTGGCGACCTTCGTCATCATTTTGCTGGGCGCCTTTCTGCTGCCCAACCGCTACGAATCGACGGCCCTGCTGCTGGTCAAGCCTGGCCGCGACAGCAGCACCGTGCCTATCGAGCTTTCCGACCGACAAGCCATCGTGATACCGAGCGGCCTGCGCGACCCGTTGCTGGACGAAGAGCGCATGCTGACCGGTCGGCCGATCATGCGTGCGGTGTCCGAGAAGTACCTGGCGGAGTTGTCGATGGTGCCCCCTGAAACCGGTGTGCTGGCGTCAATCAAGAAAGGCATCAAAGCGGTCGTTGGCGCCGTCATTGACGGCGTGCGCAGCGTTCTGCAGTTTATCGGCCTGGTGGAAAACCGTTCACAGTCCGACCGGCTGGCCGAAGACCTGGAGAAAAACTTCAAGGTCAGCCATGAGCCTGGCTCATCGGTGATGGAACTGAGGTTTACCTGGAACGACCCTGCCACCGCGCAAACCGTGCTCAGGACCTGGATCGAGGAGTACCAGTTGCAACGCACCAAGACCCTTGGCCGGGTCAGCCTGTATGCGTTTTACGAGTCGGAAGTGAAGAGCACCGGCGAGAACATCATCGAGTACAAGAAACAGATTCAGAACTACCTCAATCAACTGAGCGCGGTGAGCATTTCCCAGCGCCTGGCCGATACCTCGCAGGGGCTCAACGATCTGCGCACCGAGCGCAATAACACGACCCGCTCCATCGCCTCGACCAAGGCCGGCCTGGACCTGCTGAAAAAGCAACTGGCTGAGCAGCCAAAGACGGTTTCGGCCGGACGTGAGCTGGCGCTCAACCCCAATCGCCAGGACTTGCAGACCCGCATCAACGGCAAGGAAGTGGAACGCCAGGAAATGCTTCGTTCCTTCAAGGAGCAGGCACCGCCGATTCGCGCCATCAACGAGGAAATCGACAACCTCAAGAAGCTGCTCAACGGGCAGGATGCGACGGTTCAGCGCTCGGAAAGCATCACGCCCAACCCGATCTACAACCGGATGCAGAACGTCTATGCCGATCAGCAGACCAGCTACGCACGCCTGCAAACCCAGTTCGCCCAGCAGAACGCGCAGATTGCTCAGTTGGAAACCGACCGTCAGCAGGCCCTGAATCTGGAGCCGGAGCTTTCGCGCCTGCAGAACGAACTGGACGCGGCCGAGAAAAGCTACGCGCTGTACAAGGACAGCCTGGAAAAATCGCGTATTGACCGTGAACTGGACAACAGCCAGATCAGCAATATCGCGACCATCGAGGAAGCGACCTTCAACCCGAGCCGGGTCTTCCCGAAAAGCCTGCTGATGCTGCTCCTGGCACTGCCGCTGAGCTTCGTGGTGGGGGCGCTCGCGCTTTATTTCTTCTACCTGCTGGACCAGCGTATTCATGACGGCGACAAGATCGAGCGCAGTTTTGGCGTTCCGGTCTGGACCAGCCTGCCCGATCTTGAGCGCGCTCAGGAACGCAGTGCCGCCTTTAGCTCCAACCTGCATCGGGTGTACGGCATTCTGCCGCTGGATCAGGTGGAAGAACGCGGGCTTACCCTCGGTTTCACCTCGGTCAAGTCCGGCGCAGGTGTGTCGTTTGTGATCGAGCGGCTCAGTACGCTGTTGACCGAACAGGGCCATCGTGTCCGCAGCCAAGGCCCCGGCCCGGCAAGCCCTGGCGAAATCGTCCTGATCAACGCCTCGGCGCTGTCGGCCAATCAGGACGCATTTGTGCTGTTGCGCAAGGCCGAACTGATCGTTCTGGTGGTGCGCGCCGAGGACACCACGGTGCCCATGCTTGAAGACACGCTGCACAACCTCAATACCGCGTTCAAGAAAGTCGACGGCATCATCATCAACCGGCGGCGTTTTGAAGTGCCGGAGCAGGTTCTCAGATTCCTCAAGCGGATAGGGAGCCGTGGCTGATGCGCATTGCCCTGCTTGCGCCACTGCCTCCCGAGCAGAACGGCATCGCCGACTACGCCGGGCATCTGCGTCAGGCGCTCGAAGGCCTCGGCCTGCAAGTCAGCACGCCGCTGCAGGGGATCGGTAACGATCCTCGTGCCGCGCAGCAGCGTGTTGCCGACACGGACTGGAGCGAAATCAATCTGGTTCATGCCGAACTGGGCGGCGGGCGGCTGGCTGAATTTCAGGCTCTTCGCGCCCTGCGCAAGCGGTTCCCGAACCTGCCACTGACGGCCACCGTGCACGACCCGGAGCGGCTGGTGTGGCGGCGCGAGAAACTGCCATGGCCGCTGTCGATAGCGGCCGGCATGCGTTCGCCCTTGCCGGAGATCGCCACGGTGCTGGCCGACCCGCTGTGCCTGCATGAGGAGCGGCAACTGGCGCGGCACATGACCCGCCTTGTAACGCTGACTCAGGCTGGCAGCCTGAGCCTGCGCCAGCGCATGGGGCTCGACGCCACGCAGATGGTGGTGATCAATCATGGCAACGTGGCCATCGAGCCTGTGCCGCTGCCGCCCTTGAAGCCCTTGCGCCTGCTGTATTTCGGTTTTATCTATCGCGGCAAGGGCATTGAGGACCTGCTCGATGCGCTGGCCAATGTGTTCACCGCTCAGCCGCAATTACGCTTCGCCGTACGCCTGACCCTGGCCGGCGGCAGCGCGCCGGAAATGGCCTTCGGCCCGTCGGGCAGCTATCTGGAGCAGTTGCGCCTGCACATTCGTCAATTGGGGCTGGTCGACCTGATCGACTGGCAACTGGACCTACCTGCCGAACAAATCCCGCAGGTCATTCAGGCCCATCATGTGATGGTCCTGCCTTATCGCGAGTCGAGCAAACTGAAGATTCTTGGCAAACTGCGCGGTACCAGCGGCGCACTGTCGTGGGCAGTGGCCTGTGGCAGGGGCGTGATTACCTCCGATGCGCGATCATTTGCCGAGGAAGTCTCGCACGGCAACGGCATGATCTACCCGCAGGGCGATGTAGCGGGGCTGACCAGCGCGCTGGCACGTGTTTGCGCAACACCGGGGCTGGTCGAACAATGGGCCGCAAACGCCGCGCACATGGGCAAGGCCAGGGTCTGGAGTCGCACTGCCGAACATTTCCGGGATGTCTTCCGCCAAGCCTGCGAGGAAAAATGATATGCAACGTTCATCCAGATTCCGGCTCGCTGTCACCACTGCACTGATCGCCGCCACACTGAGCGCCGCCGCTCAGGCTGCGACAGTGCTCAAAGGCCCGCGCGAAGTGGTCTGGAAGGATTTTCTCGGCGTCAACGTGCAGTTTCAGTACTTCGCGCCGGACATCTATCAGCAACAGATGAACCGCCTCGACGAGCTGGGCCTGAACTGGGTTCGGCTGACCATCCACTGGCCAATCATCGAACCGCAAAAGGACCAGTACGCCCTGACCGAACTGGATGCCGCCATGGCGGCGATCAAGGCCCGCAACTACAACACGCTGGCGTACATGGTCGGTTCGGCGTCTTTCGCCAGCAGCGCGCCGGCCGACGCGCAGAGCCGCGATCAATACCCGCCCAAGGATTTCAGCGTGTTTGCCGCACGCATGACCGCCCTCGCCCAGCGTTACCCACAGGTGAACAACTGGCAGGTCTGGAACGAGCCGAACATCATCTGGCTGCCCAAGGAAGACCCGGCGGCGTATGGTCGCCTGCTGACCACCACCGCCGATGCGATTCGCGCCGTGCTGCCGAACAAGACCATCGTCACTGCAGGCATGGCCTATTACAGCCAGATGCACAGTACCTCCGGCTATATGTTGCAGACCTTGATCGACAACGGCCTGGGCCAGCAGAACATCGTCGCCGCCTACCACCCGTATTCCGAGTACCCGGAAGGCGACTCGGTGCCGGACCGTGATTTTCTGGTGCGCGCCAACGCCATGAACCAACTGCTGCACAGCAATGGCGTCGGTCAGGTGTGGGCCACCGAATGGGGCTGGTCGAGCTACGCCGGCCCTGTGGAGATGCAGCGTCTGATCGGCACTCCCGGCCAGGCCGACTACACCCTGCGACGCCTGGCGCTGATGAGTGCAATGGATTTCCAGCGTATCTTCCTGTTCAACCTCAGCGATCTGGATGAACGCGCGTCGGCCCGCGACCAAGGCTACGGGCTGCTCGACCTGCAAGCCAGCCCCAAACCGGTCTACACCGCGCTGCAGAATTTTCTGAAGATCACCGGCCCGCGCCTGCAACCTGCCGATCCGCCCGCGGTAAGCGCTGTACCGGACGACCTGTACGCCGTGCCGTGGACCCGTGAAGACGGCACTCGCCTGCTGATGTTCTGGAGCGCTGCCGGCACATCGCTGACGCTCCCGAACATCACCAGCGCCGTCGTGCATGACCCGCTGACCGGCAGCCGCACCCCGCTGTCCGGCAGCCAGGGCATTACTCTGCTGCTCAAGCCGTCTCTGCAAATCCTGGAATGGAAGCCCTAAGCCATGCGAATTCTATGGACGCTCCCCTATCTGCCGTGGCCGACCACCAGTGGCGGCAAGACCCGGGAATACCATTTGCTGCGCAACCTGGCAGCGCGCGGCCACCGTATTACCCTGCTGGTACAGTCCAAGACTGCCCTGGACGAAAACACTCGCTCGGCGCTGGAGCCCTGGCTGGAGCGCCTGATCGTGATCGAACGTCGCCCGCTGTCGAGCCTGCGCACCCTGCTGGCCGTGGCGTTCGCACCGGCGCCAATGCTCGCCAGCGTCAACGGTTACGCGCCGAAACTGGAAAAAGCCTTCGAGCAGTTGCTTGCGCAACACTGGGACATCATTCAGTTGCAACACACCTACTCCTTTCAGCCATTCGAGCGCGCGCTGAAGCGCTCGGGCAAGCCGTTCGTGCTCACCGAGCACAACGTCGAGTCCGATCTGGGTGCGGCCAGTTACGACCGCCTGCCACGCTGGGCCAATGCGTTCGCGGTATACGATCGCTGGCGCTACCGACGCTGGGAAACCCGCGTGTTTCGCCAGACCGGCGAACTGATCGCGGTCACCGAAGACGACGCCAAAGTGCTGTCGCGCCTCAGCGGCAGGGCCACCTCCTATGTGGTCAACAGTGTCGATTGCGGCTACTACGCCAGCGTTCACGCTGACCGCAACAGCCGTCGCCTGCTGTTCATCGGCAACTACGAGTACGGCCCCAACATCGACGCCATCGAATGGGCGCTGGACGAAATCATGCCGCAGGTCTGGGCCCAGGCACCTGATGTGAGCTTTGCCATTGGCGGCTTTGGCATGCCTCAAACCTGGCGTGAACGCTGGCCTGACCCGCGCATCGAGTGGATGGGTTTTGTACCGGACTTGCGCACCCTGCAGGCCGGCGCTGCGATGTTCTTCGCGCCACTGCGCCAAGGCGGCGGCTCGAAACTCAAGACCCTTGAAGCCATGGCTGCCGGTCTGCCGGTGGTGACCACCGCGCAGGGCGTTTCCGGCCTGTCGGTCACCAATGGTGAACATTATCTGGGCAGCGAAGACGCGTCCGGGCTGGCAACACTGATCGTCGAATACGCCGACAAACCGGCACGGCTCGAACAGATCGGCGAGGCTGGCCGCGTTTATGTACGCGCCAGGCACGACTGGTCTGTGTCGGCCGCGCAACTGGAAGTCATCTACACCCGTTTTTCGCAACCCAAGCAAGGATCGCGCTCATGCGTATAGGACTCGACTACCGCGCGGCTGCCGGTTATCCCGTCAGCGGCATTGGCCGGCAGAACTTCGCGCTGGAAAAAGCCTTCCGCGAACACCCGGACGTGCAACTGCAATTGTTCGGTGTAGCGCCTTACGACCATCCGGTGCGCCGCCTGATTCATACCCCGCGCTGGGCAGCGCCACTGGACTCGGTGCATCGTCTGCCCGATCGCCTGCGCTTCGAAGGCGCATTTCTGCCCGGTGCATTGCGCGACGCAGGGGTCGATATCTACGTAGCGAATATCAACATGGGCCTGCCGCTGGGCCGCAAACCGGCGGGCATGCGCTACGTGCTGCAATTGCATGACCTGTTTCAGCTCACCGAGCAGAACAATCATGGCTCACGGCTTAAAGCGCGGGTCTACCGCTTTACCGACTACGCGTCGATAGCCTGGTCGCTCAAGGTCGCCGATCAAATCTGGGTGCCCTCACAATTTACCGCCGACGAGGCCGCACGCCTGTTTCCCGCCATCAGGGATAAACTGCGCGTCGTGCCATTGCTGGTCGAGCGCTTCCAGGGCGAGCCGGCCGATATCACTCAGTTGCGTCTGCCTCAGCGTTACTGGCTGTGCGTGGGCACGCGCGAGCCGCGCAAGAACATCAAATGGTTCGTCGATGCTTGGCAGACCGCGCGCATGCAGTTTGTCGAGACCCCGGAGCTGGTGCTGGTCGGCGGCGACGAGCCGTTGACCGAAGCCCAGCGTCAGTTGCCCGGGCTGCATGTGCTGAGCGGCCTCAGCGATGCCGAGCTGCACGCGGTCTATAAGCATGCCGAGCGGCTCTGGCAGCCGTCCAGACGCGAAGGGTTCGGCTTGCCGGTGATTGAGGCGCTGAACGTCGGCACACCGGTTGCCGTGGCTACCGGCTCGTCGCTGAATGAAGTCGCCCCGCCCGACAGCCCACGCTTTTCGCCTGACGACAGCGGCAACCTCATCAGGCTGATGGGCAGCCTTTCGCAGGCGCCTGAAGAAGACCCGGCTATCGCCAGAGACTGGACTGAACGCTATCAGTTGAAAGCCTTTTGCGAACGCGTGCACGCTGCGCTGGAGGAACTGCGCTGATGCCATTGGCCATGCCCGTAGGATTGCTGATCAGCCTGTTGTTCGGGGTGATGATCTGGCTGTTGCCGATACCGCTGGTGCTGATGGCTATGCTCGGTATCGCCGCGGTGGTCACGGTGATTCGCCGCCCGGTGCTCGGGTTGCTGCTGTTTGGTCTGATCGGCACCTTTCTGCCCTATTCCACGGTGCAGATCGGCATCCGCACCACGGTGTCCGAAGCGCTGATCATGCTGACGTGGGCCAGCTATCTGTTGCAGGGTGTGTTCCAGATGCATGACAAAGCACCCGCCATGCTGCGCACCGAGCGGCTGCTGGTAGCGTTGATGCTGTTCAGTGCTTTCCCGTTTCTGGTCGGCCAGCTGACCGTCGTCGCCGAAGGCAACGGGCCGGTCAACTGGGTCCGCTGGCTGTTCAACCTGTCGATTCTGTTTCTCGTGCCGCGCCTGCTCACCGACCTCAAGACCCTGGAAAGCCTGGTCGTAGCGGTGCTTGGCGGGACATTACTGTTGTTGCTGATGTCGATTTCGGTCTACGTGACCAAACGCTCGGGGACGGCCATTATCCCCATCCTTGGCAGCCTGGGTTACAGCGGCGCCGATATTCTCAACGAAAGCCTGCAATCGTTCTCCAGCCGGATGGGCTCGCCGTGGATGCACCCCAATGTGGCAGGCGGAGCCCTGGCAATGCTGATGCCGCTGGCGTTCTGCTTTGGCATGACGCGCAGTGGCGCAGCCCGCAAGCTGGGCCTGGCGGTGGCGGTGCTGGGGGCCATCGGCCTGCTGCTGACCGGTTCACGCGGTGCGCTGGTGAGCCTGGTGGCCGTGATGCTGTGGATGGCCCGGCGGCGTATTCCGCATTTGGGACGGCTGTTGATGGGCGGCATGGTTGCCGGTGTCGTGCTGTTGATGTTCTATCCGCCGCTGCAAGAGCGGTTGATGGGCCTGTTCAGCGATGACGACGTCAGCACGGCGATTCGCTTTCTGGAGTACAGCCACTTTCCGGACGCCATGGCCACCTTTCCGTTCGGCATCGGCTTCAAGACCGACCCGCCGGTGCTGGGCTACACCCAATTCGGTATTTCCAACCTGTGGCTGAATTTCATCTACAAGATCGGCCTGCCGGGCATGCTGCTGTTCATTGCCGTCACCGTCAGTTGGTGGAAGGACGTGCGCCCCGCGTCCGGCCGGGTGGTGCTGACTCACCAAAACGCCATTGCGCTGGGCTGCACGACGGGTGTGCTGGCGGCGTTGTTCAGCGGCCTGTTTGACCACTATTTCAGTTTTACCAGCGTGCTGGCTGCCTTGTTCTGGCTGTTTGTCGGCATCAGCCTGCACGAAACCCGACGCCTGCGCGCCCAGGCCGCACGCACTCATCAATACCCTGTCACCTCACCCGAGCCGGGAGCCTCCTCATGAAACACCGCATGCTGCATTCTCATAATCTCAGAGAGGCACTGCCCGACTATGCACGCAAGATGGCGGTGCCACTCGACGAGCTGGAAGCAGCCTACCAGTGGATGCTCGACAACGAAGTGTGCTTCGAGACACGTATCAAGGAGCGGACCCTGTCGTTCATCTGCTACCTGAACATCGAGCCCAGAATCGAAAACCCGCTGGCGCGGCGCTTCTACAAGCTGCTGGCGAGCGAGACGCTGGGGGAGCTGATTCCGCTGTACGGAATCAACTGGCCGACCCTGCGTGACCGTATGTTGCGAACCTGGGAGCAGGCTTACAACATCCTCATCTGCAAGATCCCCAGCCATACTCTGCGCCTGCTGTGGCTGCGCATCGGCGGGGCGAAAATCGGCAAGGGTTCGACCGTCTGGCGCAACACCGAGGTGCTCGGCGTCGACAGCCTGCGCATTGGCAACGACACCACCGTGGGTTGGCACTGCCAGCTGGACGCGCGCGGCGGGCTGGTGATCGGTGATCACGTCACCATCGCTTCGCATGTGCTGATCATCGCCGGCGGCCACGACCTCAACGAACCTGAATTCTGGGCCGTCGGCGGGCCGGTGTTCATCGGCGACTATGCGTGGATCTGCAGCCGCGCCCTGCTCTCCTTCGGCGCCGATATCGGTGAAGGCGCGGTGGTGGGCGGCAACAGCGTGGTGTCCAAACCTGTTGCGCCCTACGCGATCGTCAGCGGGCCGAACGCCGAGGTCAAAGGCGAGCGCGCGCGTAATCTCAATTACAAGGTGGGCGGCAAAGGCCTGTTCACCTTGTTCCACTGATCAGCGGCGCAGGCGATGCTTGGCTCGACACTCTGGCTGACACTGGCCACCCTCACCGGCCTGGCAGCCGGTTTTGCCCGTGAATGGCTGCTGGTGGCGGCCTGGGGTGCGGGGGGCCAGAGCGATGCCTTTCTGGTCTCGATGTTTGTGCCCGAGGCGCTGCGCATGTCGCTCGCAGCGGGGTTGCTCAGCGCTGCCGCATTGCCGCTGTACCAGCAACGTTCGGCCGAGCGGCAGCAGCGCTGGCTGGCAGGCATGGCCCCGCGCCTGCTGCTGACCGGTGTGGCAGTGAGCATCCTGCTGGCAGCGGGTGCCGGAATACTGGTCCGTTTGATCGGGCCGGGGCTGGATGCCGAGGGTTACGCCCAGGCTGCCAGCGGCCTGCACTGGCTGGCGTGGTGCGCACCCGGCTTTCTGTTACACGCGCTGTTCTGCGTGCCGTTGCAGGCGCGTTCGCGGTTTGTGCTGGCCGGGCTGGGTTCGCTGCTGTTCAATTTGCCGCCGGTGATCTACCTCGCCGCCTTGGGTCATGCGTCCACGTCGATGGGCGTGGCCAGTGCCTGCGTAGTGGGCAGCGTGCTGATGCCGAGTGTGCTGTTGCCGGCGCTGTACCGTTCAGGCTGGCGACCTTGGCAGTGGCAATCGGAAGCCGGTGCCGTGCGCGAACTGTTGCAACGCATCGGGCCACTGCTGAGCAGCAACCTAGCCAGCCAAGGGCTTGCCCTGCTTGAGCGAATGGTCGCTTCGCTGCTCGGAGAAGGCGCAGTGACCTGGGTCAATCTGGCACGCAAGCTGATCAACCTGCCGTTGATTGCGTTGATGAGCCTGAATCAGGTGCTGCTGGGGCTGATGAGCGGCAGCGCGGGCGATCAGCGTCTGTCCCTGTTGAGACGCGGGCTGGGCAGCGCCACGCTGTTGACCTTGCCCGCCGTAGCCGGCCTGATTGGCGCGGCGGGTGCGCTGGTCACGCTGTTGTTGCCCAATCAGACCCACGACGGTCCGCTACCGGGGCTGCTGGCCTGGTTCGCAGCGCCGCTGATGTTCGGTGCCTGGAACGCCCTGCTGGCGCGCTATGCCTACGCGGCCGGTGACACGCGCCTGCCGCTCAACTGCGAACTGATCGGCAGCCTGTGCAACGCGCTGTTGCTCGGCACATTGCCCTTTGTGTTCGGCCTGACCGGCATCGCCATCGCCGCACTGGGCGGCGCACTGGTCACCGGTGTGCTGCTGATGCGTCGGCAGTCGTTGCTGGGCGCCTTGCCGTGGCGCAGCCATTGGGCGTTGGGCAGCCTGCTGATGGCGATCGCCGCCCTGTTGCTGCACCCGCTGCAAAACACCTGGCTGCAACTGGGCTTGAGCGGCCTTTATGGTGTGCTGCTGCTGATCGGGCTGGCGTTGTGGCTCAAGCCGTGGCGCAACGTGGCCGCCTGATCGGTGGCCTGGCGACAGGCTTCGCGGAAACGCTCCAGGCTCGGCGAAATGAACTTGTCGCGGTGCCGGATCATGAAAAAGCGCCGATTCAACGGCGGCAACGGGCTGGCAAGCGCTTTTAACTGCCCGCTCGCCAGCAAGTCAGCCACCACCCGACGGGACAGGCAACTGATGCCGATGCCCTGAGCCAGGGTGCGCTTTATCGCCTCGGAGCTGCCTATCTCGCGCAGGTCTTGTAGATCATGCAAGTGCCTGAGCAACAGGTGCTCGACTTCTTCGCGGGTGCCTGAACCCGGCTCGCGCAACAGCCATTCCGCGTCCTGCAGCTCACCCAGCGTTACCTGTTTCTGGCGGGCCAGCGGGTGATTGATGCCAGCAACAATGACCATCTCATCGACACTCCACGGCTCGGCGATCAGTTCCGGAAGATGACAGGGTGCCTCGATCAGCCCCATGTCGATCTCGAACCGGGCGACCTTGCGAGCGATCAGCGCGCTGTTGCCGATGTCCACGTCCACCCGCAGCAAGGGTGCTGATTCGCGCAGTGCGCCGACGATCGACGGCAGCTCGTAATTGCCGATAGTGCTGCTACTGCCGATTCGCAAACGTGCGTTCAACGTGGCATCGGGCACTAGAAAGCTGTCTTCGATCTGCTGGGCGTTTTCCAGCATTTTCATGGCGCGCGGCAATAAGCTCTGGCCGCTGTCGTTGAGTACCAGGCGCTTGCCCACCCGGTCAAACAGGCGGGTGCCCAGCGCGCCTTCCAGTTCATTGAGCGCAGCACTGGTTGCCGATTGGGACAACGCCAGTGCATTGCCGGCGCTGGTGGTGCTGCCAAAGCGGGTGATCGCACAGAAAATCTGCAACTGACGCAGGTTGAGTCTCACGCCTGAACTCCGACAGATCTACCTGAAAATCAGGTAATGAGTATCGAGATTACCCGTTTATGGAATTGATTGTCGACCCGTAGACTGCTGGCAGATTCCACCGCCACCCAGCAGGACAACGTCATGAGCCGCTTCGCCACTGTCATCACGCGTAACGCACCCTTCACCGCTTTGGCAAGCCCACGCGAAGCCATCCGCCAGTTCACGCCCAACTGGTTCGCCGTCACCATGGGCACCGGCATTCTGTCGCTGGCACTCGCCCAACTGCCGGGAAATCTGGCCTGGTTGCGCGACGCAGGTGAAGCGCTGTGGTTTCTCAATGTGGCACTGTTCGCCCTGTTCAGCGTGATGTACGCGAGCCGCTGGATGCTGTTTTTCGACGAGGCGCGGCAGATCTTTGGCCATTCAACGGTCTCGATGTTCTTTGGCACCATCCCCATGGGCCTGGCAACCATTATCAACGGCCTGCTGGTGTTCGGACCGGCGCGCTGGGGCGATGCAGTGGTGCCGGTCGCCGAAGCCTTGTGGTGGCTGGATGTAGCGATGGCATTGGCTTGTGGCGTGCTGATCCCGTTCATGATGTTCACCCGTCAGGAGCACAGCATTGAAAAGATGACGGCTGTGTGGCTGTTGCCTGTGGTCGCGGCAGAAGTTGCAGCGGCCTGCGGTGGTTCACTGACCGCGCATCTTGCAACGACAAGCGCGCAGTTCACCGTGCTGATCACCAGTTATGTGCTGTGGGCCTATTCGGTGCCCGTGGCGCTGAGCATTCTGGTCATTCTGCTGCTGCGGCTGGCGCTGCACAAACTGCCCCACGAGAGCATGGCGGCGTCGAGTTGGCTGGCACTCGGGCCGATCGGTACGGGCGCACTGGGCATGCTGGTGATGGGCAGCGACGCCCCGGAGATCTTTGCTGCGCACGGGCTGGCATCGGTCGGCACCGTGACAGCAGGTGTGGGCGTGATTGTCGGTACGCTTTTCTGGGGGCTGGGCCTGTGGTGGATGGCGCTGGCCGGGCTGATCACGCTGCGTTATTTCAAGCAGGGCCTGGCGTTCAATCTGGGCTGGTGGGCGTTCACCTTTCCGCTCGGTGTGTACGCATTGGCAACCCTCAAGCTTGGCGCGACATTGAACCTGAGTTTTTTCGATGTGTTTGGCGTGGGCCTGGTCGCGATGCTGGCCGTCATGTGGTCGATTGTGGCAGTGCATACCCTGGGTGGCGCGTATCGGGGTCATCTGTTCGTTTCGCCTTGCATTGCATTGCTGCACGAGCATGTGCCCGCCGGTAAATCTCCTTGAACTTACGTTCCCGGCGAGACGCCTGAGGTAGACACCTTCAGGATAGAGAGCCCCATGCACAACTCAGCGTTCACTGGCAGCTACGGCACTCGAGACCAGAACATCGTCATCAATTCCTACACCACCGTGCTGCGCAAGAACGGCGTGCCTCACGAGTTGTTTGCCACTTACTGGCGAGATGTCCACGGCCCGTTGTGCGCGCGCCTTGCGGGGTTGGGCTGGTACGTGCAGCACCACCTGACCCGCGAAAAGGACGGTCACTTGTGGCCCGTCATTGAAGGCGTCAAGCCTCTGCAGGGTTACGTGCTGGATGGCGGCGTGGAAATCGGCTTTTTGTCTGCCGCAGACCAGACGCAATTCAAGGACGCCAGCGCCCTGCTGTTTTCCGACGAGCAGAACATGTTCGAAGAAACCATCGCCTACGATGTGCCGGACGGTTCCAGCACGCTGGTAGATCGCCTGGCCAACCCGATCCCCAATGAAACAGCCACGCTGGACAAAATGCACCTGCATTTCCACCTAGACGGCAACAACCTGCCCGCCGCCCGTGATGCGGTAGAAAAGCTTGCGCGCGCGATGGCCGCTTGCGATGCAGTGCTCAAGCTGCGCCTGCACCTGGCGCAACCCTACGACAACGCCGAGCCTGCACCGCCTGCGCCAGGGGTTAATCACCAGGTCCAAGCATCGCGGCTGAATATCGTCATGATGGAACTGGTTTTCGAGTCGGCCTGGACACGCCGCACTTACTACGCTGGCGAGCATTTCAAGGCGATCACCGAAGGGATCAGCAAGCACGTGCGCCATGTCACGCCGTTTGGCGTGAGCGGTGTCTACACCTACGTGCGTGATGCAGTGATGACCACTGCAGGCATACGTGGCAGCCGGCAGGCGGAGCTGATCCGCCAACTGGGCGCGATCAACCAGACCCGGCCCGAGGTCGAAAACCTGTTTGCTGCCGCGGCGAAATCCTGAAGGGTTTTCAGCCAGTTTGAATGACTCATCAACCTTATCGGACTCGGGTCAAAATCGTGCTTTACTCCATGCACATGCAACCGGGTGAATTCGATGAGAACCTTGAGCACGCGTGAGGTTTACCAGCAACTGCGGGACGCTGCGATGGGCACAAGGTCACTGCGGCTGATCGGCGAAGCCTCTGACGCGGGGTTGCAGCAGGTCGAAATAGAAGGCTGGCTGCTCACCCTGGAAATTACCGACAGCAGTCCGACCCGTTGCCGATACTGCCGATGCCCGCAAGGCCGGGAAGGCTCGTTCGAAAGCTGGCTGCGCACCGACCCGGTCAGCTTGCTCAGTGGCTGGGAGCACGCGCAGATCGAGCGGCTGCTGGGCGATGCTCGTGCTGGTCAGATGCCGGGGTGAGTGTGCATCAAGCCCTCGCGAGCAATGCGGCTCGACGCCCCGGCCGCGGTAGCGCATTTGTGTGAACCGGGCGACGCTTCGCTTGCTCACGAAAAAGCCGGTGCAGTCGCTGAATATCGCGCAGTTGCTGAATCGTTTAACTGAGCGTTAAATAGGCGTCCAAATGCAACACCATAATTCCAATAATTTCAGAAGGACCACCGCCATGAAATCCCTTCCCCTGCTCGTAGGCCTCGGCGCGTTGACCGCCGCTTCCAGTGTTTTTGCCTGGGATTACGTGCTGCTCGACACCGACAAGGCTGCGCAGAATCAGCAGATCACCAGCCAGCAACTGGGCGTCAAGACCGACAAGCCGTTTACCATTACCCTGCGCACCCTGCACGGTGGTCGTCAGGAAGGCGTGAGCATCATCGATATCGATAACGGCACCATGAAGCTTTCGGTGGTGCCGACCCGTGGCATGAACGTGCTGCAAGCGTCGGTTGGCGATGTGCGCATGGGTTGGGATTCGCCGGTCAAGGATGTGGTCAACCCGGCGTTCATCGAGCTCAATGGCCGTGGCGGACTGGGCTGGCTGGAAGGCTTCAACGAACTGGTCGCGCGCTGCGGCTACGAGTGGGTCGGTCATCCGGGCATGGACAATGGCGAGTTGCTGACCCTGCACGGTCGCGCCGCCAACATTCCGGCCAGCAAGGTCACGCTGCAGATCGACGAAAAACCGCCGTATGCGATCCGCCTCAAGGGTGAGTTGAAGGAACAGGCGTTCAAGAAAGTCGATTTCTCGGTGCAGACCGAACTGGTCACCGAGCCCGGCAGCACGAGCTTTTCGCTCAACGATACGCTGACCAACAACGGCGATTATCCGAAAGAATACCAGGCGCTCTACCACAGCAACTTCAGCACGCCGTTCCTGGAACAGGGCGCGCGTTTTGAAGCGCCGGTCAAACAGGTCTCGCCGTTCAACGAGAAGGCCAAGGGTGATCTGGGCGACTGGCAGACTTACCGCGCACCGACGCCGGACTACGACGAAACGGTCTATAACATCGTGCCTTATGGCGACGCCAAGGGCGACACAGTCACTGTGCTGCACAACAAGGCCGGCAACCTCGGCGTAGCGGTTGGCTTCAATACACAGCAACTGCCGGTGTTCTCGCTGTGGAAAAACACCGACACCAAAGGCCAGGGTTACGTGACCGGGCTGGAGCCAGGCACCAGTTTCTCCTACAACCGCCGCTTTCAGCGCCCGCTGAACCTGGTACCGACCATCGCGCCCAAAGAGCAACGTCAGTTCCAGATCACCTACAGCCTGCTGGCTGACAAGGGTGCGGTCGACAAGACGCTGGGGCAGATCAAGCGCATTCAGGACGGTCGCGAGACCGAAGTGCGCAAAGAGCCGTTGGTGGACCTGACCAAGGAGCAATGATCCATCACTGAAACTTTCAGCGCTGCTTGCTGAACAAGGCCGGGCCTCGACGTACGCCAATACGTCGACATCCGGCCTCGTTTCGTTTGGGCTGTAAAGTTTCTGATAACTCCTCAGGCTTTTGCCTGTCTACACCCTCTCAACCCTTAAACAACGAGCGTGCATATGAAAATCCTGATGGTTCTGACTTCCCATGACCAACTGGGCGACACCGGCAAGAAAACCGGTTTCTGGCTCGAAGAGTTTGCTGCGCCGTACTACGTGTTTAAAGATGCCGGCGCCGAAGTCACGCTGGTTTCGCCTGCTGGCGGTCAACCGCCGCTTGACCCGAAAAGCGATGAGCCTGACGCACAGACCGCTGAAACCGAGCGTTTCGCCAAAGACGCCGATACTCAGAAAGTGCTGGCCAATACTGGTCTTCTCGCCGAGGTTAACGCTGCCGATTTCGACGCAGTGTTCTATCCGGGCGGTCATGGCCCACTATGGGACCTGGCAGAAGACCAGCATTCCATTGCCCTGATCGAAGCATTCGCCAAGGCTGACAAGCCGCATGGCCTGGTGTGCCACGCGCCCGGCGTGCTGCGTAAAGTCAAAGCGCAAAATGGCGAGCCGCTGGTCAAGGGCCGTCGCGTTACCGGCTTTACCAACAGCGAAGAAGAAGCAGTTGGCCTGACCGACGTGGTGCCGTTTCTGGTCGAAGACGCACTCAAGGAACTGGGCGGCGACTACTCCAAGGGCGATGACTGGAGCGTTTACGTGCTGACCGACGGCAAGCTGGTCACCGGGCAGAACCCGGCCAGCTCTGCGCAGGCGGCCAAAGACGTGCTGACCTTGCTGAGCTGATGCGTTTTGCGCGGTTCAGTGCCTGAAAAGCTGCACCGGACCGCGCGTCATATAAATCGAATCTTGCTGCACGCCCAGTGACCAATATCCAGATAGCCCAGCCATCTGGAGAACAGTCATGAAAGATGAATCCAAGCGTGAAGACCTCGATCACAAACCAGAAAACGCCGGCAAAGTAGGCGAAAAAAACAAAGCACTCAACCAGCAGGGCGAACAGCCCCGGCCTGCTACCTCACCTGATCCGCAGAAAGACAAGTCCTGAAAAACCCGGAAAGCGGTTTTCTGCGCGAGCAACAGTTACAAGATTATCGTGCGACGCCCTGCGTCCGATCTTGAGTGTGCAGCGCAGCGGGGTTAAGTTGGATTCCAGTACAACACCGCTCAAAGCAACCCGCGCTCGGCGCACACCTTCACGATCTGCTCACGCAGCCAGCCACTGGCCTCGGCCTGATCAGCGTTTTCGCTCCAGAGCATGTCCAGGCTGAAACCCGGCAGGTCGGGCGGTAGTTCGAAAACGGATATCCACGGCTCGTTGCCCAGCAGGGTCTGGATGCGCCGTGGCAGCACCAGGATAAAGTCCGTGCCTTCCAGCAATTGCAGCGCCGCACGGTAGCTGTTGGCACGCACGACATGTCCCGCGACAGCCCCTGCTCATGCAACCAGCCATCGACGATATTGGTGTCGGATGTCCACGGTGTCGGGTACACGTGGCGCCGCTGGGTGAACGTCTGCGTGTCGATCAATGCGCTCAGCGGCGCAGATCGCGTGTCCATGACACAGACTAGGTCATCTTCAAGCAATACCTGCGAAACAAGGCTGTCTGGCAGGCGATGAAATCCCGGGCCAAAACACAGAGCCAGGTCGATACGACCATCGCTCAGCGGCTCGGCTGGCAGTTGTTTGTCCAGTTTTTGCACATTGACCGTGACCGAAAAACCGGCAGTCGCAAAGTCACGCAGCAAATGCGGCAATACCAGCAGTTCGAAATACTCGGGAGCGCAGACGGTGAACGTGGTGTGCCTGCGGGTCGGGTCAAACAGGTTCAGGCCGTCATGACACAGATTGACCCGCTGCAGAATCTGCTGCACGTGGTCATGCATCGCCAGCGCCTTACGGGTCGGACGCATGCCGTTGCGGGTGCAGATGAACAGGTCATCTTCGAAATTGGCACGCAGCTTTTTCAGGCAGTAACTGACCGTCGACTGGCTGACATGCAGCGCCTGCGCAACCAGCGTCAGGTTGCGCTGCTCATACACTGAGACAAAGACCATCAGGTCCTGCATGTCCAGCTTTCTCAGGGCATTACTGTTGAGCATCGAGGCATCTCGCTGGCGCTGCGACCGGCTGAGCAGGTCTGCGCGAGCACGATAGCATCAAAATGCAATCAAGCAGCGCCTCGCCCGACGATATCAGGCATTTTGCCGACGGCAGTTACAGGACCGTTCGCCACTCGCCGGATGCGCCTGAGTTGACTCGGGCGCGACCACTTCATCGACCCCCAGCCACCAGGTCATTGCGCGACACGGGTATTGCAGATAGAACGGCTGGCCCATCATCGGCGTGGTGATCGACACATTCTGCTCCCAGGCCAGGGCCAGAATCCGGTCGAACGGTTCGTGCCAGGCGTGCATCGCCAGGTCGAAGGTGCCGTTATGAATCGGCAGCAGCCAGCGACCGCGCAGGTCAAGGTGGGCCTGCAGGGTCTGCTCTGGCTGCATGTGCACCTGCGGCCATTCGACGTTGTAGGCACCGGTTTCCATCAGGGTCAGGTCAAACGGCCCGTACTGCTCACCAATGGTCTTGAAACCGTCGAAGTAGCCGCTGTCACCGCTGAAGAAGATCCGCTGATCGTCATCGATCATCACCCAGGAGGCCCACAAGCTGCGGTTGCTGTCGCGCAACGTGCGTCCGGAAAAATGCTGCGAAGGCGTGGCGACGAATGTTATGCCCGCCACCTCTGTGGACTGCCACCAGTCCAGTTGCTGCACCTTGTGCGCAGGCACGCCCCATTCGATCAGCTTGTCACCCACGCCCAACGGTGCGAGGAAGTGCTCGGTCTTGTCGACCAGCGCCTTGATGGCCATATGGTCAAGATGATCGTAATGGTTATGCGAGAGGATCACGCCAGTGATCGGCGGCAGTTCTTCCAGGCTGATCGGCGGCTGATGAAAGCGCTGCGGCCCGGCCCATTGCACCGGCGAAGCACGCTCGGCAAACACCGGGTCGGTCAGCCAGAACCGGTTGCGCAACTTGAGCAGCACGGTCGAATGCCCAAGGCGATACACGGTGTTGTTCGGTGCTGCGAGCAATTGCTGACGCGACAGCGGTTGCACCGGAATCTCCCCCGCCGGGCGCGTGTCCCTGGGTTTGTTGAATGCCTGATCCCAGAAGATGCCGAGCATGCGAAAAAAGCCTAATGGCTTCATGGGCGTGTGATTCTGATAGCGCCCCTCGTGACGAGACAAGACAGGCAGTGAAGAGACATCCTTTTTCGGGTGTGTCGAGGCCATGATTTGCTGACTCCTGGGGACAGGTTGAGGCTCCAGCCGTGCATACTTTGTACGTGAATCCCGTTGCAGGATGTCCGATGAAAAATATGTAACAGTGTTTTACACTACACGGTGTAGTTTTAAGCTTGCATGATCCTTGGCGACAAGTAAACTGCCGAGTGTAATTTTCTCTAAACGCACGTTTGAAGCGAACCTATGACCGAACCCATGCGCCTCACCGATCAGAAACGCGAGTCCATCGTCCAGGCGGCCATTGCCGAGTTTGGCGATCGTGGTTTCGAGATCACCAGCATGGACCGTATCGCCGCGCGGGCGGAGGTTTCCAAACGCACGGTGTACAACCACTTTCCCAGCAAGGAAGAACTGTTCGCCGAAATGCTTCAGCGCCTGTGGAACTGTGCTCCGCCGCAATCGGAGGTGGTTTATCGGCCGCTCGTCAGCCTGCGCGAGCAACTGCTGGAATTGCTCTGGGGCAAGATGCGCAACCTCACTGACAGCAGTTTTCTGGACCTTGCGCGGGTAGTAGTAGGTGCCACGATACACTCGCCGGAACGTGCTCAAGTGTGGCTGGCGCGCATCAACGAGCGCGAAGAAACCTTCAGCGCCTGGATTCGCGCCGCGCAAAAGGACGGCCGCCTGAAACCCGTCGATCCAGGCTTTGCAGCGACGCAGATGCACGCCCTGCTCAAGTCGTTCGCATTCTGGCCGCAAGTGACCTTCAATGCCGCGTTGCTCACCCCGCAAGAACAGAGCAATGTCGTCGAGTCAGCCCTGAACATGTTCCTCGGCTGGTACGAAATACCCGGTTGACCGGGCAATCGCTCAGCCCGTCACCCTGCCCCGGCACTCGCCAAAGCCAATCGATACCTGCCCTTCACGATGACACCGGGCTCGCAGAATCACCTCGTCACCGTTCTCCAGAAACGTTCGTGTTTCACCACCGGGTAACGTCACAGACTGTTTGCCGCCCTCGGTCATTTCCAGCAGGCTGCCAAACTGGCCCGCCTGAGGGCCGGACAACGTGCCGGTGCCGAGCAGGTCGCCCGCTTGCAGCTTGCAGCCGTTGACGCTGTGATGCGCAACCATCTGCGCGACGGTCCAGTACATGTTCAACGAGTTGCTCAAGCCCAGTCGATGAGGCGCCAGCCCTTGGGTTTTCATCTGTTCGGTGAGCAGCAAAACCTCCAGCTCGATGTCCAGCGCCCCGCGCAGTTGATCGTCCTGGTCAAACAGGTACGGCAGCGGCTGCGGATCACCTTCCGGTCGCGACGGCTGAGGGCTGCGAAACGGTTCGAGGGCTTCGGCGGTGACCACCCAGGGCGAAATCGTGGTGGCAAAGCTCTTGGACAGAAACGGACCCAGCGGCTGGTATTCCCAAGCCTGAATGTCACGCGCCGACCAGTCGTTGAGCAAACAGAAGCCGGCAATGTGCTCCGCCGCGCGGTCGATGCCGATAGCGTCACCCTGCGCGTTGCCTGGCCCTATCCATACGCCCAGTTCCAGCTCGTAATCCAGTCGTTTGCAAGGGCCCAGGGCCGGGGCTTCCTGACCGGGTGCCAGGGTCTGGCCGCTGGGCCGTCTGATGGATGTGCCGGAGGGGCACAGGGTCGAAGCCCGGCCGTGATAGCCGATGGGCACGTACTTGTAGTTGGGCAGCAAGGGGTTGTCCGGACGGAACAGTTTGCCGACGTTCAGCGCATGGTGAATGCCCACATAAAAATCGGTGTAATCACCGACCCGCGCCGGCATGTGCATCGTGCACTCGCTCATGAGCAGCAGCACGCCGGTCGTGGCTTGCAAACGGTCGCGTTGCGGGCTGCTTTCATCCAGCAGTTGTAACAAGGCGCTGCGCAATGCCTGCCGGGCAGCCGCGCCCAACGCGAAGAAATCATTGAGCTGATCGCGGCTGGCGACCTCGGCCGCCTGCACCGCCGGGCCCTGAAAGAACCCGGCGGCCAACGCTGCACGCAAATCAACAATCAGCTCGCCGATGGCCACGCCGCCGCGCGGGCCGGTGCCACCGTGGCTGAACACACCCAGTGGCAGGTTCTGCAGCGGAAAATCGGCGTGACTATTGGCCGACGCGACCCAGCTGCGGCGATGTGAAGAGGCGCTCATCAGGATGATTCCTTGTTGAAAGTTCTGGCCATGCCGTTCCAGCAGGCGTCGTAATCGGCCTGCAACTGCGGGCAGGCCAGCGCATGCAGGCTGGGGCGCAGCACTTTGCCGGTCTCGAACATGAACGCCATGGTGTTTTCGATCTTGTGCGGTTTCAGGTCCGCAGCAATGGCTTTTTCCGCGGTGATATTGTCCGGGCCGTGGGCGCTCATGCAGTTGTGCAGCGACGAGCCACCCGGCATGAAACCCTCAGCCTTGGCGTCGTAGGCGCCGTCGATCAGACCCATGAATTCGTTCATCAGGTTGCGATGGAACCACGGCGGCCTGAAGGTGTTTTCAGCGACCATCCAGCGTGGCGGGAAGATCACGAAATCGATGTTGGCCTGACCGTGGACGGCGCCTGGCGAGGTCAGTACGGTGAAAATCGACGGGTCGGGATGATCGTAGCTGACCGTGCCAATCGTATTAAAACGCCGCAGATCGTACGTGTACGGCACGTTATTGCCATGCCAGCCCACCACATCGAATGGCGAGTGTTGCAGTTGCGTCGTCCACAGTTCGCCGAGAAATTTCTGCACCAGTTGCACAGGCTCGTCACGCTCTTCAAACCGGGCCACGGGCGTCAGAAAATCACGCGGGTTGGCCAGACCATTGCTACCGATCGGCCCCAGTTCCGGCAGGCGCAAGACACCGCCGTGGTTCTCGCAGAGGTAACCCCGAGCGCTGCCGTCGAGCAGTTGCACGCTGAATTTCAGGCCGCGTGGCAGCACGGCGATTTCCAGCGGGCCGATGTCCAGCACACCCAGCTCGGTGACGATTCTGAGTCGCCCCTGTTGCGGCACGATCAACCATTCCCCGTCAGCGCTGAAAAACGCGCGCTGCATCGACGTATTGGCTGCGTACACATAAACGCTGACGCCCTCGGCCTGATCTGCCGCTGAAGTGCTGGCCAGCGCAATCAGCCCGTCAATGAAATCGACGGGCTCGGCCGGGATATCGAACGCGTTCCAGCGCAGTCGATTGGGGTTGATCGGGCCTTGTTCACGGCCAGTGATTTGCCGGTCCATGCGTTGATAGCGCGGATGTGCCGCCGACGGTTTGATGCGGTACAACCAGGTCCGTCGGGCCTCGTTGCGGGCGACGGTGAAAGCGGTCCCTGAGAACTGCTCGGCATACAGGCCCAGGGGGTGTTTCTGCGGCGAGTTCTGGCCCATGGGCAAGGCGCCAGGCAGCGCCTCGCTGCTGAACTGGTTGGCGAAGCCCGATTGATAGGCCAACGCTTCGAAGCTGGAATGAATAGCCATCTGGACCTCTTGTTGTTATTGGGTCACACAGCAATAGATGAAATATCGTAAAACAATTACGCATAACGTAATTTGAGTTTGAAAGCCGGTCAAGCTATAAAGCTGCCTCTCCAGACGGGCGCATGACCATGACTCAAGAAACCGAAAGCCCGGCAGGCGGACGCCAGCAGAAGGTTCAGGCCGCCGAAGTCGGCCTGGGCGTGCTCAAGGCGCTCGCTGAACTGTCGCCCTCCACGTCCCTGTCAAAACTGGCCGAACATTTGGGTATGCCGCCCAGCAAAGTCCATCGCTACCTGCAGGCGTTGATCGCCAGCGGCTTTGCCGAGCAGGACGCCGTCAACAACCATTACGGGCTGGGGCGCGAGGCGCTGCAGGTCGGGTTGGCGTCGCTGGGCAAGCTGGACGTGCTGAAAGTGTCAGCGCCGTGGCTGGCCAGCCTGCGTGACGAACTCGATCAGACCTGCTTTTTGGCCGTGTGGGGCAACAAAGGCCCGACGGTGGTGTATGTCGAACCGTCGATGGGCGCGGTGACGCTGGTGACACAAATCGGCTCGGTGCTGCCGTTGCTCAGCTCGTCTACCGGCCTGGTGTTCGACAGCTTTCTGGCTCAGGGTGAAACGGCGCTGCTGCGCGAGCAGGAAACGCCTCGTCTGAGTGCTGATCAGTTGCACGAGGTCGAGCGCCACATAAAGCAGATCCGCGCCACTGGCGTGCATCAGATTCAAGGGATGTTGATGCCGGGCATCAACGCAGCGTCCTCGCCGCTGTTTGCCATGGGCAACAAGCTGGTGGGCGTGATCACCGTGGTCGGGCCGGGGTCGGTGTTGAACGATAAGGCGCAGGGTCAGGCGGCTCGACGTCTTTTAGAAACAGCGACCGCGATCAGTGAGCGTATGGGGGGCAGCCGCTTGCGCAGCTAAGTCACGACCGTTCTCGCCCCTGGTTTCTGGCGATCATTGTCATACCTGAGTCTCGTTGGACGTGGAGAACAGGGCTTCTGCCCGGAGGGCGTGGGAGCTTCAGGAGGTTACGACGGCTGCGATGGGCTGCAAAGCGGCCCTGGAACCGGTGACCTCGGCTGTGTCTGGCATACCGAGGCAGCCGGGTTTGCTGCCGGCTCCCGGCAGTTCGCGGACAAGCGAAGCGTCGCCCGGTCCGCGCCTGCAGGAACTCAACTTTCTGGACTCATCGGCGCAAGTAAGCCAGTCAATCCGGCGTCAGCACCCCGCGCTGGATCTGGTCGCGCTCGATGGATTCGAACAGCGCCTTGAAGTTGCCTTCGCCAAAGCCATCGTCGCCTTTGCGCTGGATGAACTCGAAGAACACCGGCCCCATCAGGGTGGCGGAGAATATCTGCAACAGCAGCCGACGCTCGCCGCCTTCCGATGAGCCGTCCAGCAGGATGCCGCGCGACTTGAGTTCGGCTTCCGGCTCGCCGTGATCAGGCAACCGGCCCTGAAGCATTTCGTAGTAGGTGTCCGGCGGTGCGGTCATGAAGCGCATGCCGGTGGCTTTCAGCGCATCCCAGGTCTTGATCAGGTCATCGGTGAAGAACGCCACGTGCTGGATGCCTTCACCGTTGAACTGCATGAGGAACTCTTCGATCTGCCCTGCGCCCTTGGACGACTCCTCGTTCAGCGGGATGCGGATCATGCCGTCCGGCGCGCTCATGGCCTTGGACGTCAGGCCGGTGTATTCGCCCTTGATGTCGAAGTAGCGCAGTTCGCGGAAGTTGAACAGCTTTTCATAGAAATTCGCCCAGTAAGCCATGCGCCCGCGATACACGTTATGGGTCAGATGATCGATGAATTTCAGGCCCGCGCCGACCGGATGACGGTCAACGCCTTCGATAAAGTTGAAATCGATGTCGTAGATCGACGTGCCTTCGCCAAACCGGTCGATGAGGTACAACGGCGCACCGCCGATACCCTTGATGGCAGGCAAGCGCAATTCCATAGGGCCAGTGGCGATCTCCAGCGGCTGCGCGCCCAGTTCCAGTGCCCGGTTATAGGCGTGCTGTGCGTCCTTGACGCGGAACGCCATGCCACATACCGAAGGCCCGTGTTCGGCCGCAAAGTAGGACGCCAGGCTGTGCGGTTCGTTGTTGAGGATCAGGTTGATCGCCCCCTGGCGATACAGGGTCACGTCCTTGGAACGGTGGGTCGCGACCTTGGTGAAGCCCATCATCTGGAACACGGGCTCAAGGCTGTTGGGGGTCGGCGAGGCGAATTCGATGAATTCAAAGCCCATCAGGCCCATCGGATTTTCATACTTGTCAGCTTCGTAGAGATCAGCCATGACTGGCTCCTTGCAGGAAAGTGAGAGTGAGCAATCGACGCAATCACTGTCCTGCGGGCGGCGCACACGGGATCCCGCGCACGCTGCGCGCAAGGAAGTCACCAAAGATGAGTTGCAGACCAAAATGCTTCATGAGGGCAGCCTACTCCGGCTTGTCCGGTTGTGCATCAGGATGTGCCCGTTGAAAGGCCGGATGTTGCAGGGCCAGGCGTTCGACTCGCTGAATACGCGGGTACGCACTCAGTTCAACGTTATAGCGATGGGCTGCATGCAGCTGGGGTAACAGGTAAATATCTGCCAGGCCAGGGCTGGCGCCAAAGCAGAAGCAGTCCTCCTCGATCAACTGCTCGACGGCTTGCAGGCCTTCGCCGATCCAGTGACCGGTCCAAGCGAGAATAGCCGGCTCATCATGGCCCAGACCGCGCAACCGATTGAGCACCGAAACGTTGTGCAACGGATGAATGTCACAGCCGATCAACGCCGCCACTGCCCGCTGGCGAGCGCGCTGCACAAAATCCTGTGCCAACAGTGCGGGCTGTGGATAGCGCTCTTCCAGGTATTCAATGATCGCCAGTGACTGCGTGATGACCTCGCCATCGTCGAGCCTCAACGCAGGCACCCTGCCCTGCGGATTGACGGCCTTGTAGCCGGGTGTGCGCTGCTCACCCCCATCGAGCAACAGGTTGATCGGGATCGCGGTGTAATCCAGCCCTTTGAGGGCCAGCGCGATGCGCACGCGGTAACTGGATGTCGAACGGTAATAGGTGAATAGATCCACGGAAGTCGCCTGCTCAACGCACGGAACGTTGCTTGTTGTTATTTTTGTAACCACATTACGCAATGCGTAAATTGCGCGATCCGCCCTCACCTGTCAACTCAAGCCTCGCACCGAATGAGCTACGATGCGTTAACCCGATAAAAACAATGCTGGGTGGCCTGATGAATATTCTCTACGACGAACGCATTGACGGCGTGCTGCCCGCTGTCGACAAGCAGCAATTGCTCGATGAGCTGCGACGCCAATTGCCCGACCTGGACGTATTGCACCGCACCGAAGAGCTGCGGCCTTACGAGTGCGACGGGTTGTCGGCTTACCGCACCACGCCGATGCTGGTGGTGTTGCCGCGCCACCTTGAAGAGGTGCAGACGCTGCTGCGGCTGTGCCACGCGCATCGCGTGCCAGTGGTTGCACGCGGTGCGGGCACTGGCTTGTCGGGTGGCGCGCTGCCGCTGGAAAAAGGCGTTCTGCTGGTGATGGCGCGCTTCAACCAGATCCTCGCTATTGATCCGGCCGCACGCGTGGCACGGGTCCAGCCCGGCGTGCGCAACCTGGCCATTTCCCAGGCAGCTGCGCCTCACGGGCTTTATTATGCCCCCGACCCGTCCTCGCAAATTGCCTGCTCTATCGGTGGCAACGTGGCGGAAAACGCGGGCGGCGTGCACTGCCTCAAATACGGTCTGACCGTGCACAACCTGCTCAAAGTCGAGATCCTCACCGTCGAAGGCGAGGCCATGACGCTGGGTAGCGATACGCTGGATTCACCGGGGCTCGACCTGCTGGCCTTGTTCACCGGCTCCGAAGGCATGCTCGGGATCATCACCGAAGTCACGGTCAAGCTGCTGCCCCGACCGCAGGTGGCCAAAGTGCTGCTCGCCGCCTTTGATTCGGTGGAAAAAGCCGGGCGAGCGGTGGCCGATATCATCGCGGCGGGCATTATTCCCGGCGGGCTGGAAATGATGGACAACCTGGCGATTCGCGCCGCCGAAGACTTCATCCACGCGGGCTATCCGGTCGATGCCGAAGCGATCCTGCTGTGCGAGCTTGACGGCGTCGAAGCCGATGTCCATGCCGATTGCGAGCGGGTTCGCGAGGTGCTGACACAGGCGGGCGCGACCGAAGTACGCCAGGCGATAGACGAGGCCGAACGGGTGCGTTTCTGGGCCGGGCGCAAGAACGCTTTCCCCGCCGTTGGCCGCCTGTCGCCGGATTACTACTGCATGGACGGGACCATTCCGCGCCGTGCATTGCCGGGGGTGCTGCGCGGCATCAGCGAACTCTCCGCGCAATACGGCCTGCGAGTCGCCAATGTGTTTCACGCCGGCGATGGCAACATGCACCCGTTGATCCTGTTCGACGCCAATCAACCCGGAGAACTGCAGCGCGCCGAGGCGCTGGGCGGCAAGATTCTGGAACTGTGTGTCGAAGTGGGCGGCAGCATCACCGGCGAACACGGCGTTGGCCGCGAGAAAATCAATCAGATGTGCGCGCAATTCAACAGCGACGAACTGACCTTTTTTCATGCCATCAAGGCGGCATTCGACGCCAGCGGCATGCTCAACCCCGGCAAGAACATCCCGACCCTGCAGCGCTGCGCGGAGTTCGGCGCGATGCACATCCACGCAGGCCAGTTGCCCTTCCCTGAACTGGAGCGCTTTTGATGAACACAACGGACAGGGACGCCAGCCATACGCTGCTTGAACAGGTCAATCAGGCGTTGCAGGACAATACGCCGCTGCGCATCCGGGGCGGCAACAGCAAGGCATTCCTCGGTCGTGAGGTAACAGGCGAACCGCTCGACACCCGCGCGCATCGCGGCATTGTCAGCTATGACCCGACAGAACTGGTGATCACTGCCCGCGCCGGTACACCGCTGAGCGAGGTGTTGCAGGCGCTGGACGCCGCAGGGCAGATGCTGCCGTGCGAGCCGCCCGACGTTGGCGCGGCGACACTTGGCGGCGTGGTCGCTGCCGGCCTGTCGGGGCCGCGCCGCCCGTGGAGCGGATCGGTGCGTGATTTTGTGCTCGGCACACGACTGATCACAGGCCTCGGCAAGCACCTGCGTTTCGGCGGCGAAGTCATGAAAAACGTTGCCGGCTATGACGTCTCGCGTCTGCTGACCGGCAGTTTCGGCTGCCTTGGCGTGTTGACCGAGGTGTCACTCAAAGTGCTGCCCAAACCGCGTCTGTGCAGCAGCATCGCGCTGGAAATGGACAGCGCCCGCGCGCTGGCCTGCCTTGCCGAATGGGGTCAGCAACCGATGCCGATCAGCGCGGCCAGCCATGACGGTCGCGTGCTGCGGCTGCGTCTTGAAGGCGGCGAAGGCTCGGTGGCAGCCGCGCACGAGCGACTCGGCGGCGAACTGATCGACGCGACGTACTGGCAGCAGTTGAACGAACAGCGTCTGCCGTTCTTTTTCGGCCCTGGCCCGCTGTGGCGGGTTTGTGTGCCTGCCGACACGGGCGTGCTCGACCTGCCGGGCGAACAACTGATCGACTGGGGCGGCGCACAGCGCTGGCTGAAATCCGATGCCAGCGGCGACGCCATCCGGGCCATGACAGCCTCGGTCGGCGGGCATGCAACCTGTTACAGCCAGGGCCGCGACGATAGCCCTTTTCACCCCTTGACCGCGCCGCTGCTGCGCTATCACCAGGCCCTCAAGACCCGGCTCGACCCGCAGGGCATTTTCAACCCCGGCCGACTGTACAGGGAGCTTTGAAGCATGCAGACCACCTTGAGCGAACACGCCCGAACGCAGCCCCGCGCCGAAGAAGCCGAACGCATCCTGCGCAGTTGCGTGCACTGCGGTTTTTGCAACGCCACCTGCCCCACCTATCAACTGCTCGGCGATGAGCTGGACGGGCCGCGTGGGCGGATCTACCTGATCAAGCAAGTACTGGAAGGCCAGCAAGTCACGGAAAAAACCCAGTTGCACCTGGACCGCTGCCTGAGCTGTCGCAATTGTGAGACCACCTGCCCGTCGGGCGTCGATTATCACAACCTGCTGGACATCGGGCGTGCCGCAGTCGATGCCGTTGTGCAACGGCCACTCGGCCAGCGCTTGCTGCGCGAAGGCTTGCGGCTGGTCGTGCCCAACGCCGGACTGTTCAAACGCCTGACCGGGCTGGGCACGACCTTCAGGCCGCTGTTGCCCGGGGCACTGAAAAGCAAACTGCCGGCGACCACTCCGTTTGCCGGGCTGCGTCCGGCACCCCGCCATGCCCGAAGCGTGCTGCTGCTGGAAGGCTGCGTACAGCCCGGCCTGTCGCCCAATACCAACGCGGCGACTGCAAGGGTGCTGGATCGCCTCGGCATCAGCGTCACCCCGGTCAGCGAGGCCGGATGCTGCGGCGCGGTGGATTACCACTTGAATGCACAGGCGGCGGGGCTGGATCGGGCGCGGCGTAATATCGATGCCTGGTGGCCGGCCATCCAGAGCGGTGCTGAAAGCATTGTTCAGACTGCCAGCGGCTGCGGCGCCTTCGTCAAGGATTATGGCCACCTGTTGCGTGACGACCCGGCCTATGCAGACAAGGCCGCACGCATCAGCGCCCAAACCAAGGACCTGGTCGAAGTCCTGCGCGACGAACCATTGGACAGCCTTGGCATCAAGGCCGACACACGGCTGGCGTTTCACTGCCCCTGTACCTTGCAGCACGCACAGAAACTCGGAGGCGAGGTCGAACGTGTCCTGGCGCGGCTGGGCTTCAACCTGACCAGCGTGCCGGATGGCCACTTGTGCTGCGGCTCGGCGGGCACTTACTCGATCACTCAACCGGTGCTGGCTGGCCAGCTACGCGACAACCGCATGAACGCGCTGGAAAGTGGCACGCCAGCGGTAATCGTCACCGCCAACATCGGCTGCCAGACCCATCTGGCAAGCGCCAACCGGACACCGGTCCGGCACTGGATCGAACTGATTGACGAAGCCCTTGGCACTCTTCAATCGCGCTGAACTCATAGTCAATAACCCTTGCCCTGGAGAGCCCCATGAAAATCAAAGCCGTCCTTACCCAGACCGAAGTCAGCCTGATGCTCGGTGCCGCGCGCGACGAGGCTCAGGCCAACGGCTGGGCAGTGGCCATCGCTGTCGTGGATGACGGCGGCCATCTGCTGGCGTTCGAGCGACTTGACGACGCGTCGCCGATCAGCAGTTACATCTCGATTGAAAAGGCCCACACCTCGGCACTCGGCAAACGCGAGTCCAAGGGCTATGAAGAGATGGTCAACGGCGGGCGCACGGCATTTCTCAGCGCCCCGTTGCTGACCTCGCTGGAGGGCGGCGTGCCGGTCATCGTCGACGGTCAGGTGATCGGCGCAGTCGGCGTTTCCGGCGTCAAGGCCGATCAGGACGCGCAAGTGGCCAAGGCTGGCGTCGCTGCACTGAATGCGGACTGAGTTTGCTGATTCAGAACTGCCTGCCAGACGCCCCATAGCACGCCCTCTACATGGAGCCCACTCGATGACCGATTTCGTCAAATGCCAACGCCTCAAGGTAGCCGTCAAGCTGCAACGTTTTGTCGATGAAGAAGTGCTGCCCGGTACAGGCCTGGAACCAGAGGCATTCTGGAAAGGCTTCGATGCGCTGGTTCATGACCTTGCGCCAGTCAATCGCGAACTGCTCGCCGAACGCGAGCGTTTGCAGGGCCAACTGGACAAATGGCACAAGGCGCATCCCGGACCGATCACCGACATGCCCGCCTACCGTGCGTTTCTGCACTCGATTGGCTACCTGCAGCCCGTGCCGGAACACGTTGCAGCCACTACCGCCAATGTCGATCTGGAAATCAGCGAGCAGGCTGGCCCGCAACTGGTGGTGCCCGCCAGCAACGCACGCTATGCGCTGAATGCTGCCAATGCGCGCTGGGGCTCGCTGTACGACGCGCTGTATGGCACCGACGTGATCTCGACCAGCAACGGCGCTGAAATCCGCGCCGGGTACAATCCGCTGCGCGGCGCCAAGGTCATCGCGTTTGCCCGCGAGCTGCTCGACACCAGTGCGCCCCTTGCTAACGGCAGCCATAGCGACGCAAACCGCTATCGCATTGAAGATGGCGAGCTGCGCATCACCCTGGCGGATGGCAGCCAGACGCTTCTGCAACACCCGGAAAAATACGTCGGTTTCACAGGTGAGCCTGATCAGCCCCAGGCGATTCTGCTCAAGAATCATGGTCTGCACATCGAAATCCAGTTCGACCCGCAGCATCCGGTCGGCAAGACCGATGCCGCCGGCATCAAGGACCTGCTGCTGGAATCGGCACTGTCGACCATCGTCGACTGCGAAGACTCGGTCGCCGCCGTTGACGCTGATGACAAGGTGCTGGTCTACCGCAACTGGCTGGGCCTGATGAAAGGCGACCTGACCGAAACCCTCGACAAGGGCGGCAAAGCCATCACCCGCAGCCTCAACCCCGACCGCGTTTACCACGCCGCAGCCGGTGGTGAACTGACGCTGCGCGGTCGCTCGCTGCTGTTGATTCGCAACGTCGGCCACCTGATGAGCAACCCGGCGATTGTCGACCAGGACGACAGGGAGATTCCCGAGGGCATTCTCGACGGCGTGATCACCAGCCTGATCGGCCTGCACGACCTGACCCGGCGTGGCAACTCGCGCGCCGGGAGCATTTACATCGTCAAACCGAAAATGCACGGCGCGGCCGAAGTGGCGTTTGCCGACCAGTTGTTCAGCCGCATCGAGGAGGTGCTGCACCTGCCGCGCAACACCTTGAAAATGGGCATCATGGACGAAGAGCGACGCACCAGCGTCAACCTCAAGGCCTGTATCAATGCGGCGTCTGCTCGGGTCGCGTTCATCAACACCGGTTTTCTCGACCGTACCGGTGATGAAATTCACAGCGCCATGCAGGCCGGCCCTGTGCTGCGCAAGGGCGAGATGAAAAACACGCCGTGGATCAAGGCCTACGAGCGCAACAATGTGCAGGTCGGCCTGGCCTGCGGCTTGCGCGGCAGGGCGCAGATAGGCAAGGGCATGTGGGCGATGCCCGATCGCATGGCCGACATGCTGGAGCAGAAAATCGCTCATCCGAAATCAGGCGCGACCACCGCTTGGGTGCCTTCGCCGACTGCCGCCACACTGCATGCGTGGCATTACCATCATGTCGATGTGCGTCAGGTTCAGGAGCAACTCGAGCAACAGTCACTGGTCGATGTCAGCGATCAGTGGCTCGACGACCTGCTGACCATTCCCGTGGTGGGCAAACCCGAGTGGACACGCGAACAGATTCTCGAAGAACTGGAAAATAACGCCCAGGGCCTGCTGGGCTATGTTGTACGCTGGGTGGAGCAAGGTATCGGCTGCTCCAAGGTGCCGGATATCCATAACGTCGGGCTGATGGAAGACCGGGCGACCCTGCGCATCTCCAGCCAGCACATGGCCAACTGGTTGCTGCACGACATCGCAGGCAAGGAAGACATACAAAATGTGCTGGAGCGCATGGCCAAAGTGGTGGACAAGCAGAATGCCGGGGATTCGCACTACCGGCCGATGACCAGGGACTTCAAGAACTCCGCCGCCTTCAAGGCCGCCTGCGCGCTGGTATTCAAAGGCACGGAGCAGCCTTCGGGCTACACCGAGCCACTGCTGCATGAGTCCCGGCTTGCGTTCAAGGATGCCCACTGATCGATTGCGAAGATAATTGAAACCCGACTGAAGTTAACGGCAGGCTGCAAAAGCAGCCTGCCGTTGAGTCAAGCACTTCGTAGAGGTCAGCACTGCTTCTGCGTTATCCGCTAACTGTCGCTGCGCCATTCGATGGCGTTTCATGGGGCTTGCTTACCCAGCAATAAAAACCCATCAGTCCAGCGAATGTCCATGTTCTCAACCTTCTTCAAAGCGGTGAGTCGTCCATCCCCCAACTGCAAATAATCATAAAGAAGATCATAGACAAATACGCCATTTGCACATTTATTCTCAGGCTGATATTTGTCTTTCGAGTCATCCTGCCTGAGACGCTCTTCAATATCCGCGTAACGCTGACACGACTGTTCAAGGGCAGACTTAAGCGTTCCCCGTTCAGGCACATCGTTATTGAAAAAATTGAGCGTATAGTAAAGCGAACTCAACCCAACGAAATCAGTTTGAGTGTAATTACTTGATGCGACAATAGCGTCCAGCTTTTTGATTTCAGACTGATAGTTTGCGGCAATGGCCTCATCATAGACAAGGTCGCACGCTGTGAAATCAAACGCACCCGTCGTGGGCACTTTCATTATAAGCGCGCCCTGCGGGTAGCAACGCTGGTCCTGCGGTCTTACTTTATTCATGGCCGTCCTGGCAGCATCGGCACCCAGGCCGAGCAGGCTCTCGCTGATGACCGAGTAGGTTTTTCCATCCCACATTACTGTACGAGCATTTTGACTGACGTCTGCTTTATCCATCGGTGGAGACCTGAGCGCGAAAGTGATTTGACTTGAGGCACCGCCCATTTCGATTATGCCTAAGGTGTTGTCAGACGTTGCCAGCCCTTTTAAAAAGTTGAGGTGCACCCAGGCAAATATCCCCTCATCCCTGCCGTCTATCGTGCCCACCTGCCCCAACGCCCAGCCCTTGGCCAGAATCGACGTCTTCACAGCTTCATAAATAACCCCTTGCTGACCCGCAGACAACTCGCGCATGCCAGCGGTGCCCAGAACATTCACAAGAACAGTCTTCTTTTCCAGTGCGTATTTCTGGTCATTGGCAAGCCTCTCCAGCGTGTCCAGCAAGGGCGCTATTAACAGGTTGCCTGATTCGTCGGGCACACCCGCATAACGGGCCAGTGGCAGTTTGGAGTTGTATTCCACAACCGGCGTCACTGCATCGGCAGATAACCGATAAAGAATACCGCGCGTTTTGCTGCTGCCGGCATCGACAACCACCTGCCATGTCTCCGGCCGAACATCTGCCCTGACCGTTGCAAGCGACACGCTCAAAAACAATAACGCAACACCGACAGCTCTGAAATACCTGAAACCCGATAACAACAACATGAAAACCACTCCTTGTGAATGTTTAAATACAGGACGTCAAGACAAAAAACTCAAGCACCCGACAACGACTGCCCCTTTCCAGAAAACATCAAAACGTGTTCAACCTGCCGACAATTCCTTTCAACAGCTTCTCGCCCGGTAGCCATCAAAGAACGGCTTACAGCCGGTAAATGGAAATCCAGCTCATGTCCGGATGCGTGGAGTAGATGTAGGTCGCGGTCTTGTTGAGCACGGCGCCCCCCACGGAAGGGAAGTACGCGATGCAGGTCGCAATGCCCTTCACGGTGTCGATCCGGTAGACGTCGTAATTGCAGGTATAGATCGCGTAGACATAGCGATCATCCGGCGTGACACCGATGACTTTTACCGGGTACCCCTGAGTGCCCAGCTTTTCCCGATAAAACGTTTTGTGAGTGGCCGCATTGACGATATAGACCTCGTCGATTCCACCCACATACAGCCACGCGCCGTCGGAACTGAACGCCATTGAGCGCGGATCGGAAAACCCCGGGATGTCATTTTGCAGGTAATCGATCCGGTTGATCGCCATGACATCGGTAGGTGCGGTGCGGTCTACCAGCATGGTGGCGTAGAACCTGTCGTTCAACGGGCTGATCCCGAGGGCCAGCGACGCGTTGGTCAACGCGCCGAGATCGAACTCATTCTCGACCGTGTAGTTTTCGGTTTCGATCAGGCGGATCAGCCCGCCGCGCGCGTTCTGAAACGACAGACAGATGAAACGGCCATCCGGGCTGCACAGGATCCTGTTGACGTTGGCCGCCGGCAATATCCTGATGACCTCACGCAAGCGTGTATCGACCACGTAGCAACGTTTCTGGCCGATGGTGTAAAGCCGTTTGCCATCGGGGCTCAGGGTGATAGCACCCGCCCCGGCTCTCTTGATGCTGCCCACCACGCTCATGGTGGCGATGTCGACCACGCTGACCTCGCGACCACTCTCGTGGGCCACATATAGCGTCGTTTCATCGGGACTGATTGCGATCTCTGCGGGCACAAAACCCAGAGGGATGATGCCGGTCAGCCAAGCGATGTCCAGAGGCGCTCCGGGGCTGACCGGTTCTGTCATGTGAGTCAACGCGCTTGTGTTCCGAGATGCTTTTTTTTGCATGTCTCTCACCAGTCAATAAGTCTTGCAAGACCGCCAGAACGGGGAATAGATAAGAAGATATATCCCCGTCGCCCAACGATGCGGCCAAGACTCCTATGCCGCTTCGATCCAAAAGCATGCAGTCATTGAATACTCAACACGAGGGGATGGGTACTGTCAGAAATAACAGTCCAGAGGCTTCAAAAACACTCTCACGAGGGGAGCGAAAACGCCTCGCAGACAGCGCCGTCGGGCAATGCAGCCAAGCCGTCGCAAGCCTCTTGAGTAGGGCTACCATTGGTCAGAGAGCACATCGGGATACGGTTGCAAAGCCAGGCCCTGAGGAAACGTTCAGGAGCTTTCCCGCACTACCAGCTCGAAGCCCAGGTCTACTTGCGGATGCTGGGTGATCCCGTCGAGCAGCCCCAGCAACAGCTGCGCAGCGCGCTGGCCGACTTCCTGGCGAGGTGTGCGAATCGAGGTCAGGCGCGGAACCATGTGCGCCGAGCCAGGCAAATCGTTGAAGCCCACCAGCGACACCCGCTCGGGGATCGCCACACCCAGGCGCAAAGCTTCCAGCGCTGCACCCTGAGCCAGGTCGTCGTTGCAGAAGAAAACTCCGTCCACGTCCGGGTGCTCGTCGAGCAGGCGGGCGAACAACTCACCGCCCAGGCCAATCGAGGATGACTGACGGGTCGAGACTTGCAGCGCGGGATCGAACACTCCGGCCTCTTCCAGCACCTGACGAAACCCCGCCCCGCGCTGCAATACGCGAGGGTCGAGCTGCGCCGCCATATAGGCCAGGCGCTTTCGCCCACGGCCCAGCAAATGGCGGGCGGCTTCGGCCCCGGCCTGTTGCTGGGAGAAACCGACACAGTAAGCACCGAGACGGGTATCGAGTTCCATCATGTGCACGCACGGCACGCCGCTGGTCTCGAGCATCTGGCGCGATGCAGCGGTGTGGTCAAAGCCGGTCAGCAGAACGCCGCGCGGACGATTGACCAGATGGTTGCGCAGCAGCTTCTCTTCTTCTTCCGGCGAGTAGTGATAGTTGCCGATCACCACATCCAGCCCCCGCAGGCGCAGAACGTCCTGAATGGCTTCAAGGGTTTCGATAAACAACTGGTTGGACAGCGATGGCACCAGCACGACCACTGTCTGGCTGCAGGAAGAGGCCAACGCTCTGGCCGCCGGGTTGGCGACATAGCCCAGGCTTTGCGCAGCGGCACGGACTTTCTCGACCAGCTCCGGGGCAACAGTGGCAACACCGCGCAATGCACGGGAAGCGGTAATCGGCGAAACGGCCGCCAGCCGCGCCACCTCGTTCAAGGTGGGCCGACCTGTAGAGCGGGAACCAATGCGTGTCATGCGTTGCCAACTAACATAGGGGTTGCCAAATATGTCGAATGCCCCATAAGGTAGCGCTGTCTCATGGAACGTGACAATGCTTTATCGCTGGTTTCACATGCGGGCGCCCTGCCAGGCTGCCCCCGGAGAACAGCCTCCGATGGTTGACGATGAACCCAAAACAACGACAAGAACTGGAACGGCTGCAGCTGAACCCGATGTCCACCGGACAAAGACAGCGCTGTCTCCAGACGAGGTGCCTACTGTGACAACTGCGAATACCGCTATTTCCGCCCTTGTAGTCATGGGGGTTTCGAGCTGCGGCAAAAGTGCCGTCGGTGCAGAAATCGCCCGTAACAGCGGCGGTCGCCTGATCGAAGGCGATGCGTTCCATCCCCAGGCCAACATCGACAAGATGAGCGCCGGCACCCCCCTCACCGACGAAGACCGTGCCGGCTGGCTGACCCGTCTGGGTGAAGAACTGGCCGCAGCCCTTGCCAAGGGCGAACATCCGGTGCTGACCTGTTCGGCACTCAAGCTCATTTATCGTGAACGCCTGCGTGCGGCGGTGCCGGGCCTGGGTTTTGTCTTTCTCGAACTGAGCAAAGAGCTGGCCACCGAGCGTTGCGCCAACCGGACCGGGCATTTCATGCCTGCGAGTCTGGTCGATAGCCAGTTCGCGACCCTGGAACCACCGATCGGCGAGCCACTGACCCTGGTGGTCGATGCCAGCAAGCCTATCGATGTAATTGGTGAACAAGCCGCGGCATGGTGGAAAGGCTCTCACGCCTGATAAAGGCGTGAGTGCAAAAGACAGCGCTGTCTTGCGCACACACGACACACGCCGGCGCTGTTAGCAGCTCCTTAAAATAATAACCGGAGAAACACCCATGTTCGGTATGACCCATGAGACGTTCCTGCTCGTCGATGCGTTGGTGACCATCGTCGGCCTTGTGCTACTGATCACCACCTTCAAGGTTCACCCTTTCGTCGCGCTGACACTGGCGGCAGGCTTTCTTGGCCTGACGTCGGGAATGCCAGTAGAAAAAGTCATGAAGTCCTTCCAGGAGGGCTTCGGCGGCGTGCTGGGTTTCGTCGGTATCATCCTTGGCCTGGGCACCATGCTCGGCAAGCTGATGGCCGATTCGGGGGGTGCGGACCAGATTGCGCAGACCCTGATCCGCACCTTTGGTAAACAGAAAGTGCATTGGGCAATGATGTTCTCCGCGTTTCTGGTGGGCATCCCGCTGTTCTTCGAGATCGGTTTTGTGCTGCTGATCCCGCTGGTGTTCATCGTCGCCCGTCGTACCGGCGTGTCCATCGTCAAGATCGGCATCCCGTTGCTGGCTGGCCTGTCGGCCGTACACGGCCTGGTTCCACCGCACCCGGGCCCGCTGCTGGCCATCGGCATTTTTGGTGCTGATATCGGCAAGACCATTTTTTATGGCCTGATAGTCGCGCTGCCAACCGCCATCATCGCGGGTCCCATCTACGGCAACTGGATCTCCAAGCGCATCCCCGGTACGCCGTCGCAGGAGTTGATGGACCAGATCGCCAAGGAGTCGAGCACTGAAAACCTGCCAGGCTTTGGCATCACGCTGATCACCATCCTGCTGCCTGTATTCCTGATGCTGCTCAAGACCTTTGCTGACGTGGTGTTGCCGGAAAACAACATGTTCCGCATCTGGATGGACCTGATCGGTCACCCGATCACTGCCCTGCTGGCAGCGCTGTTGCTGGCGTTCTACACCTTTGGTGCGGCACGCGGCTTTGACCGCACCAAAATCATGAAACTGCTGGACCAGAGCCTTGCACCGGTTGCAGCCATCGTCCTGATCGTCGGCGCAGGTGGCGGCTTCAAGCAGATGCTGGTGGCCAGCGGTGTGGGTGATGTCATCGGGCACATGGCCGTACAGGCACAGATCAACCCGATCATGCTGGCTTGGCTGGTGGCGGCGGTGATTCGCATTGCGACCGGTTCGGCTACCGTGGCGACCATTACCGGTGCAGGGATTGTGGCGCCAGTGGTTGGCCTGATTCCAGGCGTCAATCGCGAGCTGCTGGTGCTGGCCACGGGTGCCGGCTCGTTGATCCTGTCGCACGTCAACGATGCCGGTTTCTGGCTGGTTAAACAGTATTTCAACATGACCGTTGCCGAAACGTTCAAGACCTGGACAGTGATGGAAACCATCCTGTCGGTGGTCGGCCTGATCTTCATCATGCTGTTGTCGATGGCACTTTAGCCCCAGCGTTACACACGGTCTTTGCGGGTGATAGAACCCGCAAAGGCCTGTGCCAGAACAGACTTCCTCCCCCGCTGTCGGTGCGTCACCTCACACAAAATCGACCTGTTACCAGGCTCGAACACACCCCGCACGACTAAACCAGCCTTCCGCAAACCGCCCTTTCCTACAACCTCGCACCGCACTTTCATTTGAATTTTCAGAAAGCTCGGGCAATCTTTGCAAGTCATGCCTACGCTTACACTCACGTGGAGATTGGCTCGCCGATCCCCCCGAACGAGGCACGGATGACCTCGAAGCGTGCAGCTGTTCCCTTTACTTTTCATGTTACGCCAGTAAATACGGGCATTTTCACGTCGAAACGGGCAGAATTGGCGCACTCGTCGTATCGGGGATGCAAATCTCGATGACAAGAAAATGAACCGAGGGAATTAAATTCACCAGTGTGACGTCATAAGACGGATGCATTTGGATGCACTCGGCAACAATCACCACGCAAAGGCAAACGCCAGCCTCTTGAGAGAGGCGTTTTCAAGAGGCCATCAAGGAAAAGATTATGTTGATACTCACTCGCAAAGTAGGCGAAAGCATAAACATCGGTGACGAGATCACCGTCACGATTCTTGGCGTTCAAGGGCTTCAGGTCCGCCTGGGCATCAATGCACCCAAAAATGTTTCAGTGCATCGTGAAGAAATCTACAAACGTATCCAGGCGGAACTGGCTCCAAACCAGGACCCACAATAATTCCTGCAACCCCCCTTATTCAATGCTGAACTGCCCGGCATGGGCAGAGCGGCCATACGGCGTCCCTGGGACGCCGTTTTTTATGGCCCATCGTTTTTCTTCCCCGCAACACACCGTCTAGCCGGCCTGCAAACGAAGCGCCTGCGGAGCGAATACATCCGCACACAATGCTTCGGTGACTGAGGCCTTGTGCGCGAGCCTGTTGATGACCGCCTCAAGCACCGCTCGGCTGGCATCATGATGAAATTGCCAGACACCGTAGATTCGCCCATCGAAGGCCGGCTCACTCCCCAACTGTGGGTCAACGCCAAGCCCGGCCCCCAGACCAAAGAGATACAGCCCGTTCAGCCTGCGCCCATGCTGGTCCAGCGGGCAGCCAGATGCGTCGGAATCCAGCCCCCCCTTGCTTTCACGCAGACTGACCAGACTGCCATCGGCATCGCGCAGCGTCGGCAACACCGCCTGATAGCCAGAGCACTGTACGACCACGCCCGAGTCGGCCAGCGCGAGCCTGGCTTGCTCGTGATCACCGATGGGCCCATTCAGCGTCTGAAACATTTTTACCCGCACGCCGGTCTTGCCAACCCGGCCAGTGAGCGCCGCCTCGCGCCCGATGTCCAGCGCCCGGTAACGCAAGCCGCCAGAACGATTGACCCGCCCGGATATCGGACACACGTCCTGCAGCGAGTCGACCTGATAACCGGCTGCGTGCGCCTGTTGGACGTTTTCATAAAACAGCCTGATGCGGCTGCGATGGACCAGTGTCAGCTCCTGCAAACCGGCGAACTCGAGGGCATCCGCCAGGTTTTCCAGCATCGAAAAAGCACTGTGCGAGCCGCCCACCAACGTGATGCGTCTGTTGCTGGCAAGTACAGAGGCAAACACTTCGCGCAATTGCACCGCATTCATGCGCAGCAGCCTGTCGGCGCTTTGAATAGTCGTCGTACCGGATAGCATCAGGTCCTGCCGGGCAAGGCTGGTGATCAGTTGCTGTGGGTCCTGACGTGCACCCAGATTGAGTACCAGCGCCTTGCAGCGGACACGTCTGGTCCCGTCCGGGCTTTCAATCTGCAAGCGAAAGCTGTCGTCTTCAATGACGACTTCGGTAATGGTTGTACCTGCCCAGACCGTAACGCCGTAAAGACGCACGATGTGGCTCAGCACCAGCCTTGAGGCCTCGGCCATTAGCAGCCCCACATCGGACAGCTGCGGCGCACTTTGCGCTTGCGCCTTGATACGCCAGTACGCTGCCGAAGATTCCAGCGGCCGAAACACATCACGCAGTGCCGGGTCGCGCAGGCAGTCGATAAAGACGTCACCTACCGAGTTAGCGGTGATCCGGTAATGCCCCAGCATGCCCGTGCCCGGTTGATCACTCGCATCAATGACAATCAGCCCTTTTTCAGCAAGGTCGGCCAACGCACCGCTTTTCAGGGCATTGAACAGAAAGCCCATACCGGCAAGCCCGGCGCCCCCTACGATGCACCCGCAGGTCGTTTCCATACGTGTTTCAAACATGATGGTGCTCCATCGTCATTTAACGTTGGTGCATTCCAGAAGTTCTGGATGATCGAATACCTGGCGAGTAAGGCGAACCAGCGTCCATGCACGATTCAGAGTGAAGTGATTCAGAGTGAGAAAAGGCAGGGTGAACACGATGAGTGGTCAGCCACCGAAGTGATGGGATGTCACATAACAACGACGTATTGTCACAAGTAGTTACAGTAACCCCGGCAGCAACTGCAAACAGGGAACTGCACTTATGGACCGCAGCAAAAATAAACAACCCATGCTACCGCCCTTTTTTTGCAGAACGTTGGTCGGCCTGAAAAATAATCAACCTTGAAAGAGTGACAATGCGTTACGAGGCACGGCACTCGAGTTGAATATTTGCAAACAAACCCCGCAGTGTCAAACCGGCTGCGATGCGTAAAGACCGTTCAGTTTCCAACGACAACCCGATGATTTGAATGGTGTTGTGTTTTTCACAACCTGATTTTGCTCAGGTCCGGCGACGTTAAAAAGCGTTATGCGTTCTAACTATTTTTCAATCACCCGACGAATAACTCACTGTTTTCCAGCGCCGTGAAGTTGGCGGGCAGCGAAATAGCCTTGCCGGGGGAATTCTGGAGGATCTGGATCAGGGATGAGGCAGGATCAGATGGCAAGCCTGACAAAAGCGGATCTGCAAAAATGACAAAGCCCCGATCAGCGATGACCGAGGCCTACAGACCGATGCCAAGGGCATCAGCGGGTGCAACAGCGTCAGGCAGCGTTGTAATGCGCGTGAGACACTTTGGCAGTGGACAACCCGTGACGCAGCCTGGCTACCAGATCGGATATGTCACGGCTGGTATTGATCCGGCGTAACGAGATACCCGTTTCGTGAAGAATGCGCCCAGACGTCAGGTCGTTTATCTGCACGGTCATCTCTTGGTTGGCAATCGTGCAGGTACAACGCGACGGCAGGAACGCACGCTCGACAATACTTCTGAGTTCTAACTCAGACAATCCACTCGCGATCATCTCTTTATCTCCTTATGGGTGTAAGCATGTCCCGACAGTGACAGAGTTCCGATAATTTTTATTGTTGATCAACGTTTAAAAACGGCCCGTGCCGGCCCGCCAATTATCTGTCGCCACTCACTTGATGCTTAACGCAGTTATACACCCTTGAGCACATCGCCAGCAACTTTCATAACTGAATATGCACAGAACGTTTAAACCGTCCTGCTATTAAAAAACACACAGCAAAAACGATTCACCCTACTGTTTTCCAATAAATGGGCACAGGAGGCGAATCAGCACTTCAAGGAATGGATGGCCTGCGCCGTATATAAACTGACGAACGGTCAGGGGTTACGCGGGTAGTTCGGAGAAGAGGGACGCACGGCCGATACAGGCAACGGCCGTACGCCCTTTATGAAAAGCCTCAGGCTTGCTCGCCAGACAAGCGCAAATGAATCAATGCAACCCGAGCGCCCTGCTTGTCGCGCTTTTCTTCGATCGAGTAAGGGCGAAAGCCCATGCGCGGGTAAAACAGCAGCCCCGGCACGTTGTGGTTGTAACAGGAAGCGATGAGCTCGGTGGCTTCGTGCTTGTCGAAGGCGATCTCCATCATGCGGGTGATCATGTAACGGCCTACCCCTTTGGAGCGGGCCTTGGGCGCGATAATGACGTTGCCCAGCGAGCAGCGGCCGCGAAAGTGGCATTGCGAGAAGTTGGCGAAGCCAACGACCTCACCGTCCATCTCGATGACCGTCGAGTCCTGACGGGTCTCCAGCGCGTCCGCGAGCTGCGGGGGTGTCAGCGGCCAGTTTGCTCTGGGGAACATGTAAAACAGTTCGTCGGCATTCTGCGGCAGTTCGCAGATGACAGGGACATCTTTTTCTTCCAGGGGACGGTGGTGGAACATTGGCGGTAACCTCTTGAAGAAATTGAACAAAGCGCGATCGATTCGGTAAGCAGAGTGTCGATTCAGGCGGCGGCAGGTGACAAAAACACAGCGCCCGCGCAGACACAGCATAATCCGCAGCTATGGGCCAGGGCTACCTCAATAACCAATCGTGCTAACCAGTGACGTTTGTTGACGCTGCCTTCGTGGGCTGTGGCGCAAGGTATTGAAGCATAGGGGTTTGCGTCAGCACCGTGCTCTGACCCAAGCTGTCGCCGTCTTCATTGCCCAAGCAAGCAATATCCTGTAACCGATGTTTGGCGTCTCGTCTTGCAAGACTGGTGCAAAACCTGCATTTATTTCACTTTGTTGACTGAGACCCGCACCTCATGGCGATTTCACTGCTGGCCCGCTTCAAGGCACGCCCGATCAGATGGGTGTTGATGGCAGCCATTATCCTCGGCCTGCCGGTGGGCTGCGCCGTTCTCGAACACAAGGAACGCGAGCTGGTGTTTCGCATCGAGCCTGGCACAGCAAGCTGGTACCGCGGGCTGCCCGCCGATGTTCAGGAAATAGAGCTGCGTACGCCCGCCTTTGGTACTTCCCAGAATATTCATGCGTGGTGGTGGGCTGCACCCGACAAGAATGCTCCGGCCATCCTGTACCTGCACGGTTCAAGATGGAACCTGACCGGCCAGTTGTTTCGTATCCAGCAACTCAAGGCGCAGGGCTACTCGATACTGGCCATCGATTACCGCGGCTTCGGGCAGAGCATGGGCCAGTTGCCGTCGGAGAAATCCGTGTATGAAGACGCACGCATCGCCTGGCAACGCTTGAAACAATTGCAACCTGACCCGCAACGCAGGCTGATCTACGGGCACTCGCTGGGCGGCGCGGTCGCCGTGGACCTGGCCGCAGAACTGGGCCATGACGCCGAAAAGGACAATGCCCCGGTGCAAGCGCGCGGGCTGATCATAGAGTCCACCTTCACCAATCTGGCCGACGTCGCCACCGCCCTCGCCAACACGTCGCTGCCGGTGCGCTGGCTGCTGTCACAGAAGTTCGACTCGCTGGACAAGATCGCCGACATTCACATGCCCGTGCTGATCGTCCACGGCACCGAAGACCGTTACGTGCCCGCCCGCTTCAGCGAGCAACTGTTTGCCGCCGCGAAAGAGCCAAAGAAACTGATACTGGTGCCCGGCGGCACGCACAACAACAGCATGCAGATCGGCCAGCCCACCTACAGCCGGGCGATCCGCTCACTGCTCGATACGCCCGCAACGCCCTCTCAGGCCAACAGGCAGAACAAGGGGCAAAAAGACGCCGGTTAGACAGCGCCAGACACCAGACAGTAATCTCGCTGTACCTCACTCAAGGACAGCGCAATGAATGCCATTGTCGAGTACTCGGACTCGCATCACCGCCTCGCGGTCATCCAGCTCTGGAAGACCGTCTTCAATGACACCACACCGCATAACCGCCCGGACCTGTCGATCGACAAGAAACTGGCTGTCGAGGACCGGTTGTTTTTTGTCGCCACTGCCACTGACGACGACCGTGCCGACCGTATAGTCGGGACCATTCTTGCCGGTTATGACGGGCACCGCGGCTGGCTGTATTCGGTTGCGGTCGATCCGCAACAGCGCGGCAAGGGCCTGGGCAGCGCGCTGGTGAAACACGCCGAACAGGCACTTGCTCATCTGGGCTGCGTAAAGATCAATCTGCAGATCCATACCTTCAATGAAAGCGTGCAAGCCTTTTATCAAACACTTGGGTATACGTCGGAGCCTGTCATCAGCATGGGCAAGCGGATCGACGCCAACTTAACGCTCCCTTGTGACCTGGCCTGATACTGCAAAGAGCACTGTTTCAAGACTGATACAAACGCGCATCAGTCATTCACTCATTTACATGAGAATCACTATCAAATTACAATTATTGCTATTAACGTCATGACAGAGCATCTCCCTTGAGCATCTCCTCCCAACGCCCTCGCCGTCCCGGCCCTTTTCTGTTGTCTGCGCTGTCTCTGGCAATGTTCTCCAGCGGTCCAGTGCATGCAGCAGAAACCGCCACGCTGCCTGCCACGCAGGTTTCCGCCGCGGCCTCCGAAGCCTCGGAAGGCTACAACGCCAAAAGCACCAGCACCGCGAGCAAGAGCGATGTGCCTATCAAGGAAGAGGCACAATCGGTCAACATCGTCACGCCACAGACGATCGCCGATTACAACGTGCGCTCGCTGGACGACGCCATGAAATTTGTCAGCGGCGTCAGTCAGGGTAATACCTTGGGCAACACCAAGGACTCGGTGATCAAGCGCGGTTTCGGCACCAACGATGACGGCTCGATCCTGCGCGATGGCGTACGTTCGGTGGTGTCGAAGAATTTCGGCGCGACCACCGAGCGTGTCGAGGTGCTCAAAGGCCCTGCATCGCTGCTGTACGGGGCGATGGAACCGGGCGGCGTGATCAACGTGATCAGCAAACAGCCACAGTACGTGCAAAGCACCACCCTGAGCGGTTCTGCGTACAGTGAAGGTGGCGGCAGCTTCAGCGTCGACACCACCGGCTCGCTGGGCGATTCCGGGCTGGCCTACCGGCTGGTGGCTGAACGTCAGAGCGAGGACTACTGGCGTAACTACGGCGTTGACCAGCACACGCTGATCGCGCCATCGCTGTCCTGGACCGGTGAGCGCGCCAGCCTGACCCTGGCCTACGAATACAACGACTACATCAGCCCGTTCGACCGCGGCACTGTTTTCACCGGCGGCCACCCGGCAGACATCAGCTATGACAAGCGTCTCGACGAGAAGTGGTCAAACACGGTCGGCATCAGCGAAACCGCAACTGCACGTTTCGAGTATCAGCTCAGCGACGACTGGAAAACCCGCCTGACCTATGGCTGGAACAATGACCGCTACAGCCTCTCGATAGCCCAGCCCAGCACTCTGTCGAGCAGCGGCGTGTTGCGTCGTCAGGCCAACGGCGGCCACTACGATTACGAAACCCGTTACGCCAGCTGGGACTTCATCGGCAAGCAGGACATTCTCGGCCAGCAGCACGATCTGCTGATCGGCGCCGAGCAGGAAGACTCCGACAAGTATCGCGGCAAGACTTACCGCAACACGGCTCAAAACGGCTTCAATATCTTCTCGCCCGTTTATGGCAGCCTGGCCGAGCCCAGTGTCGTCAGCGCGGCGAACAGCAACCTGAGCAATCAGCTGACTTCGTCTTCGCTGTACCTCAAGGACAACTGGCACCTTAACGATCGCTGGATTCTGGTGCTTGGCGGCCGTTATCAGCACTATGACCAGTACATCAAACAAGGCCTTGGTGCCAGCCGCGTCACTAATCTGGACAAAAACGACGATGTGTTCCTGCCGATGGCCGGCCTGGTGTTCAAGGTCAATGAAGACCTGTCGCTGTACGGCAACTACAGCCGTTCGTTCGTACCCAATGATGACGTGAACGACGATGGCACGACCTTCGACCCGGAAGAAGGTCGCAGCTATGAAGTTGGCGCCAAATACGCGCTTGCGCCGGAACTCAACTTCAACCTTGCAGTGTTCGATATCGAGAAGAAAAACGTCGTTACCCCGACCGGCGTTACCGGCGTCAGCGAAGCGGCGGGCAAGGTGGGCTCGCAAGGCGTAGAGCTGGACGTGACCGGGCGCATCGCCGAGCGCTGGGACATGATCGGCACTTACGCCTACACCCACACCGAAGTGCTCGATGACCCAAGCAACAAGGGCAATCGTTTGAGTCAGGCGCCGAAACATACCGCCAGCCTGTACCTCACCCACCACCTGCAGATTCCTTCGGACCTGGGCGAATGGCATGCCGGTGGTGGCGCGCGTTACGTTGGCGAGCGCGCTGGCGACGATGCCAACACCTTCTATATGAGCAGCTACACCGTAGCCGATGCGTTTTTGCGCTGGGACGTGCCGATGGCCGGGTATAAAACCCGCCTGCAATTGAACGTGGACAACCTGTTTGACAAGCAGTACTACCCGTCAAGCACCGGTAGCCAGTTGCAGGTCAACGTGGGCGAGCCGCGCACCGCACGCTTGAGCGCCAGCGTCACGTTTTAAGTCGCCACGTTCTGAACCGCCAGGCTCTTGATCGTAGCAATGGAGCAAGCCCCACGGCTTGCTCCGCTTGAACCGTGAACACTCAACCCATTGAATCAGAGCTTCATCCGGTAAAAACTGATCAACGTTTCGTTGCGCTGAATGTATTCGATCTTGCCAATGAAGGCGCTTTTCTCCAGCCAGTCGTTAGGGCCAAGCGAAACCTGGAAACGTGGCGTGCACGTACACTGGTAGTGGCCTTCGCTGATGGGCCATACGCCGCTCTGCAGTTCCTGCTGACCCTCTTCATCCATGAGCAGAACGCCTTTACATTCGACGTTGATCAGTTCACCCAGTTGAGTGATCAGGGTGAAGCGGGTTTCCAGAAAGGCAAGCTCTGACGACAACTCGACAAGCACATTGCCACCACCGGAAAGCACCGAACCGCTGAAATACTCCGCCTGGAATTCACCGCCCAGAATAGCGCTGTTACTGCGCAGCCCGTCGCTGCATATGCCCATAAGGACAGGCACATCGGTTTTCAGAATGACGGTCAGCACTTTCTCGAGCGGAGGTGCCGGTGCCGTATTTCCGCGAAAAGAGCGTTTGACGGGCTTATTGAAATCAATGATGTTCATAGACCTGTTCACTCCATCGTCGGATACATTTTAGGCAATGGATGCCGGGAGGCAGCTCATCGATTTTGCAGAGTTGAACACCGCATCCATTCGTCGGCATTTATCTGGAACTGCTTTTCAAGTAAGCTCCACGAAGCCGGCTGAAATCGTACCGAACGGTTCAGTTCCAGTCTAGAGATTTTTTGCACATACTGCACTACCCGGTTCACTAAGGGATTGAGGATATAAATGAAGGTCCGTACTGAAGCTCGTCGCGAAGCCATCATTGATGCGGCAGCGAGCGTTTTCCTCGAAATGGGCTACGAACGCGCGTCCATGAACGAAGTCACCAAACGGATGGGTGGCTCCAAGGCAACGATCTACAGCTATTTCCCCTCCAAGGAAGAGCTGTTCATCGCCGTGGTCAACAGGCTCGCAACGGCCCATCTGGCCGACGCGGTTTCGGAGCTGACGACCTACCACGGCGCTGATACAAACGCAGAGTTGAGAACGCTGTTCACTCGTTTCGGCGAGCGAATGCTGATGGTGCTCATCAATGATGACAATGCGCTGGCCGTCTACCGCATGGTGGTCGCTGAATCCGGGCACTCCGCCATCGGCATGATGTTCTATGATTCCGGCCCTCGGGAATGCCTCCAGACAGTGACCGCACTGATGACTGCAGCCATGCAGCGCGGCCAGTTGCGCGAGACCGACCCACATATAGCCGCGCTGCAACTTACCTCGTTGCTGACGGCAGAAACCGACATTCGTCTTTATCAGCAGACACCCGAGCGGCTGAGCGTCGATCAGATCAGCGCCATGGTCGAAAGAGCCGTCGATACGTTCATGCTGGGGATGGAAAAACGCTGATCCGACGCGCCGCGAGCAATCAACAGCGTCTCAGGTTGACGGTCTCGAAGGTTACCGTTGCCAGCATCCAGTTACGTTTACTTACAACTTGTGTGTAAAGCCTGATTTTTTAAGTCAGGCAGCGTGTCAAGAAAGTCCGGAGGAAGGCGATAGCTTCTTGCATCCTTCGGAGTAATTACAATGATTTTAAGAAAACTCAACCTCGCCCCGCGTTCGGCTTTATGTTTCGGTATCTTCTGTCTGATGATCGTTGCATTGGGTGTATTGGCTCTGCGTCAGGCAGCACTTCTCAACACCGCAGAAAAATTCATTGAAGAAAACGTTCTGCCCAGCGTGAAGCTGCTGGGTTCTCTGGACCGGGAATTTGTCGGCATCAGGGGCAGCAACGCCCGCTTGCGCAACCCGCTTGAGCCGCAGGATCGCAAGACCAAGGCGCTCAGCGACATTCAGCAGTCTCGCGCGCTGATTGCTGGCTTTTCGGATGCACTCGGCAAGTTGATCGTGACCCCTCAAGGACGTCAGGCATTCGACGAGCTCAACAAAGCCACCAGCGATTATCAGACTGCCCAGAATCATTACCTGGCTTCCGTTGCCGCGGGAAATCTCGAGGAGGCAGTCACCATCTCCAATGGCGAGATGAAAAACGCGGCGGACCAGGTTGAAAACACGCTCAAGAAACTCATCAGCATCAATGATGGCAAAGCAGAAAGAGCGGGTAATCAGGCCGACGACGCCTACCAGCAAACCCTGTGGATGGTGGGTATTTTTATCGCTGTCGGCGTAATCGCTACGTTGTTGCTCGCCTGGCTGTATACCCGCAGCCTGACCGGCTCGATCAATGAGTCGCTGAACATCGCGCAACGCATCGCCGCCAATGATCTGAGCAAAGACATTCCACAGAGCGGCAGCGATGAAGCGGCCAGGCTGATTGCCGCCCTCGCCGCCATGCAAACCAATCTGCGTGGCGCGCTGACGCTGATTGGTGATTCCTCCACTCAACTGGCCGCAACGTCGGAAGAAATGCATGCAGTGACTGAAGATGCTTCGCGGACCATTCAGCGCCAGAGCAACGAAATCGAGATGGCCGCTACCGCTGTCAATCAGATGAGCGCTGCGGTCGAGGAAGTGGCCAGCAACGCCGCATCGGCCTCCGAAGTGACATCGCAATCGAGCACAGCGGCCATGGCGGGGCGCGCACAGGTCGATGAAACGGTCACGGCCATCAACCTGATGGTGTCCAAAGTGCAGCTCACGTCCACCGAGGTACAAGGTCTGGCGGTCATGGCAACGGACATCAGCAAGGTACTGGATGTGATCCGCGCCATCGCCGAGCAAACCAACCTGCTGGCACTCAACGCCGCCATTGAAGCAGCCCGCGCTGGCGAAGCCGGACGCGGTTTTGCGGTGGTCGCCGACGAAGTTCGTGCACTGGCGCACCGTACGCAGCAATCGACCCGTGAAATCGAACAGATGGTCGGTTCGATTCAGACCGGCACCGGCAACGCTGTCACCGCGATGGAGCAGACCAGCGTGCAGGCGCACAAGACGCTGGAAATGGCCAACGGCGCAGGCAAGGCACTGCTCGAAATCACTGAATCCATCAGTCAGATCAACGAGCGCAACCTGATGATCGCCACTGCCGCAGAAGAACAGGCTCAGGTGGCGCGTGAGGTGGACAGAAGCCTGGTCAGCATCCGTGACCTGTCGAGTCAGACCTCCGAGGGCTCGAACCAGAACGCCATCGCCACCGCCGAGTTGTCGACGCTGGCCGCTGGCCTGAACCGCCTCACCAAGCAGTTCCGCGTTTAAGCGTTTATTGCCGGGAAGCGCGCTTCCCGGCATATCCCCCTTGTCGAATGCCCCAGCCTGATCTAAGTTGTACGATGACAGATGAACTATTCAGCTGTACAGGTTCCGCCACATTCGATAATGACAAGAAAAGGGATGAAGATGAAAAAGCTGACACTGCTTATGGGCTTTCTGTGCCTGTTCTCCGGCTACGTTGCAGCGGCAACGACCGACGAAGCCGACGTTACCAAAGCTGTAGAGCAGTTGACACAAGCCATGCTGCACAAGGACATTGCACAGCTCAACGCGCTGACTGCCGAGAACCTCACCTACGGGCATTCCAGCGGCACGATTCAAGACAAGAAAGCGTTTATTGCCGACCTCGAAACCGGTAAGAGCGCCTTCAACACCCTGCAGATGCTCAACCAGAAAATCACCCTGTCAGGCGACGTCGCGCTGGTGCGCAATCACTTTTCCGCAGAGGCAGTCAACAGCGGCAAGGTGGTGCCGACCGAAATCGAGAATTTCCAGATCTGGCAAAAGCAAAAGGGCCAGTGGTTGTTGATCGGCCGCCAGGCGTTTCGCTTCTAAACGTCACACAAAAAGTCGCTGCGTTCGGCCATGCTGCGCTATTGCTGCGTGCCGAACATGGCTGTCCAGTAAATCCCCGCGTCACTTTTGGGGTCCATCGCGTAGGCGGCTCCCAGCTCGCGAAAACCGGGGGTCATCAGGTTGGCGCAGTGGCCCGGGCTGACCAGCCAGCCGTCCACGACCTTGCGGGCAGTGTCCTGGCCTGCGGCAATATTCTCACCGATCTGCTGGCCCAGATAGCCGGCAAGCTCGGCCCTGTCACCCGGCGTGCGGCCGTCGCGCCCCTTGTGGTCAAAGAAGTTCTGATTAGCCATTGCCTGCGAGTGTCCTTGTGCGGCCGTCCCCAATACCTGATTCCAGCTCAACGGTGTAGTGGCCGCGAAGGATTGAGAACCGCACTGACGCGCCTGGGTACGGGCGGTGTTGATCATCTCCAGAATTTTCTGACCTTCTGCTTGCCAGTCACCCAGACGTGATGCCACCAGCGAGCGCGCCAGCACGATGCGCCAGTCGCGCCCGTCCCGGCTGACCCCGATATCGACGAACTGCGGGTCCAGCACCACGCGGCAGAAACTCTCCTGCACCGCCTTCAACGCCGACGCCGCATCTCGCGGTCCGGACAGACTGATCGCCTGCACGGTGACCATCGGATAAGACGCGCGGGTCAGCGACTGTTGCAGGTTCAGGTTGCCACTGGCGGGCAGCACCAGACGCGGGTCGGTGCTCAGCGGCGGCAGTTCCATGGACACCTGCTCGCCACAGCGCTGCGCCTGGCCACGGTAGGCGTTGAGGGATTCGATCAGTTGCGTCTCGTCGCTGGCGAATGCCGCGCCGGCAAACAGTGCAGACGACAGCATGCCCAAAAGTGATAACGACACGCTCAGGCGCGACAGTCGCAGGACAGATGAAGTAACAGACATGAAAAGTCTCTCTCGGGCTGAGTACGCCTATGATGCGCGATATCACCCGGTGTGGCGCAATGCCTTTTTCATGCCTGACCGGAATTTCCTGTTCTGTGGCTGCCCGGTACGGCAAAGACGTGCGCCAGAAGACCGCTTTATCAGAGCTTGAAGTTAGCAACCAGCGAATTAAACGAAGTGGCCAGGCGCGACAATTCCTGGCTCGAAGCGCTGGTCTGGTTGGCACCGGCGGCGCTCTGGGTCGAAAGGTCCTGAATGTTGAGCAGGTTGCGATCCACCTCACGCGCCACTTGGGCCTGCTCTTCGGACGCGGAAGCGATGACCAGGTTACGCTCGTTGATCGTGGCGACACCCAGGGTGATTTTTTCCAGCGCGGCACCGGCACGCAGGGCCAGTTCCTGAGTATTGGTGGCCAGCGACAGGCTTTTGCCCATGGCCGCTACAGCGCCGTCAGCACCGGACTGCACGGTGCTGATCATGCCTTCGATTTCCACGGTGGACGCCTGAGTGCGATGCGCCAGCGCACGGACCTCATCGGCCACCACCGCAAAGCCGCGCCCTTGCTCACCAGCCCGTGCAGCTTCAATGGCAGCGTTGAGCGCCAGCAGGTTGGTCTGTTCGGCGATGCTGCGAATCACGTCAAGCACCTTGCTGATTTCCCGCACGTGCCCGGCCAGCTCGGAAACGGCACCGGTAGAGTCGGTGATCTCCTGCACCATGGTGGTGATGCCCTTGACCGTGTGATCAACCTGACCACGACCATCGACCGCATCATCGGTCGCAGCCTTCGACGCTTCGGATGTCGACACTGCGTTGCGCGCCACTTCTTCAACGGCAGCCGTCATCTGGTTGACCGCCGTTGCGGCCTGCTGGATTTCATCGTTCTGGCGCGTCAGCCCGCGAGTGCTTTCGTCAGTCACAGCGCTCAGCTCTTCGGCCGCCGATGCCAACTGATCAGCCGCACTGGCGATCTGCACAATGGTGTGTTTCAGGCCGGACTGCATACCGGACAGCGCATCGAGCAGTTGACCGGCTTCGTCGCCACGATCAGAAACAATCGGCTGGGTCAGGTCACCACCGGCAATACGCTGTGCACTTGCCACTGCAATGGCCAGAGGACGGGTGATCATGCGGGTGATCATCACGCCGAGCATGATCGCGACCAGAAACGCGATCACCACACCGACTTCCAGCATCAGCACCGAGCTTTGCTTGAGTTTTTCGGCAGCGATGGCGCCTTCCTTGATCTGGCGATTGTTGGAGTCGATCATGGTCCGCATGTAGCCGCGAATCTTGACGAAACCGTCTGCGGAAAGAGCGTTCAAGCGGGTCCGAGCATTATCGTAATCGCCGGCTCGCATCAGTTCGACGACCTGCTGGGAGCCCGCAATGTAGGCTGGCAGCATTTGCTCCATCTGGTCACCAGCAACACGTTCGTCATCTTCCAGCGGCGTCGCCCGGTAGATAGAAAACACTTTCTGGGCGCGAGCCAGGTCATCGCCCAGCGCCTGACGAACACGCTCCTTGTCGGACTCCGGCACACCACCGCTCTGCGCATCCAGCAGGCGATACAGCCCACGGTTGTGTGCGGTAAGGCTGGTCAGCGTCTCACTGGTGTTGCCGACGGATACCAGATTGTTGGAGAAGGTCAGCTCCAGCGCGCTGGCCAGGCGGGTAACACCGGTCATGCCCAAACCGCCGACGGCCAGCGTGATCAATGCACAAATGATGAACGCAGAAAGAAGCTTGGTCGAAAACTTGGACTGACGCAGGAAATTCATAGGGCTTACCGGGGCTGAATGGGGAGTGACGTTGTGCCGAGTGAATGATCAAACAGCAGTGATATCATAATGACTTCACCCCATTTGGATCGTTCCACCGCCCCACGCTTATTTGCCGGATGACTTTGACAAACAGTGCTTATGCAGCGCCTACATCCCCTGTTTAAAGCCTTGCCAGCACGAAACGCCCACGGTCAGTGCAGACGAACGGTTGCTGAAACCCCGTGCACCGAATCGCCATTCTCAAGATGCTGTTCGGCGAACGCCCTGGCCTCGCGGGTCATCCGATCGAGGTGACGGTCGCGCTGTTTCTCGGCATCGAGCATTGCTGTGTTGCCGTGCTGCTTGAGCAAGTAAGCGTGAATCTGCCGTACCTCCACGGAGCTGTAAATGGGCGCTATGTCCATGACCGCGAGCAGACCGTCAGTGCCATGATCGCGAGTGTTCATGATTACCTGCGGGCCACGTGCACCCAGCACCTGAAACCCCATTGCCTGGAAATACGGCACTTTGGCGACCGTGCAGTACAGCTCTGCATGCGCATAGCGGCTGACCATCCTGTCCAGCATCAAGCGTGCAATACCCTGACGACGGTGGCTCTCGAGCACTGCCATGTAGGCGACCGCACAGGCCTGGGGGTCATCCTGTACGGGCAGGTACAGCAGAAAACCCAATACGGTTTCGGGGTCTTCATCGTCCAGAGCGACAATCAGCTCGACGGTCAGGCTTTGTGAGCCATTCATGGCGTTGAGATAGAGATGCACCTCGTAGCCCACGCCGTACTGATAGAGGTTGTACAGCGGGTTGCCCGGTGCGATGGCAACCATGCTGATATCGGTCACGTAATCCACGACCATTTGCTGGATCTGACTGCGGATGAACTCCGGCGGCGGGGTGTGTAGCAGCATGACGGTGGGCATAGGACGATGGGCTCCAGAAAACAAAACGTTGCCGTTGAGGGCAGTGACAGCATGATAGCGCGTCGAGCTGTCGAGCAACGACACTGTCATCTTCCTGCCATTATTTTGGGTGGCCGTTATTTAACGCATTGACTTAACACGAACAACCCTGTTTAAAAGACATCAAATAGCCACTAACCGAACATGAACTTTAATTGACTATTCAGTACGCTCGTTCCACATTCACCTGACTTACTGGCAAATAGTCATCAGCCATCAAGTTGATAATGATTACTATCCCGCCCATAAAAGCGACCGCCAGCAGGCTTTTAATTTTCGCCGTCATACAAATAAAAACCTATTTATTTTCAATGAGTTAAACAACTAAAAACTTTTTAAAACAGAAATAAAATGCACTCTTAACGTCGCGCCGGCCGCCTTGAAATCCGGCATCACACAGTTGTTAGCGCTCGGTTCCCTGGCGTGATAAGCATTTATCTCAATCAACCCCATACATTTTTTTAATCACCACTCTGCCCTCACGCGCATAAGATTCTTCGGCCTACTAAAAAAATATGAGGGATTCAAAATGCCGTTATTAAACTGGTCCAGACACATGGTTCATTTAACAGCCATCGGCCTTATCAGCATTCCGGCTGCCTATGCAGCGGACACCCTGACCCGCGACAATGGCGCAGCGGTCGGCGACAACCAGAACTCTCAGACTGCAGGCGCCCAAGGGCCTGTCCTGCTGCAAGACGTACAGCTGCTGCAGAAGCTGCAGCGTTTTGATCGCGAGCGTATCCCGGAGCGTGTGGTCCACGCACGCGGCACTGGCGTGAAAGGCGAATTCACAGCGTCCGCCGACATCAGCGACCTGAGCAAGGCGACCGTCTTCAAATCGGGTGAGAAGACCCCGGTATTCGTACGTTTTTCTTCCGTGGTCCACGGCAACCACTCGCCAGAAACCCTGCGCGACCCGCATGGCTTCGCCACCAAGTTCTACACCGCTGATGGCAACTGGGACCTGGTAGGCAACAACTTCCCGACGTTCTTCATCCGCGACGCCATCAAGTTCCCGGACATGGTCCACGCCTTCAAGCCTGACCCACGTACCAACCTGGACAACGACTCGCGCCGCTTCGACTTCTTCTCGCATGTACCGGAAGCCACGCGCACGCTGACCCTGCTGTACTCCAACGAAGGCACACCGGCCGGCTATCGCTTCATGGACGGCAACGGCGTTCACGCCTACAAACTGGTCAACGCCAAAGGCGAAGTGCACTACGTCAAGTTCCACTGGAAGACGCTGCAAGGCATCAAGAACCTCGACCCTAAAGAAGTCGCTCAGGTTCAGTCCAAGGACTACAGCCACCTGACCAACGACCTGGTCGGCGCCATCAAGAAGGGTGACTTCCCGAAATGGGACCTGTACATCCAGGTGCTGAAACCTGAAGACCTGGCCAAGTTCGACTTCGACCCGCTGGACGCCACCAAAATCTGGCCTGATGTGCCAGAGAAGAAAATCGGCCAGATGGTCCTGAACAAGAACGTCGACAACTTCTTCCAGGAAACCGAGCAGGTCGCCATGGCACCCGCCAACCTGGTCCCTGGTATCGAGCCTTCCGAAGACCGTCTGCTGCAAGGTCGAGTGTTCTCCTATGCCGACACGCAAATGTATCGCCTGGGTGCCAACGGCCTGAGCCTGCCGGTCAACCAGCCAAAGGTTGCAGTGAACAACGGCAATCAGGATGGCGCGATGAACAGCGGCAAAACCACCAGCGGCGTGAACTACGAGCCTAGCCGTCTGGAACCCCGTCCTGCCGATGAGAAAGCACGTTACAGCGAGCTGCCAATCAGCGGCACTACCCAGCAGGCGAAGATCACGCGTGAGCAGAACTTCAAGCAGGCGGGTGATCTGTATCGCTCTTACAACGCGAAAGAGCAGACCGACCTGGTGCAGAGCTTCGGCGAATCGCTGGCCGACACTGACACCGAAAGCAAGAACATCATGCTGTCGTTCCTCTACAAGGCAGACCCCACCTATGGCACTCGGGTAACCGAAGCGGCCAAAGGCGATCTGGCCAAGGTCAAGTCACTGGCTGCCAGCCTGAAAGACTGATGATCTGCTGTCCCGCCCTGACGTTATTTCACGTCAGGGCGGGCCTGGCCTGGAGAATGCCCATGAAGAATCTCATCTACGGTCTGTTGCTGTTTGGCGCCATGGCCAACGCCGCAGAGCCCGCCGCCACGCCTGATCTGACCGCCGAACAGACTGCCAGCCAACTGCGCACACTGTTTTTCGACGCGTCCCGTGAAGGCAACAACCCAATGCTCGATACCTTCATCGAGGCCCATTACGACCTCAATGTTCGTGACGAACAAGGCTATACCGGCCTGATTCTGGCGGCCTACCACGGTCACCAAGACTCGGTCACCCGCCTGATCGACGCAGGCGCAGACCCTTGCGCGAAAGACAATCGCGGCAACACGGCGCTAATGGGGGCGATTTTCAAAGGTGAACTGAGCATTGCCAAACAATTGGTAAAAGCCGACTGCGGCCCCGATCTGACCAACAACGCAGGGCAGACGGCAGCCATGTACGCAGCCCTGTTCAAACGCACTGAAGTGCTCAAGGCGTTGACCGACAAAGGCGCCGACCTGAGCATCCGCGACAGCATGGGCAATGACGTGCAGGGTTTGTCCAAGGGTGAGTTTCAGGCGCTGCCAAACCGCTGACAGCGATCAGATTCAGTCGTCACGCTCGATCATTTCGTAAATGCGGCTGGCGAACGCTTCCATGGTAAACGGCTTGGTCAACACCCACATGCCCGGATCCAGATGGCCATTGCCAATTATCGCGTTCTCGGCATAGCCCGTGATGAACAGCACCTTGAGGTCGGGCCGGATGATTCGTGCCGCATCGGCCAGCTGTCGACCATTCATGCCGCCCGGCAGACCGACATCGGTCACCAGCAAATCAATCCTTGCATCCGAATCCAGAATCCGGAGTGCCGACGCGCCCTCTCCCGCCTCGATGGGGATGTAACCCTGGTCTTCGAGGACTTCGGCAACCAGCATACGAATGGTCGGTTCGTCATCAACGATCATTATCGTGCGCTCGGTCTGCACCGGCGGTGAAACGTCTGTGCCGACGGCCTCGATTTCCTCAGGGGCTCCAAGGTAATGGCGCGGCAGGTACAGACACATGTTCGTTCCCTGATCCGGCTCAGAGTAGATGCGCACCTGTCCGCCGGACTGACGCACAAAGCCGTACACCATCGACAACCCCAGGCCCGTGCCCTGCCCCAATGGCTTGGTGGTAAAAAACGGGTCGAACGCCCGATTGATGACCTCCGGCGACATGCCGGTACCAGTATCGCTGACACACAGTGACAGGTATTGCCCCGGAGACAGGTCACGGGCCTGTGAGCCGCGCTCGTCAATCCATCGGTTGGCCGTCTCGATAGTGATCCGCCCGCCTCGCGGCATTGCATCCCGGGCATTGATGCACAGGTTCAACAAAGCGTTCTCAAGTTGCGGCGCATCAATGAACGTTGACCACAAGCCGATCGACGTCACGACTTCCAGGGTGATGTGCGGCCCGACCGTACGCCGAATCAGCTCTTCCATGCCGATCACCAGCCGATTGATATCGACCGGCTTGGGGTCCAGCGTCTGTCGCCGCGAAAACGCCAGCAGGCGGTGAGTCAGCGAAGCGGCACGCTTGGAGGCATCCTGCGCAGCCGCCACGTAACGGTCTATTTCAGTAAACCGCCCTTGGCTCAGGCGCGTCTTGAGCAGTTCCAGCGAGCCGGTGATGCCGGTCAGCAAGTTATTGAAGTCGTGGGCGATACCGCCCGTCAACTGGCCGACAGCCTCCATCTTCTGCGACTGACGCAAAGCTTCTTCGGCCTGGGTCAGACGCTCCTGCTCGCGCCGCCGCTCGCTGACATCATACGCAAACAGGTAAGCGCCAATGGCCTGCCCATCTGCATTGCGCAGGGTGCTGTAGCGCATTTCAAAGTGTCTTACCGGGTCATTTGAATCGCTGAAGCTGACACTTTCGGCAAACTCCTCGCCCGACAACGCACGCGTCCAGCGCTCCTTGAGGCCAGCCTTGCTGATCGGGCGGTCATCCAGCAAATCGAGCATGTTGTCACCGACTTGCGGTCGGACGCCAAACAGGCGCTCGAACTCGCGCAGTGCAGAGCCATTGATGGCCATCCAGCGGTAGTCGGAGTCGATGACATGGATGAACGCACTGGTGCCATTGACCACATTGGCAAGCACATTACGCTCGGCAACTGCCTCGACGATACGCGCTTCCAGCGTTTCATTGAGCTGCTGCAGTGCACGTTCGGCACGCTTGCGCTCGGTGATGTCCTGAAACAGCACCGCGACCTGATTGCGACTGGCAGGCTCGATGCGAAAAGCCGTCAGCGCAAGGTAACGCCCGGTCGCCACCAGCTCGCGCTCGAAACGCACAGGCTTGCCGGTACGCAACACCTCGCCATAGAACTCCACCCAGCCATCGGCCTCTTCGCGAACCATTTCGCGCAGCTTCTTGCCGACCACATCGGGAATACCGGCGTGGTACTAGCCGGGTTGGCCTCGATATGAATGTAATCACTCAGCGGGCCATGTGGCCCGTCGAAGAACTCGATGATGCAAAAACCTTCATCCATCGCGTTGAACAGAAAACGGTAACGCTCCTGAGACTGCGCCAAGGCGTGCCGGGCTTCCTGGCCACTAACGCTCAGGCTCTCTTTAAGGGAGGCGTTTTCCTGCTCCAGAGCGGCTAATCGGCTCTGGAGACCTTGTAAATCGGTCGGGGTCACGGCGGCTGCACCTGCGGCATGGGTTGCGCCGCGTTCCCATCGGACAGGGCGGCACGAGCACGCTACGAGAAAAACCGTCCGCTTGCAAAAATAATGGCGTTTTGCACACAGTTTTCCCTGCTTTTATGAAAAAACCGTGCAACACGTCAGATTCCGGTTGGTATGCTCGTCATTCAGACTGATGACAACCGCAACCATTCGTCCACAACCTGCCCCATGTTTTTTGGCTCGCCATTGTTGATCCAGGCCATGAACGGCCGATCAAACCTGAACGAGGGGCCACACTGCTCGGTCATGAAGCGCCGCACGTTCTGTGTGTTTCGATAGTGATCATTCACCGGCGTGTCTCGCGTGATGAGGTCAGAATGCCAATCGAAGGCCATGCCCGGTTCCTTTGCTGTCGGTGTGCGGAGGCTATTTATAGCTTATAGCGGGATTGGGGGGCTGTATCGAGGGTGGAGTGGGCTGTTCGATCAGTTCGATCCACACGGTTTTAGCTGCTCGACGTCCGTACCACTTTCAGGCGAGGTATCGACCTGGCCTTTCGCGTTGAGGTAAATGTGCGTTCTGGGCCATTGCGGGTTGATTGAAATGCAGCCACTGATGCCTTTATTGTCCCACCAGTCAAACTCGTCAGACCGTTCCGATTTTTATCGAGGAAATAGTACGAATGTGGTGGTGAACCCGCCTCACTCTCCCGCAAACGGCACCAGCGAATCCAGCAACCATGCTCCTGCAGGCCCCAGGCTGCGTTCGAACGACCAGATGATGTCCACCGCCGAACGACGCGGCCATCCCGAGACCTTCAGTTCCTTGAGCAGCCCGCCGGAATAGCGCGACACCAGCCAGCGCGGCAAGGCCGACCAGCCAAAACCGAAGGCAGCCATGTCCATCAGCAGCAGGTAATTGGGCGCTGACCAGTGACGGTGGCCACTGGTGGGCAGGTCGTCGGTGGGGATGCTGTGCTCGACCAGTGTGTTGAGGCGCAAGGCGCGGTAGCGCGCCAGTTGCTGATAATCGACCCGCTCCAGCGCGGCCAGCGGATGTTTGTGCGACACGAACAGACCAAAATCGGCGCTTTCGTCGATGGTAGCGTGGCCTATTTCCGGTGGGTAGCTGGCCTGCGCCGACAGCAGCCCCAAGGATGCCCGCCCCGACTGCACCAGGCTGATTGCATCGCCATGCTCGGCAAACACGCACTCCATTTCCAGCTCCGGGAAGCGCTGATCCAGCTCAGTCATCAGCCGCTCGAAATCCGCAAACTGGTTGGCATCGGACAGCACCAGCGTCAACCGTGGCTCGACGCCCGCCGCCAGTCGCGCGGCAGCACGGCGCAGCCGGTCCGAGGCGCACAACAGGTCATCGACGCGGCCAAGCATGACCCGCCCCGCGTCGGTCAGCACCGGCTGCTTTGACGAGCGATCAAACAACGCCAGCCCCAGGTCGATTTCCAGCCGGGAAATTGCCTCACTGATGGTCGATTGGCTCTTGCCCAGGCGCCGAGCAGCGGCGCTGAACGAACCCAGTGCAGCGATCTGAACAAAAGCTTCCAGGGCTTCAGGTGAGTAACTCATGGCAATCTCTTATCGGTTTTACCGATGGTAACGATTTTCAGATTAACGTAAACACCGATGATAATGCGGCCATGAACGAGCAAAAGGACAGCCTGAACATGACTCACCGTGAACAGCCCACACGTCAGCAACCACCCGTGGTGCATAAAACTATCCGCGAACGCGCGCTGCACGCCACCCTGTTCGAGGTCGGCGGCGTGATTCTGGTCGCGCCGCTGCTGGCCTGGATCATGGACCACTCGCTGGCCATGATGGGCATCATGACGGTGATGATCTCCACCGTTGCCATGCTCTGGAACATGGTCTACAACGCCCTGTTCGACCGGCTGCGGAGCCGATTCGGATTTGCCATGACGACCATGACCCGCATCCTCCACGCCATCGGTTTCGAGGCCGGGCTTATTCTGGCAGTCGTGCCACTGGCCGCCTGGTGGCTGTCGATCAGCCTGATGCAGGCATTCTGGCTGGACATCGGTCTGCTGATAATGTTTCTGCCGTACACCATGCTGTTCAACTGGGCCTACGATAACCTGCGCGAGCGGCTGGTCCAGCGGCGTATGGCGAGGTTTGAGGTGCTTTGAGTGTTCGGGTTTGCACGGGCGCTAACGGGCCTGCACTGTTAGTATGTGCGAACTTCGTTCAGCCAGAAGAGACCTATGAACCTGACCAGGCTTTGCCTTAAGAACTACCGTCGCTTTGCAGAGTTCGATATCGAATTCGATCCCCAATTGACGGTAATTTCCGCACGCAATGGGCAAGGCAAGACGTCGGTTCTTGAAGCCATTGTTGCGGCTCTAGGCCCCTTCGTCGGCTCGTTCGATCAGGGAATGTCCAGGCACATCGAGCGCACTGATGCCCGTTATGCGCGGGTAGGCGAAGGCTTTGAAAGCGAGCAGCAATTTCCCGTGATCATCAGCGCAGAAATGTCCAACCCTGCGAAACGTTGGCAACGAGCACTTAACGGTCCCAAAAGCCGTACAACCACCAAAGAAGCCGAGCCGCTGGCGGCGTGGGGAAAAGAACTTCAGTTACTGCTGCGCAGCGATTCGGCAATTTCACTGCCGGTTGTGCGCTATTACAGTTCAAGGCGCCTTTGGGTCAGTCACAAAAACGTCTCCAGCAAAGCGATCCTGACCGAGAGTCGCACGGCAGGCTACGAAGATTGTCTGTCCGCGTTCTCTACTTATGTGCAGTTACAGGAGTGGATGAGGAAGGCGACCCTAGCCGTCATTCAGCAAAAACAGCAGCCCGGTTACGAGCACTCCAATCTTGCGCCACGTTTGCAGGGCATCAGAAATGCGGTGAACGAGGTGATGGCGGAGGAAGGCTGGAGCGACTTCCATTACAGCCTGACGTATGAAGAGTTGTCCATGTCTCATGCCGACCACTCTGCACTGCCACTGGGCCTGCTCAGTGACGGCGTGCGCGCCATGATTACGCTGGTCGCTGATCTGGCATTGCGTTGCTCTCGCTTGAATGGCCACCTCAAGGAACAGGCCTCACTACAGACAACAGGCATCGTATTGATTGATGAAGTCGATTTGCACTTGCATCCGGCCTGGCAACAACGTGTGGTTGCCAGTCTTCGTAAAGCGTTCCCGAACATCCAGTTCATTGTCAGCACGCACAGCCCGCAGGTACTCTCGACGGTAAAACGTGAATGTATACGCATGGTATTTCAGGACGCCGATGAAAACTGGCAAGCTGCATGCCCGCCACAGGAGGTCAAAGGCGTTGAAAGCGCCATTGCGCTCAACGACATCATGGGCGTGAACCCCATTCCTCCGGTAGCTGAAGCACTTTGGGTAGCCGAATACACCGCAAAAATCGAAAATGGCTCCCATGAAGATCACAACGGCCTGGCTCTGCGCAAAAAGCTTCTCGATTTTTATGGAGCACAGCATCAGGTGATTCTGGACGCTGACAGGCTGATCCGTTTTCAGACGTTCAAATTGCAAAAACACTCGAACACCAAGGGCTGACCGTCGTGCTCAAACTGGATCGCACCTCTGTGGATGCTCCTCCCTGCCTCGCCGACTACAATCATCCGACCCATGAGTGGTCAGACTTTCGCGGGACCTGCAAGAAACAGCTGCGCTTTGCGCTCGTACAGCTACAGGGTATCGACGGTGTCACTACAGAAGACGCCGCCGGGTACGGCGTGCGATGTGCTTATTGCGAGGGGGCCATTTTTCATGAAGGCCATATCGAGCATTTTCGGCGCAAGAATCCGGATCACTTTCCGGAACTGACATTTGCCTGGAGCAACCTTTTTCTCGCCTGTGGCAGTACCCAACATTGCGGCCACCACAAGGATCGACGCTCGGCTCCTGCCTACGACCCAGACCTTCTCATCAAACCCGACGAACATGATCCTGAGCATTACCTGTATTTCCATTCTTCTGGAAAGGTGCTCGCCCGTAACAACCTGAGTGATCACGAAAATAGCTGCGCCACCGAGACCATTCGCGTGTTTGGTCTCGACAATCCAGCGCTTGAGGGCGCTCGGGCAAACGCAGTGCGCAGCTACCGCAAGATGCACGATGCGGATCTGTCTGAGATCGCTTCGTGGTCAGACGCTGAGCGTGACGCGTATTTCCGGGGGGAGATCGAAGCCACCCGCTGCCTCCCCTACGCTACGACGATCAGACACTTCTTGCAGAAGTGATGGCGATTTCCCACATCCTGCCCGCCTTTCTCACTGGATTATCCGCCCCTCTGCATAGCACACTGTGCGCCCCTGACCACGGCAAGGACCCGAGCTCATGACAACCGAAATACTCAAACTGGCCGCGTTCAGCGATGGCGATCAAGGCGGTAATCCGGCGGGTGTATGGCTGGGTGCCTCGCTGCCTGATGAGGTACGCATGCAGCAGATCGCGGCCGACGTCGGCTTTTCCGAAACCGTGTTCGCCGCCCCTCTCGAAAACGGCTGGCGAGTGCGTTACTTCTCGCCACTGGCCGAAGTGCCGTTCTGCGGTCATGCCACCATTGCGCTGGGTGCCGTCCTGGCGGCGCAGCAAGGCGACGGTGTGTTCGATCTGACCCTCAATCAGACACAGATCACGGTCGAGGGGCATGCTCAGGGTTCGCTGACGTCGGCTGCGCTGCAATCGCCGCCCACGTTCAGCAAACCGGTCAGCGCGCAGTTGCTGGAAGAAGCGCTGACGCTGTTCGGCTATACGCACAGCGATCTGGATGAGCGCATCCCGCCAGCGCATATAAACGGCGGTGCCGGGCATCTGATTCTGGCGCTGAACAGCCGCGCAGCGCTCAAGGCCATGCATTACGACCAACAGGCCGGGCGCGAGTTGATGGTGCGTGAGGGCTGGGCAACGATTCTGCTGGCCTGGGCAGAAACCGATCAGATGTTTCATACCCGCAACCCGTTTGCGTTCGGTGGCGTGTACGAAGATCCGGCCACGGGCGCAGCTACGGCGGCGCTGGGCGGTTATCTGCGCGATATCGGCTGGCCGCACGGCGGGTTGATCGACATCCTGCAAGGCGAAGACATGGGCAGCCCGTCGCGTCTGCGCGCCGAGATCCCTGAGCAGATCGGCAGTTCGATCCGGGTTTCAGGAATGGCGCGCAAGTTATAGCGGCATTCAGGTGCGCAGCTTGCTGCCACCGATTGCAACGCCCAGCAGCATGACGGCAACGATCATGAACGCCAGCTCAAGGCTGCTGACGTGAGCGATAAAGCCAATCGCCGCAGGACCGATCAGAATCCCGGCATAGCCCACTGTGGTAATCGCCGGGATGGCCACACTTTGCGGCATGGTTTTCTGCCGACCGACTGCGCTGTAACACACCGGCACGATATTCGAACAGCCCGCGCCCACCAGCGCATAGCCCAGCAATGCCGCCTGCCAGACCGGAATCAAGGTCGCCACTGCCAACCCGCCCGCCGCACACAGCCCGCCCAGAATGATTACCCGGTTGGAACCGACCCGTCGGACAATCGCATCACCGAACAGCCGCCCCAGGGTCATGGTCACCGCGAACACCGCGTAGCCCAGCCCGGCATAAGAGGCTTCGACGCCGCGCAATGAGGTCAGGAACACCGCGCTCCAGTCGAGCATCGCGCCTTCGGCCAGAAACACGGTAAAACACAGCAGGCCGATAAACAGCACTACGCCACGCGGGACCGCAAAAGCCGGCCCGTCCGACGGGCTGCCGTAGGGCAACAGGTTCGGCGCCGCCTTGGCCAACGCCACAAGGGTCAGCACGACCACCACCAGCATCGAATAAAACGGCGAAATGCCGAGACTGAGCAGGCCGGCAACCCCGGCAGCACCCACAATACCGCCAAGACTGAACAGGCCGTGAAACCCCGACATCATGGTCTTGCCGCTGTTGCGCTCGACAATCACCGCCTGAACGTTGGCCGTGCAATCCACCCCGCCCATGCTTGCGCCGAACACAAACAGTGTGGCGATCAGCAGCGGCAGACTGGATATCGTCGCCAGCAACGGCAGGCACAGACAGATCAGCAGCGTCGAACAGACCAGCAATCGCCGACAACCGAACCGCGCAGCCAATGCGCCTGCCAAGGGCATGGAAAGAATCGAGCCGACGCCAAGACACAGCAACAACAGACCCAGCGCACCCTCATCAAGGCCCATGCGCTGCTTGACGTACGGCACCAGTGGCGCCCACGACGCCACGCTGAAACCGGCAATGAAAAACGCGATACGCGTCGAAGATTGTTCCGCCCCAGCCTTGGCGTCCTGGGCTGCGGTGCTGAAAGAGGTCATGCATGCTCCTTGTGATTGCCGGACAGAATCGCGCCAGCCAGCGCGACAGCCTAACAAAGCTGATCGATTAACCAAACGTCTGACGCGCGCGACAGACCAGCGTTCCCGGCACATTGATTGGCGAAGCCTGCGGGCGTGGTCTAGATTCACCGCCACCGAAAGGTTAAAGATTACCAGTTGGCTTAAACACAATAATAAGGAGTAAGCATCAATGGCCCTTTCTGCGCTGTTGTTTGACTTGGACGGAACCCTCATCGACACCGATGAACTGCATTTGAACGCCTATAACCAGTTGCTGGCTCGCTGGGACCGGTCGATGGATATCGAATACTACAAGGCCCATGTGATGGGCTTTCCGGACGACATGATTTTTGGCGGTCTGTTTCCCGATATTCCCGCGTCGCAATACGCAGGTCTGGCTGCCGAGAAGGAAACGATGTTTCGCGCCCAGCTGGGTGAGACGATTCCTGTGGCAGGCGTGCTGCGCATTCTTGATCACGCACAAAAAGCCGGACTGCGCACCGCAGTCGTCACCAATGCGCCGCGGGAAAACGCGGTGGCCATGCTCACTGGCCTGGGCATCGTGGACCGTTTCGAGGCCATCGTGATCGGCGGAGAACTGCAGCGCGGCAAACCGCACCCCATGCCCTACCTCACGGCGCTGGAGCTGCTGGGCGTGAAGGCCGACCAGGCCATTGCCTTCGAGGACTCGCTGGCCGGCGTGCAGTCAGCCCATGCGGCGGGCATCCACACGTTTGGCGTGCTGTCGGGTTTGCAGGAACATCAGCTTCGGCAGGCGGGTGCGCGTGACGTGATCCGTGACTTCAATGCCGATGCCCTGTGGCAGTTTCTGCAAACGGCTGATTGAAGCGGTCACTGCTCGCTCGACAGACGCGGAACAACACGCCCTCCTGGTCGCAGGAGTTACAGCTTTTTACACGCCAGCGCACTAAAATGGCGGCGCATGCTCCATACCGGGGCAGACTCGATTCAAGAGGCGGTTGTGTACAAAGGTGTCGTGCTGTCGGTTCTGGCTTCCGTGCTGTTCGGGGTCATGTATTTCTATACCTCGCTGATGAAGCCTCTCGACGGCGAAGAGATTTTCGGCTGGCGCATGCTGCTGACGGTGCCGTGCGCCACGCTGTTCATGCTGGTCAGCGGTGACTGGCGGCGAGTCCGCGACCTGGCCGCGCGGCTCTGGCAGCGACCGCTGCTGATCTTCGGGCTGCTGCTGTCATCGATGTTGCTCGGCGCGCAACTGTTGATTTTCATGTGGGCGCCGCTGCACGGGCGCAGCCTGGAAGTGTCGCTGGGTTATTTCCTGCTGCCGCTGAGCATGATCTTCACCGGCCGGGTGGTATACGGCGAGCACCTGTCGTACCTGCAAAAGGTTGCTGCGGCGTTTGCCATGATCGGCGTCGGTCATGAACTGTGGCGGCTGGGCAGCTTTTCCTGGGAAACCCTGTTGGTTGCAGGCGGCTATCCGCTCTATTTCGTGCTGCGCCGTAAACTCAAGACCGATCACCTGGGCGGCCTGTGGTTTGACATGCTGCTGATGCTGCCCATCGGCTTGTGGTTCATCAGCAACGGCCACCCGCACGCCATTCAGCAGGCACCGCTGCTGTACCTGCTGATTCCGCTGCTCGGGGTGATCAGCGCCTCGGCGCTGGTCAGTTACATCGTCGCCAGCCGCTTGCTGCCGTTCAGCCTGTTCGGGCTGCTCAGTTACGTCGAGCCGATCCTGCTGGTGGGCGTTGCCCTGCTGCTGGGCGAAAGCATCGGTCGTGATGAATGGCTGACTTACCTGCCGATCTGGCTGGCGGTCGTGGTGCTGATGATCGAAGGCGCCAAACACATGCTGGCCCAGCGCCGCCGGGATGCGGCGTGAGTATCATGACTCGGTGAAGCGCTCCAGTTGCATTTCCTGCAGCCGGCTGAGCGTGCGACGGAAGGCAAATGACAGATAACCCTGGGTGTAGAGCTGGTCCATCGGCACTGGCGCTTCGACGTACAGCGGAATGCGCCGGTCGTAGCACTCATCCACCAGCGCAATGAAACGCCGCACGCCATCGTCGTTGGGCGACAGTTGCGGCAGTTCACGATCCCCCGCCGTGACCTGCTCCACACCATCTTCGGTGCCACGGGCAATCTTCGCCTCGCGCTGCACAGCGCCCAGAACCGGCACTTCGCTGAGCAGGATCACCGAAAATCGATCGCACAGCGCGATAAAGTCCATCGCCGCCAGCGGCTGCTCACACAGGTCGCGATAGCGGCACCACACCGCCGTGTCGGAATGCTCAACCACATTGATGCTGCGATAACCGAGCATGACCTGGGAGTCGTGCACCGGCTGGCCGGCACTCAGGGCTTCGAATATCCCCTGCAGGGCACTCGGCTGACCCGCTTGGGCCACCCAATAGCGCTGGTGCAACTGGCCGGGGTGCAGGCGATGGTCTTCACCGCCGTCCACCGCCACGACCTTCATGTATTTCTGGATAGCCGCAACGGCGGGCAGGAAGCGCTCACGGTTGTGGCCGTGGCTGTACAACTGGTCCGGTGGCTGGTTGGAGGTGCAAACCAGCACCACGCCCTGCTCGAACATCACTTGCAGCAGGCCGCCGAGGATCACCGCATCACCGATGTCGGTCACGAACAGCTCGTCGAAACACATCACCCGCACGTCCCGCGCCAGCTCTTTGGCGACCACGGTCAGCGGCTGGGGCGTGCCCATCAGTTCGAACATGCGCTTGTGGACCCAGCGCATGAAGTGATGAAAATGCTGACGCCTTGCCGGCACATTGAGGCTTTCGAAAAAACGGTCCATCAGCCAGGTCTTGCCGCGCCCGACCGGGCCCCACAGGTACACGCCCTGCGCCTGGCCGCGAGACTCGGTCAGCGCCAGGTAACACGCTTGCAGCTGCTGCACGGCCTGCAACTGCGCCTGATCGGGCTGAAAACCACGCTGGACCGCACGTTCATAAGCATCCAGCGGAGAGACGGCATCCATCAGGCACACACCTTCGGTTCAGGAAATGACAGTCAGCCTACACAAGACAGGGCCTGGGCACACGGCTCAAGCGTGCTGCACGCCCGCGCGCTTGAGCAGACGCTTGCAGCGCTCGGACAAGTGCACCACCCGCAAATGCTTGCCCGCCTTTGCGTAGCGCTCACGCAAGGTTTTCAGCGCAGCAATCGCCGAGTAATCGACAAAGCTCAGGTGGCGACAGTCCAGTGTCACTTGCGCAGGGTCTTCAGAGGGGTTGAACTGGTCAAGAAAAGGCGTGGTCGAGGCGAAGAACAGCGTGCCGTGCAGGTGGTAGATCTTGCTGCCGTCTACCTCGACATGGCTGTCGGCGTACAGCTCGCGGGCCTGTTGCCAGGCGAAGTTGATGGCGGCGATGATGATGCCGAACACCACAGCGGTGGCCAGATCGGTCAGCACTGTAACCACCGTCACCGCGATGATCGCCAGCACGTCGTTGACCGGCACCTTGCGCAACACGCGCAGCGATGCCCAGGCGAAGGTCTGCTGCGCGACCACGAACATCACACCCACCAGCGCTGCCAGCGGAATGCGCTCGATCAGCGGCGACAGAAACAGCACGAACATCAGGATCATCAAGCCCGCGACCACGCCGGAAACCCGACCGCGCCCGCCAGAACTGAGGTTGATGACCGTCTGGCCGATCATCGCGCAACCGCCCATGCCACCGAAAGCACCGGACACCATGTTGGCAGCGCCCAGCGCCACACACTCGCGGTCCGGGTAGCCACGTGTTTCAGTGATCTCGTCGGTGAGGTTCAGGGTCAGCAGGGTTTCCAGCAGGCCGACCAGCGCCATCAGGATCGCGTACGGCGCAATGATACGCAGGGTGTCGAGGTTCCACGGGATGTCCGGCAAAGCAAATACCGGCAGGCCGCCAGCGATGTGCGCCATGTCGCCCAAGGTGCGGGTCGGCAGGCCGAGCAGGTACACCGCCAGCCCGACACTGAGGATCGCCACCAGCGCCGGTGGTGCAACGCGGGTGATGCGTGGCAGCAGATAAACGATTGCCATGGTCAGCGCCACCAGGCCGAGCATCACGTACAGCGACGTACCGCTGAGCCACGATTCGCCGACCTTGAAATGCTCCAGTTGCGCCATCGCAATCACAATGGCCAGGCCGTTGACGAAGCCGAGCATCACCGAATACGGCACCAGCCGCACCAGCTTGCCCAACCGCAACAGCCCGAACAAAATCATGATCAGGCCGCCGAGCAGCACGGTCGCCAGCAGGTACTGCACGCCCTGCTGCACCACCAGCGCCACGATCACCACCGCCATCGAACCGGCCGCACCTGAGACCATGCCCGGACGCCCGCCGAACAACGCGGTCAGCGTGCAAATGATGAACGCACCGTAAAGCCCCATCAGCGGGTTGAGATGGGCAACCAGCGCAAAGGCAATGCACTCGGGCACCAGCGCGAAGGATGTGGTGAGCCCGGCCAGGACTTCGGCACGCATACGGATAGTTTTCATGGTTTACCTGAGCGGCGTTCCGTGGAGGAAGCGCAAAAAAGTGGGCATATTACGCAAACCTTTAGCGACCGACCACCGCGGCAGGCCCCTGATGCAAGCCCGCTGATGATCGGCACACCCTCAAAACAACAAGGAATTACCCCATGCAACGCAATGGAACGCTGCTCTGCACAGGACTTCTGCTGGTCAGTTCAGTCGCGTTTGCCGAGGACAACTCTGCCGCCCTTGATACGTTGGTGCAGACAGAAGCGCGCAAGGTGATGCAGGAAAACAACATCACGGGCCTGTCCATCGCCATCACCCATCACGGTAAGCAACAGTTCTACAATTATGGCGTTGCCTCAAAGGCCACGGGCCAGCCGGTGTCCAGCGATACGCTGTTCGAGCTCGGCTCGATCAGCAAAACCTTCACCGCCACGCTGGCCACCTGGGCGCAAGCCAACGGGCGATTGTCATTGACGCAAAGCATCGACAGCTACATGCCGCAATTACGCGACACGCGCCTGGGCAAAATACCGGTGTTCCATCTGGGCACGCACACGGCGGGCGGCTTCCCGATTCAGGTGCCCGAAAAAGTGCAGAACACCCGGCAACTGATGGACTATTTCAAGGCCTGGCAGCCCGAATACCTGCCCGGGACGCATCGCACCTACGCCAACCCCAGTATTGGCCTGCTGGGAGTGATCGCCGCGCGCAGCATGAACATGCCATTTCAAGAGGCGATGCAACAACGCCTGTTCCCGGCACTGGGCCTGAACAGCACCTACGTCAACGTGCCCGACGACAAACAGGCGCTTTACGCGCAGGGCTATAACACGCTCGACGAACCGGTCAGGGTCAACCCCGGCGTACTGGCCGACGAAGCCTATGGCGTGAAATCCAGCAGCCGCGACCTGATCCGTTTTGTCGAAGCCAACATCGGCCTCGGCCAGTACGACGCACCACTGCAACGCGCGCTCAGCGACACGCGGATCGGTTATTTCAAGGTTGGCGGCATGACTCAGGACCTGGCCTGGGAGCAGTATCCGACGCCGATTCATCTGGACGTGCTGCTTGCGGGCAATGCCAGCGCAATGCTGAACACGCAGAAGGCTGACGCTATCGAACCGCCGCTGGCAGCTCAGCCCACCGCCTGGGTCAACAAGACCGGCTCAACCAACGGTTTTGGCGGCTACGTGGCGTTCATAGCGCAGAAGCAACTCGGCATCGTGATCCTGGCCAACAAAAACTACCCGAACGAAGAGCGGGTCAAGCTGGCCTACCGGATTCTGCAACACGCCGAGCCGCTCAACTGAACAGCCCTGTGCCGCCGCCCGATTCGATGTCCAGCAGCTTGCGCTTGCGCTCGACACCCCAGCGATAACCGGACAACGAGCCATCACTGCGCACCACCCGGTGGCAGGGAATGGCCACCGCCAGCTTGTTGGCACCGCAGGCATTGGCGACGGCCCGAACTGCGCTGGGCATACCCAATTGCCGCGCGATTTCGGTGTAAGTGGCAGTCGATCCGGCCGGGATGTCTCTGAGCGCCTGCCATACCCGCTCCTGAAATACCGTGCCACGGATGTCCAACGGCAGCGTGAGACCGGTCGCGGGCGATTGAACAAAGCCGACGACGGTCGCAATCAGCGCTTCAAACTGTGCGTCTGCGCCGATCAGGTTGGCGTTGGGAAACTGGTCCTGAAAACCCTGAATCAGTGCATCGGGGTCATCCCCGAGGGAAATCGCGCAGATCCCCTTGCGGCTGGTCGCCACCAGAATCGACCCCAGCGAACTTTCACCCAACGCGAATCTGATATCGATGTTGGCGCCGCCCGCCCGGTATTCGGAAGGTTTCATGCCGAGCATGTTCTGCGAAGCCTCATAGAAACGACTGTTGGAGTTGTAGCCCGCCTCGTACAGCGCACTGGTGATGGTCACGCCCCGGGAAAGCTGGGCCTGCACCCGCGAGCGCATGGAAGCGGCGCCATAAGCCTTGGGCGTGAGCCCGGTAATTTTCTTGAACGTGCGGTGAAAATGAAAGCTGCTCATCCCGACCGCTTCTGCCAGCTCGGCCAGGTTAGGCATCGAATCGCAGGCGTCTATCGCTCTGCACGCGTCAGAGACTGCCGCCGCGTGCTTGAGATCGACGCTTTGCTGATCCTCAGCGCTGCGCCTGGAGGGCCGAAAACCGGCGGCTTCGGCCTGGCTTGCACTGTCAAAGAACACGACATTTTCCGGCCGTGGCAGCCTGCTCGGGCTGCCGGGTGTGCAATAGACACCGGTCGTGCGCACCGCGTAGACAAAATCAGCACTCACCGCAGAACCAGAGCGGCGGTTGAGCAAAATATCCCAGCGCGGGTCATCTTCAGTACGCAGTGCCTGCTCTGGCGCCGAGGCGTTGATGCTGTCCATGTGTTGCCCTGCCTTGAGTTTCAGTGAGCCTATCCCTGTCAGCGCTGATAAGCACCCCGAGTCTTGCTTTCAAATTCACAACGGCACAGAAAAAAGCGCCAAGCGTAAAAATCAGCCAGCTGAACCTGACCTGAACAAGCTGCCAAAAACGAGAGGCAGACAAAAAACAACTACCCGCATTCAAGAATGAGTATCATTATGTTACGCAGTGTTTCCAGCTGATGGCTCGTCGAAACACCTTCACCCTTTAGTCTCGACCCGGTGGGATATGCTCGTTCCGTTTTTGATCATGCTGCGCGAAGGCATCGAAGCCGCCCTCATTGTTGGCATCATCGCCAGCTACCTGAAACAGACCGGCCGCGGCGAGTGGATGCCTGCGGTGTGGGTTGGCGTGTTCCTCGCCGCCTCCCTTTCGCTGTTCGTCGGTGGCGGGCTGGAATTGATGAGCGCTGAATTCCCGCAAAAGCAGCAGGAATTGTTCGAAGGCATTGTCGGCCTTATTGCCGTGGGCATTCTCAGTTCGATGGTGTTCTGGATGCGCAAAGTGGCGCGCTCGATCAAGCACGCGCTGCACGAATCACTGGACGCCGCCCTCGCCGGCTCGAAAAACCAGACCTACGCGCTGATCGCCATGGTGTTCTTCGCCGTGGCCCGCGAAGGGCTGGAAACCGTGTTTTTTCTGCTTGCCGTGTTTCAACAGAGCGAAGGCTCAAGTGCGCCACTCGGTGCCCTGCTCGGCCTGTTGCTGGCCGTCGGTTTCGGTGTGGCTATCTACAGCGGCAGCATGCGCCTGAACCTGGGCCTGTTTTTCCGCTGGACCGGGCTGTTCATTCTGGTCGTGGCGGCGGGCATCCTGGCCAACTCTGTGCAGGCGCTGCATGAAGCCGGCGTGTGGAATCACCTGCAAGGCGTGGTGTTCGACATCAGCGCGCTGCTGCCGATGGACGGCCCGGCAGGCTCGGTACTGGCCGGCATGTTCGGTTATCAGGATGCGCCGACGGTCAGCACCCTGAGCGTTTATCTGATCTACCTGATCGGGGCACTGGTGCTGTTTTTCATGCCGCACACCCCGAAGGCCGGCAAGCCGGTCCAGCCACACCCATCTTCTGTTACGAACGAATAAGGGCACCCATGTCTAACCGTCCCTCAGGGCTTTGCGAGAAAGCCAGGCCGCCCCGTGTCCTGCGATTGGCCGTCGCCGGCTCAGTGATCCTGATGATTGCCGCAGGCGGGCTGTTCTACTACGCCTCGCAAGTGGCCGCCAAAAAACGCGCAGCCAATGCCGGCACTGAAACCGTGGTCAACATTCACGCGCACAATTGCGAACCGAATGCCCTGACCGTGGCCGCTGGCAAGAATGCCTTCCGTATCGTCAACCGCTCCGAGCGGGCCGTTGAGTGGGAAATTCTCGACGGTGTGCTAGTGATCGAAGAGCGGGAAAACATCGCGCCTGGCCTGAGCCAGGTGATCAACGCCAACCTCGCACCGGGCGATTACGCCATCACCTGCGGCCTGCTCAGCAACCCGCGCGGCACTTTGCACGTGACACCGACCGCCGAGTCCGACGCCAAGGCCAAAGCGCGCCCGTCGATGACCGCGTTCATCGGCCCGCTTTCCGAATACCGCGTGTACCTGAGCCTGCAAGGTTCGGCGCTGATCAAAGCCGTGACCGCCCTGCAACAGGCCATTGACGCCGGCGACCTGAGCGCCGCGCAGGCGGCTTACCTGCCCGCCCGCGCAGCCTATCAGCGCATTGCACCTGCCGCACAGCGCCTGTCAGAACTGGACAATGCCATCAACGCGCGCGCCGATTACTACGAAAAGCACGAGCAGGATCCGGGCTTTACCGGCTTCCACCGCGTCGAATACGCGCTGTTCGAGCAACGCAGCGTCGAGGGCCTGTCGCCGGTGGCGCAGCGTCTGCAAAGCGATGTCACCCAGCTCAAGAAACAGCTGATGGCGCAATCACTGACACCCGAGCAATTGCCTGCCATCGCCACACGCACGATGCGCAGCCTGGCGGACGTGCGCAGCAATGGCGAAGAAGAGCGCTACAGCCACAGCGACCTCAACGGCTTTGCCGCCAATCTGGACGGCACGCGCAAGATTGTCGATCTGCTGCGTCCCTTGCTGACGCGTAGCGCAGGCGAGCTGTTGCAGAAAATCGATGCGGCAACTGCTGACCTGGACACCACGCTGAATGCGCTCGCCACCGCTGACGGCTATCGCCCTTACGATCAGGTGGACGCCACGCAGCGCCAGCAGATCACGGCCAAGGCTGGCGCACTGGCCGATGCACTCGGCGACATCGATTCGGCACTCGGCCTTTCTGACCTCTGATCCACCGGAGCACCGTACACCACGATGAAAACCCCAGACAGCAATCCAGACGCCACTAACGCCCCTGTTTCACTGCAGCGTCGCCGTGTCCTGATGGGCCTTGGTGCCGCGGGTGCCGCGCTGGCTGGCAGCAGCCTGAGCGGCAACGTGCTGGCCGCCGCGCCTGCGCAGGTCACCGAAGCACCGAACAGCGAAAAGACACAGGACCACAACGACTTCCACGGCCTGCACCAGACCGGCATCGTCAACCCGCGCCCGGCCGCCGGCATGCTGGTGGCATTCGATGTGCTGGCCGCTGACCGTAACGACCTGGAACGCCTGTTTCGCACGCTGAACGAACGCATCGCGTTCCTGATGACCGGTGGCCCGGTGCCGGAGATCGACCCGAAACTGCCGCCGCCGGACTCAGGCATTCTCGGCCCGATCGTTACCCCGGATAATCTGACCATTACCGTGTCAGTAGGCGAGTCGCTGTTCGATGAGCGTTTTGGTCTGGCTGCGCTGAAGCCCCTACGCCTGAGCCGCATGACCGGCTTTCCCAATGACGCGCTGGACCCGGCCAGCTGCCACGGCGATTTGAGCATTCAGTTCTGCGCCAACACCGCTGACAGCAACATTCACGCCCTGCGCGACATCGTCAAGAACCTGCCCGACCTGCTGCTGGTGCGCTGGAAACAGGAAGGCACCGTGCCGCCCCAGGCACCGAAAAAACCCGGCCAGCCGGCGGAAAGCGCACGCAACTTTCTGGGCTTCCGAGATGGCTCGGCCAATCCGGATTCCAACAACCAGAAGACCATGAACGAACTGGTCTGGGTGCAACCGGGCAGCGACGAGCCGGCGTGGGCCGCCAACGGCAGCTATCAGGCGGTGCGCATCATCCGCAACTTCGTCGAACGCTGGGACCGCACGCCGCTGCAGGAACAGGAGTCGATCTTCGGCCGCAGCAAAACCACTGGTGCGCCCATGGACGGCAAGGTCGAGAGCGATGTGCCCAACTACGCGGCTGACCCCGAAGGCAAGAAAACCCGGCTGGATTCGCACATCCGCCTGGCCAACCCCCGTACTGCCGAAAGCCAGCGCAACCTGATCCTGCGTCGCCCGTTCAACTATTCCAACGGGGTGAACAAGAACGGCCAGCTGGACATGGGCCTGCTGTTCATCTGCTACCAGGCCGACCTGGAAAAAGGCTTTATCACCGTCCAGAGCCGCCTCAACGGCGAACCGCTTGAGGAATACCTCAAACCGGTCGGTGGCGGCTACTTCTTCACCCTGCCGGGGGTAACCGGCGAACAGGATTTCATCGGTCGCTCGTTGCTGGCGGCTGCATCGTCCACTCAAACCGCATGACCTACCCACTCCCTACCCGGAAGACACCCATGAAAAAGACGCCTCTGGCTTTGCTCCTGACGCTTGGCCTGCTTCAGACCCCGCTGTCCGCCTTCGCCGCCACCGCGCCGCTGGACCTGGTAGGCCCGGTTTCGGATTACAAAATCTACGTGACCGAGAACATCGAAGAACTGGTCAGCCACACCCAGAAGTTCACCGATGCGGTAAAGAAAGGCGACATCGCAACCGCTAAAAAACTGTACGCCCCGACTCGCGTGTATTACGAGTCGGTCGAGCCGATTGCCGAGCTGTTCAGTGACCTGGACGCCTCGATTGACTCGCGCGTCGACGACCACGAAAAAGGCGTGACGGCTGAAGATTTCACCGGTTTCCATCGCCTGGAATATGCACTGTTCTCGCAGAACTCCACCAAGGACCAGGGCCCGATTGCCGACAAGCTGTTGAGCGACGTCAAGGACCTGGAAAAGCGCGTGGCCGAGCTGACCTTCCCGCCTGAAAAAGTCGTCGGCGGCGCAGCAGCGCTGCTGGAAGAAGTGGCCGCGACCAAGATTTCCGGTGAAGAAGACCGTTACAGCCACACCGACCTGTACGACTTCCAGGGCAACATCGACGGCGCGAAGAAAATCGTCGACCTGTTCCGTCCGCAAATAGAGCAGCAGGACAAGGCCTTCAGCGCCAAAGTCGACAAGAACTTCGCCACCGTGGACAAGATCCTGGCCAAGTACAAGACCAAGGACGGTGGCTTTGAAACCTACGACAAGGTCAAGGAAAACGACCGCAAAGCCCTGGTCGGCCCGGTCAACACCCTGGCCGAAGACCTCTCGACCCTGCGCGGAAAACTGGGCCTGAACTGAGCTGAGGCGCCCCAAGAATGGGTTTTCTGCCCGGAGGGCGTGGGAGCGAAGCGTCGCCCTGCGCCCCTAGATTCCGCTGAACCAGTTGTAGCCCTGATCTTCCCAGTACCCGCCGGGGTTTTCGTTACTGACGAAAATCTCGACGATGTGCTTGGGGTTCTTGAAGCCCAGTTTGGTCGGCACCCGCACGCGCAGCGGGTAACCGTAGTCCGGAGGCAGCGCGACTTCGCCGAAGTCCAGCGCCAGCAGGGTCTGCGGGTGCAGCGCGGTGGGCATGTCCAAACTTGAGTAATAGCGGTCGGCGCACTTGAAGCCGACGAAGCGCGCCGTAGTATCCGCTCCGATGTACTCCAGAAACGTTTTCAGCGGCACACCGCCCCACTGCCCTATCGCGCTCCAGCCTTCAATGCAGATCAGCCGCGTGATGTCCGTGCGTTGCGGCAATTTGCGCAGCGCGTCTATCGTCCACGGCTGCTTGTCGCGTACCAGCCCGGACACCGCCAGCCGATAGTCGGCAAGCTCCAGCTCAGGCACGTTGTATTCAGGGTAAAACGCATTGAACGGGAACGGGTTGGTCAACTGCGCCTTGGTATAAGTCGGGGCCAGTTTCTGGCCGTTGAACAGCCAGGCCTGAACCCGGTCGTTCCAGCGCGACATGGCCCACAGCACCTTGTCCACCTGATCACCGTCCTGCAGATTACAGCCGGTGAGCATCGACATAGCGCCTACGGTCAGCCCTGCGCGCAGGAACGAACGACGCTGGATATCGATCAGTTGGCTCTGCTGTGCAGGCTCCAGGCGAATACGCTGGGTGATGCGTTTACGAGGTTCGTTCATGGTTGAGCAGTTCCGTCTTCGTTCGGCTGGCGGCCGCCGGTAATCATCGGTAACAAGGTACTGGGCACCAGCACGACCAACACCAGGTGAACCACGACAAACGCGCCGATCGCCGTCATCGCGCCAAAATGCACCCAGCGGGCAAAATCAAAACCGCCCAGCAAGGCAACCAGCCCCTGAAACTGCACCGGTTTCCAGATGGCCAGACCGGACACCACGACCAACACGCCCATAATCAACACCAGCCAGTACATCAAGCGTTGCACCGCGTTGTACTGACCTTTGACGTGGGCCAGGCGAAAATGCAGCGCGTCACTCATGTCGCGCTTTACCTCGGACGGCCGAACCGGCAATAGATCTCGCCTGAAATGGCGACTGAACACGCCGTACAGCACATAAATCAGGCCATTGACGACCAACAGCCACATCACCGCAAAGTGCCAGGCGATGGAGCCGCCCAGCCAGCCGCCGAGTGTCAGGAATTTGGGGAACGTGAATGGCATCAATGGCGATGCGTTATAAATGGCCCAGCCGCTCATGAACATGCAGACCATGCCCACGGCATTGACCCAATGCGTCAGGCGCACCGGCCACGGATGAATCGGGCGGGTTTTCATGCGCAGATCCCTCTAGATCAGGTGTAACCGAGGGTGTCAGCAGCAGCCTGCCACTGACAGCCTCGGCTGCGATTACATCGGCGGGGTAAAACCGTCCTTGCCGACTGCGACACCGCGTGCCGACTTGCCGTCATCGGCCGGGAACAGCACAACCTTGGCACCTTTGGTCAGTTGTTCTTTTTTGCCAGGCTCAACGTAGGCAATAGGCACGTCTTCCGGCACCACCAGCTTCTTCTCGCCACCTTCATATTTGACGGTCAGGGTGCGGCCATTGGCTTTGGACAGGGTGCCCACGGTGCCATTGGTCATGGTGCCGGTGCTGCCGTCGGCATTTTCCCAGCCGTAGTGACCTTCACCGCTGCCTTTCAGGCTTGCTTCAAAGACCGTGACTTCCAGCGCTTTCAGCGTGCCGTCAGCCTGCGGAATTGCCGCAGAACCGACAAAGCTGTCAGCCTTGATCGACTCCAGGTCAGCCTTGGAAACCAGGCGAATGCCGGTCTTGTCAGTCAGTTGAATACTCTGATGCTCACCCGCACGGGTGGTGAAGTTCAACGTGTCGGCCTGAACGCTGTCAACCGTGCCGCGCATCGGCTTGACAACCTTCATGTCAGCAGCCTGAGTCATGACAGCAGCGCTGAGCAACAGCAGGCCGAACGTAGTAGAGAGTGCAGTCTTCATCGGTACTTCCTTGGCAGTTGATATCTGAAACCCATCCTTGCACCGCTACCGGCACCGCAGAATGACCGGGCAATGACATTTTTGTCATTCGCCGGACACCCCGTCGGCAACTGGTTAGACTTCGGCATCGGTGCACCGAGGGTGCCTGCAAAGCGTAGCGGACAAAACGATGCATATCCTGCTGATTGAAGACGACACCAAGACCGGCGAGTACCTGAAGAAGGGCCTGGGCGAATCCGGCTATAAGGTGGACTGGACCCAGCACGGCGCCGACGGCCTGCACCTGGCGCTGGAAAACCGCTACGACCTGATCGTGCTGGACGTGATGTTGCCCGGTATCGACGGCTGGCAGATCATCGAAGTGCTGCGCGCCCGGCAGGACGTGCCGGTGTTGTTCCTGACCGCCCGCGATCAATTGCAGGACCGGATTCGCGGCCTGGAGCTGGGCGCCGACGATTACCTGGTCAAGCCGTTTTCCTTCACTGAACTGCTGCTGCGCATTCGCACCATCCTGCGCCGTGGCGTGGTGCGCGAGGCCGATCACTTTCATCTGGCCGACCTGGAACTCGACCTGTTGCGCCGCCGCGTGACACGTCAGCAACAGGTCATCGTGCTGACCAACAAGGAGTTCGCCCTGCTGCACCTTTTGTTGCGCCGCGAAGGCGATGTGCTGTCACGGGCACAGATTGCCTCGGAAGTCTGGGACATGAATTTCGACAGCGACACCAATGTAGTGGACGTCGCCATCAAGCGCCTGCGCAGCAAGGTCGACCTGCCCTACCCGGTCAAGCTCATTCACACCGTGCGCGGCATCGGTTATGTGTGCGAGGTGCGGCCATGCGACGCCAGCCTTCCCTGACCCTGCGCTCGACCCTGGCCTTTGCGCTGGTGGCAATGCTCACGGTCAGCGGCGCAGGCCTTTATCTCTACCAGTCCATCGAACAGACGGTGCTGCAACGCAGCGACCACGCGGTCCTGGCGCGGCTCGACCACTTTCGCAAACTGCTGCGCTACGACCTGACGATGGACAACCTCAAAGGCAGCCCGCAACTGTTCGAGAACATGCTCGACAGCGAGGAAGACATCTTTATTATCGGCGAGCCAGGCAAGCCGCCGGTGGTTTCGGTCAACCCGCAACACGCACCGCTGCCGGACTTGCCGACGGTTGCCCAGGATCAGCCGCTGCGGGTCGATGACCTGCGCAGCGGCATGAGTCTGCAAGGCGTGCCGTTGCGCGCGGCGGCGGCGCAAGTCATGTCCAACGGCGTCGAAGTGCGCTTGCAGGCCGCGCACCTGATGGTCAAGGAAATGGCCATGCTCGCCAGCTTCCGCCAGAGCATTTATATCGCCGTGGCACTGGCGTTTCTGATCACCGCCGTGCTGGGTTACGTACTGCTGCGACGCGGTCTGCGCCCGTTGCGCAAAATGGCCGCGCACGCTGCAGCGATCACCCCGGCCAGCCTGCACAAACGCCTGGACAGTCACGACACGCCTGTCGAGTTGCAGCAGTTGAGCAATGCCTTCAATGCCATGCTCGACCGGATTGACGACGGTTATCGACGCCTGATGCAGTTCTCCGCCGATCTGGCCCACGAGATCCGCACGCCGGTTGGCTCGCTGATGGGCCATTGCCAGGTGGCGCTGCGTCAGGACCGCAGCGTCGATGAATACCAGGCATTGCTGGCTTCCAATCTGGAAGAGCTGGAGCGCATCTCGCGGCTGGTCGAAAGCATTCTGTTTCTGGCCAGGGCGGACGAGGCGCAAGCGGCCCTGGAACGCCAGCCGCTCGACCTGCACGATGAATTGCAGCGCGTGGCCGGTTATTTCGAGGGCCTGGCCGACGAGCGCAATCTGAAGTTGAGCCCCAGTGGGCAAGGTACGCTGCTGGCCGATCCGATATTGCTGCGTCGCGCCCTGAGCAACCTGGTGGCCAACGCCATCCGTTATGCGGATGCAGACAGCGAGATTCTGATTCGTGTAGTGACCGTTGATCAGCAGTGGCGAATCGAAGTGGAAAACCAGGGGCCGGTGCTGCCACACGCCACCCTGGCCCGGCTGTTCGACCGCTTTTATCGTGGCGACGCCTCGCGCCATGAACGCTCAGACTCCAACGGCCTGGGGCTGGCCATCGTCACGGCAATCATGCACCTGCATGGCGGGTGTGTCGAAGTGGCGCAACCGGCTGTCGGCAGGATTTGCTTCAGCCTGGTGTTTCCGGCGGCCTGATCAACCGCCGGGGCACGATCAGGACTTCTTGTCGTGAGCGATTGCCAGCTTGTAGAACGTCGCCGAACCGCCCTCGGTGGTGTAGCCGGTATTGTCCTGGGTATAGACCCCTGCCTTGAAGTAGAACAGTTTGCTGCTCCAGGCCGAATCAAGCTTGGCGTACCAGACCGCGTCGAAAGCACTGACCGTCAGATCGCCGGAAGGCGACAGGTTGATGGTGTAGCTGAACTGCTGATCAAGTGGCACACCCTGCGCGATGGTAATCACCTCGATTTCAGAATCCGGCGTACGACGGAATTTGGCGACGATATTGCCGGTTTTCAGTTTTTCCTTGTACTGATACTCCACCTTCAGCAACGGCTCGGTGCTCTGGTAGCAGTGAATCTGCCCGATCACGATTTTGCCGGTGGAAGGCACCTGATCGACTTCCAGCGTAGCGCGCAGAAAATTGTCGGCGCTCGAATAGGCCCAGTTGAAGACTCTGCCATCGGACGTCGTCTCGCGTAACTCGGAGCGCGGGTACTTGGCGTTCTCTGTCGTTGAACCGGTCACCGGTGCCCAGAAAAACAGCGTGTCCCCGGATTGAAAATAACCGTCCCGATACCCCTTGAGCAGCTTGGGCGTTTCGATGATGGTGGCGGGATCTCCGACAGGTACGGACAAATTCCAGGTGGCAAGATCGATCATGGGTTGCTCGCAAGGTACGCATCCGTACCGGCAAATAGGGCTCTGGAATGGGCGTGCTGGCCCGTTCCGTTCAAGCAGACTATCGGCTGAATCGTTTATTTTTTAAACAGCGCCGACAACTCGATGACGCCAAAAAACTGCCTGAAAAACCCCAATGCCACTATTTTGATGCCAATTTACCAATTGCGGCCAAGTGCCAGCTATAGGCTGCAGGTGCCGATTTATCTGCACGCGTCGATTCGGGTGCTGCGTCATTTTTTTGGAAGGGACATCACAAAACAGCCTGAACAAAGTGCTTATTTCCGACGAGCGGTAGAAACTATTTACGTAAACAATGAACTTTCCCTGAGCCACGTTGACCCAGGCGACCATTTATTATCGATTTCTGGCTTGATCCGGGTCGATGATCCCCCTGGCCCTATTCAAAGCCACCGTCTGGCAGTTACGGGTTGACCGTAAGATCTTGTTACGAGATATTAGTTAGCAAGCTATTAATATTCTCACTAACAATGTTGCTCCTAACTAAATTATCGGTGTTTTCATGCCTGTCGATTCATTGCATCGGGCGGTCAGTAGCGGTCTGGTAGCAGCGTCTCGCCAATGGCGACGCATCTGTCAGAACACGCTGGTCACCTACGGGATTTCCGAAGCGTGCGCAGGGCCTTTATTGGCGATTGCGCGCTTGGGTGACGGTGTCCATCAGGTCAAAGTGGCGCAAGCCGCCGGCATGGAAAGCCCGACGCTGGTGCGCCTGCTCGATCAGCTGTGCAAGGCCGGCATCGTGTGCCGCAGCGAAGACCCCAACGACCGCCGCGCCAAGGCCCTGAGCCTGACCGACAAGGGCCGCACGCTGGCAGGTTCCATCGAACTGGAACTGACCCGGCTGCGCGCCGATGTCCTCAAAGGTCTGCAGCTTTCTGACCTGGAAGCCACATTGCGTGTGTTCCAGGCGTTCGCCGAGGCGGCGCACACTGAATCGGGAGGATCGGCTTGAGCGGATTTTTCTCCAGCGTGCCACCCGCGCGCGACTGGTTCTACGGTGTGCGTACCTTCGGCGCTTCCATGCTGGCGCTTTACATCGCGCTGTTGATGGAAATGCCCCGCCCCTACTGGGCAATGGCCACCGTGTACATCGTTTCCAGTCCGTTCGTAGGCCCGACCAGCTCCAAAGCGTTGTATCGCGCCGCCGGAACCCTGGCCGGTGCGGCCGCGTCGGTGCTGCTGGTGCCGATGTTCGTGCAGACGCCCTTGCTGTTGGCCATCGTGGTCGGGCTGTGGACCGGCACGCTGCTGTTTCTGTCTCTGCACCTGCGCACGGCCAACAGTTACGCGTTGATGCTGGCGGGCTACACCATGCCGTTGATTTCGCTGCCGGTGGTCGATAATCCACAGGCCGTGTTCGACATTGCCGTGTCGCGTACCGAGGAAATTTTCCTTGGCATCATCTGCGCCTCCGTTGTCGGCGCGATGTTCTGGCCCAGACGTCTGGCTCCGGTGTTTCAGGCCACCACAGAAAAGTGGTTCGGTGACGCCGCGACCTACAGCCAGCGCTTCATCAGCCGCACCTGTCAGGCCGAAGAAATCGGCACGCTGCGTAATTCCATGGTCGGCAGCTTCAATTCGCTGGAAATGATGATCGGTCAGTTGAGCCACGAGGGCGCACGCAAACAGACCGTGCGCAACGCCAATGAACTACGCGGCCGAATGATTCACCTGCTGCCGGTCATTGATGCGCTGGACGATGCGTTGTGGGCACTGGAGCGGCGCACGCCCGAGCTGCTGGCCAGCCTGAAACCCATGCTGCAAAGGGCTTGCGACTGGCTCGAAAGCACCGCCGATGGTCCGCAACATGAGCCGTGGCAACAACTGCACCGCGAGCTGGAAGACCTGCAACCGGGCTCTGCGCAACTCGATGACCGAGACCGGTTATTGCTCTCCAATACCCTGTTCCGCCTGAGCGAATGGATCGACCTGTGGCAGGATTGCCGCACGCTGCAGTACGCGATCAAGACCGACGATCAGTCGCCATGGCGCGCCGTCTATCGCCACTGGCGTCTGGGTCGCCTGACACCGTTTCTGGACCGCGGCCTGATGCTCTATTCAGTGACTTCGACGGTACTGGCGATCATCGCCGCATCGGTGTTGTGGATTCTGCTGGGCTGGAAAGACGGCGCCAGTGCGGTCGCGCTGGCCGCGGTGTCGTGCAGCTTCTTTGCCGCCATGGACGACCCGGCCCCGCAAATCTACCGGTTCTTCTTCTGGACCCTGCTGTCGGTAGTGTTTGCCAGCCTGTACCTGTTCGTGGTGCTGCCCAACCTGCATGACTTCCCGATGCTGGTACTCGCCTTCGCCGTACCGTTTATTTGCGTCGGCACCTTGACCGTACAGCCGCGCTTCTTTCTGGGCACGCTGCTGACCATCGTCAATACCTCGTCGTTCATCAGCATCCAGAGCGCCTACGACGCGGATTTCATGAACTTCCTCAATTCCAATCTGGCCGGGCCTGCCGGGCTGTTGTTCGCCTTTATCTGGACGCTGGTGTTCCGCCCGTTTGGCGTCGATCTGGCGGTGAAGCGCCTGACCCGTTTCAGCTGGCGCGACATCGCCAGCCTCAGCGAACACTCGTCTCTGGCCGAGCACCGGCGCATGGGCGTGCAAATGCTCGACCGCCTGATGCAGCAACTGCCGCGCCTGACGATTACCGCGCAGGACACCGGGATTGCTCTGCGTGAGCTGCGGGTGGCGCTGAACATGCTTGACCTGCTCGCTTACACCCGGCGCGCAACACCTGCCGCTCAGGTGTTATTGCGGCAGGTGATCGATGAGGTCAGCGGCTATTTCAAACACTGCAGCAAAGCCGGCGAGCGACTGCCCGCGCCCAGAGGCCTGTTGATGGCCATGGACCGCGCACGCCGCGCGCTGACCGATCAGGAAATGGGCGACAACCCGGCTCGCGTTCATCTGCTGCACGCGCTCAGCGGCCTGCGTTTGGCGCTATTGCCGGGCGTGGAGATCGTCACTGTGGGGGGTGAGCTGACCGAGCAACTGCCACACAACATCGATGGAGCGCCGCTGTGATCGGTGATCTGGACATCAGCGGGATCTTCATCCCCACGTTTCTGGCGATGATGGGCATTGCCTATCTGCTGTTCCTCGGCGTGCACGCCGTGCTGTCGCGCGCCCACTTCTACCGTCTGGTCTGGCACCGGGCTTTGTTCAACGTAGGTCTATACGCTTTGCTGCTCGGCGCCGTGGATACTCTCAGTCGATACCTGATGACATGAAAAAACCGATACTGACACTGGGCCGCGTGGTCCTGACCCTGCTGGTTGTCACTCTGGCTGCCGTCGTTGTGTGGCGCATGGTGATGTATTACATGTACGCGCCGTGGACCCGCGACGGGCACATTCGCGCCGATGTCGTGCAGATCGCGCCGGACGTGTCCGGCTTGATCCAGAAGGTCGAGGTGACGGACAACCAGCCCGTGCACAAGGGCCAGGTGCTGTTCACCATCGACCAGGACCGTTTCCGCCTGACCCTGCGTCAGGCCCAGGCAACGGTTGCCGAGCGTCAGGAAACCTGGGAGCAAGCGCGCCGCGAGAACAAGCGTAACCGCGGCCTGGGCAATCTGGTCGCGCGTGAGCAACTGGAAGAAAGCCAGTCACGCGAAGCCCGCGCCCTCTCGGCACTGGGTGAATCCCGCGTGGCCGTGGATGCCGCACAACTGAACCTGGATCGCTCGGTGATCCGCAGCCCGGTGGACGGCTACCTCAACGACCGCGCGCCCCGCGATCATGAGTTCGTCACGGCCGGGCGGCCGGTGCTGTCGGTGGTCGATTCGGCGTCGTTCCATATCGACGGCTACTTCGAGGAAACCAAACTGGACGGCATTCATGTTGGCCAGGGCGTGGACATCCGGGTCATTGGTGACAACGCACGGCTGACCGGCCACGTGGTGAGCATCGTTGCCGGCATCGAAGACCGTGACCGCAGCAGCGGCTCGAACCTGCTGCCCAACGTCAACCCGGCGTTCAGTTGGGTGCGCCTGGCGCAGCGGATTCCGGTGCGCATCGCCTTCGATGAGGTGCCTGGCAACTTTCGCATGATCGCCGGGCGCACCGCGACGGTGTCGATCATTGACGATACGCAGGAGGCGCAACGATGAAACGCGCTTTACGCGTGGCGGCCCTGGGGCTCAGTGCAGTGCTGTCGGCCTGCCAGATGGTCGGGCCGGATTACCAACTGCCGAAAGACGGCGCGATCAATCGCCCGGATTTACAGGGCGAACTGGCCGGCCGTTCGGTCAACACCGTTTCGGCGCCGGTGCCTGCGCACTGGTGGCGGCTGTATCAGGATGCGCGTCTGGATGAACTGGTGCGCCAGGCCATCGCCTCCAATACCGACCTGCGCATTGCTGCCGCCAACCTGCAACGTTCTCGCTATCAGACGTCCGAAGCCCAGGCCGCAGGCGGTTTTACCAACGGTGCGAAGATCGGCGCGCAGCGTGTGCAGGAATCGGGCGAGGCGTATCTATTGACCGAAAAGGTGCCGGTGTCCAACGTCGGCGACGTTGGCCTGACCACTTCGTATCAGTTCGACCTGTTTGGCACGTTGCAGCGCGGCATCGAAGCCGCGCAGGCCAATGTCGATGCCAATCAGGCGGCGGTCGATACGGCGCGCATCACGGTGGTCGCCGATGTGGTGCGGGCCTACACACAGATCTGCGCGGCCAACGAAGAACTCGGCATCGCCCGCGAATCGCTGGCCCTGCAACAGCAGAGCGTGACCCTCAACCAGCGCCTGCGCGATGCGGGCCGTGGCGATGAAACCCAGGTCACGCGCTCACAGACGCAGTTCAAATCGTTACGTGCCGAAATGCCACGTTACGAGGCGCGACGTCAGGCGGCGATGTTCCGCCTGTCGATGCTGCTGGCCAAACCTGTGGAACAATTACCTGTCGGGGTCAGCACCTGTAACGAACTGCCGCACATCGCACAGGTCATGCCGGTGGGCGATGGCGCCACACTGCTCAAACGCCGCCCGGATGTGCGTCAGGCTGAACGTCATCTGGCGATGTCGACGGCCGAAATTGGTGTGGCCACCGGCGAGTTGTATCCAGACATCAGCATTGGCGCGAGCATCGGCACCACCGGCCTGATCGAGAACCTCGGCAAACCGGCCGCCAACCGCTGGGGCTTCGGGCCACTGCTGAACTGGACCCTCCCGTCCAACGGCTCTCGGGCACGCATCCATCAAGCCGAAGCGTCGGCGCAGGCATCGTTGGCACGCTTTGACGGCGTGGTGCTCAACGCCATCCGTGAGACCCAGACCGGCCTTGCGCAATACACCGCCCTGCTCGACCGCCGCGATGCCCTCAAGGAAGCCGAACAATCGGCCAGAGAAGCTGCTGACCAGACCCACCGCTTCTACGAGGCCGGACGCGCCTCGTTCCTCGCCGACCTGCAAGCCACCCGCACCTACACCGACGTACGCGCACAGATGGCCGAAGCCAACACCGAAGTGGCCATGGGGCAGATCAACCTGTTTCTGGCGCTGGGTGGAGGTTGGGAGAAGGATGACGTGGCGCAGAAGTAGAGATTATCGTTCCTACCACTCCAGCGTAGGAATGCGGTTCTGGACGCTCTGCGTCCGGTCTTGAATGTGCAGCGCGGCGCAGAGTTGTGACGCAGAGCGTCACGAAACGGCATGACGACACAGAGCGTCGCACGATAGTTGAGATTATCGTTCCTACGCTCCAGCGTAGGAACGCGGTTCTGGACGCTCTGCGTCCGGTCTTGAATGTACAGCGCGGCGCAGAGTTGTGACGCAGAGCGTCACGAAACGGCGTGACGACGCGGAGCGTCGCACGATAGTTGGGGTTATCGTTCCTACGCTCCAGCGTAGGAACGCGGTTCTGGACGCTCTGCGTCTGATCTTGAATGTACAGCGCGGCGCAGAATTGTGACGCAGAGCGTCACGAAACGGCATGACGACGCGGAGCGTCGCACGATAGTTGTGGTTCTCGTTCCTACGCTCCAGCGTGGGAACGCGGTTCTGGACGCTCTGCGTCCGGTCTTGAATGTGCTGCCAACGCGCTTGCACTTGACCGGCCATGCTCCTAGGCTCTGCCGATCTTTGTATCGGGAAGCACCATGGACACCTCTCTGAGCCGTCGCGAGCGGTTGCATATCGTTATTTTCGAGGCCAATACGCCTGCCGGGCGGATGTTTGACAAGATTGTGCTGGTGGCGATCCTGCTCAGTCTGCTGGTCACGGTCATCGACAGCATCGAAAGCATTCATCGCGATTACGCGACGCTGTTCGCCTGGATCGAATGGGGCTTCACGCTGCTGTTCGCCATTGAATACATCATGCGTCTGTACTGCTCGCCCCGGCCACTGAAATATGCGTTCAGTTTCTACGGGCTGGTCGATTTGCTGGCGATTGTGCCGGGGGTTCTGTCGATTTATTACAGCGACGCACAATACCTGCTGATCGTGCGGATCATCCGTATGCTGCGGATTTTCCGGGTGCTCAAGCTCGGTACTTACCTGCGCCAGGCCAACTACCTGCTGGCAGCGCTACGCGGCAGCAAGCAGAAGATCATCGTGTTTCTGGTCACCGTCTCAACCCTGGTCACGGTGTTCGGCACGCTGATGTACGTGATCGAAGGCCCGGAGCACGGTTTCACCAGCATCCCCAAGGGCATTTACTGGGCTATCGTGACCCTCACCACCGTCGGCTTCGGCGATATCGTGCCCAAGACACCCGTCGGGCAGATGCTCTCGTCGCTGGTGATGATCATCGGTTACTCGATCATCGCCGTGCCCACCGGGATATTCACCGCCGAGCTGGCCAACGCCATGCGCGGCGAGCAGTTGAAACACGATTGCCCGGTGTGCTCGAAGAATTTCCACGAGCATGGCGCAGCGTTCTGTTCGCGATGTGGTAATCAATTGTTCGCAAAAGTAGAGCACAAGGCATAAGCAAAGACCTTTTCAGTCTTTAAACAGCAGGCGCGATACTGATAGTGTCGCGGCATTACGCCATCAGACTTCATCACAATGATCTCAAGGACCTTGCAGTGAACAAACTCTTCGCCGCCTCGCTACTGGCCGCAGGCCTGGCCTTTGCCAGCGCAACTCAGGCGGCTCAGCCGCTACTCAACGTCTCTTACGACGTGATGCGTGATTTCTACAAGGACTACAACAGCGCCTTCCAGAAACACTGGAAAGCCGAAAAGAATGAAGACGTGACCGTGCAGATGTCGTTTGGCGGGTCGAGCAAGCAGGCGCGCTCGGTCATCGACGGGCTGCCGGCTGATGTGATCACCATGAACATGGCCACCGACATCAATGCGCTGGCCGACAATGGCGAACTGGTGCCGAAAGACTGGGTCAGCCGCCTGCCGAACAACAGTGCACCGTTCACGTCGGCCACTGTGTTTATCGTGCGCAAGGGCAACCCAAAAGCCCTCAAAGACTGGCCGGACCTGGTCAAGGATGGCGTCGAAGTCATCGTGCCCAACCCGAAAACCTCGGGCAACGGCCGCTACACTTACCTGTCGGCGTGGGGGTACACCCTGAAAAACGGCGGCGATGAAGCCGCTGCGAAGAAATTCGTCGGTGATCTGTTCCGCCATGTGCCAGTGCTCGACACCGGCGGCCGTGGTGCGACCACGACGTTCATGACCAACCAGATCGGCGACGTGCTGGTCACCTTTGAAAACGAAGCCGAGATGATCGCCCGCGAATTCGGTCGCGACCAGTTTGAAGTGGTCTACCCGTCCGTGTCGGCAGAAGCCGAGCCGCCGGTGAGTGTGGTCGACAAGGTGGTGGACAAGAAACAGTCTCGCCCACTGGCTGAGGAATATCTGAAATACCTGTGGTCGCCAGAAGGTCAGGAAATCGCTGCCAAGAATTACCTGCGCCCACGCGATCCGCAGATTCTCGCCAAGTACAAGGATCGTTTCCCGAAAGTGGACTTCCTCTCGGTGGAGAAAACCTTCGGCGACTGGCGCACTGTGCAGAAGACCCACTTCATTGACGGCGGTGTGTTCGACCAGATTTATCCGGGCAAGTAAGCACCCCCGCAAAGCAAAACGGCGACCCATAAGGTCGCCGTTTTTAGTTGCAGACTTGAATCAATTGCTGAACTGTTTACCCAGCCCGGCCGGTACGCCGCTGGCGTCGGTCGCCTGCCACGGTCCGTTGGGGTTGGTCGCCCAGCTCCAGCCGTTGTTCCATTGGTAGTAAGTGCGCTGGCGATAGAACGTATTGGGCTGGTCGTCCATCACGTACACACCCAGGCGAGGGTCCCAATGGCTGCCACCGCCCGGTGGCGGGGCGAAGCTGGCCGAGGTCTTCGGTGCTGCCGCTGGCGCTTTGGCAGGCTCGGCAGGCGCAGTGCCAGGGCGCGGTGCGCCAGGCTGCTGGCCACCCGGCAGGTTAATAATCGGATCCTGGCTATGTGGCGGTGCCGGATGCTGGACTGCACAGGCACTCAGGCCAACGACCAGACCCAACAAGGTGATGCGTGCGGTACGGTACATAAGCGTTTTCTCTAGTTATCCGGACTGTCGATGGTCACTACCTGCTGCGCCTCGGTATCGCTGGCCAGCGGCTGACTGCGGCCGACCCACTCACCAGTGGTTGGCTGCCCTGCGCGAGACACTCGCGCAACCAGTTGGACTTGTGCAAAGTTCGACAGGTTCAGTTGCGGCATCATTGCGTCGGCATCGCTCAGTTCCACCTCGGCGGGCAGGTCCGCCACAGTGATGCGCTTGACCGCCAGTGGCGCGGCTGGCCCCTTGATTGCGCGGGCGAAGATGAACACGCTGTCAGTTGGCTGGACGTTATTTTTGAGCGATTCAGCCAGCGCGACACGCACTTTGAGTGACCGGGCTTTGACTGGCGAGCTCTGTTGCGCAAGATTCTCTCGTGCCCGGGCTATCCCGCCTTCCAGCGCCGAGCGCGATGCGTCCTGCGCGGGCAACGCCGCCAGCAGGCGGGTCCAGTAATCCACCGCTGCCTGATAACGCTGCGTTTCAAACGCGGCAATCCCCAGCAGGCCAAGGCTGGTGACTTCTTTGCGGTCGGCCTGCAGCGCTTCGTCGGTCAGCGCCTGCACCTGCGGGGTGAAGTGCTTGTCGCTAGCAAAATACAACGCCTGCGCCCACTGACCGAGCAACTCGGGCGATCTTCCGGCCAGTGCCACCGAACGCTCGAACATCCGTGCTGCATCGCCGGGACGATTTTGCGCCATGTAGCTGCGCGCCAGAAAATACAGGTTCTCGGCAGAATCCGGCTGGGCCTGCACGCTGCGCTCAAGGCGCTGGGTCATGTCGGCCAGTGAGGATGGCGGCTTGGCGAATTCGCGGCTCAGCTCGACCCGGTCGCTGGCGCCCAGATGCAGATAGCCCATAAGGCCGAGCAGCGGCACCAGCACGGCAGCCAGAAACAACAGCGGCTTGCCCAGCCGGGAAGCGTGAACGGTTTCTATGCCTTCGGTGTCGGCAAGCAACTCTCGGGCAGCCTCGGCGCGAGCGTCCTGAAGCTGCTGCGCCGACAAAACGCCTTGCTCGTGCTGAACCTGCAACTCGGCCAGGCGCTCCTGATACAGCGCCACATTGAGCGCGGTGCGGTCTTCTTCGCGCTGCGCACGATGGCCGCGCAGCACCGGGATCAGCAAAAAGCCCAACGCCACCAGCAACAACAGCCCGGTTGCTATCCAGAAATCAATCATGTGCGGTGATCGTCCAGCAATCGGGCGAGGCGCTGCTGCTCGTCTTCGGATAACGCAGCGGCGGGGGCAAAGCGCTGTTTGCGACGGCGCATCACGATAAAACTAATCACCAGCAGGCCACCGAGCAACAGACCGGCCGGGCCGAACCAGAGCAGCCAGGTGCGGGAGTTGAGGCTCGGTTTGTAACGAACGAAGTCACCATAGCGATCGACCATGAAATCGATGATCTGCTGATTGCTCTGCCCTTCGCCCAGCATGCGGTAGATTTCCTTGCGCAAATCAGCCGCAATGGGTGCATTGGAGTCGGCGATGTCCTGATTCTGGCATTTGGGGCAGCGCAGTTCGCGGGTCAGCTCGCTGTAGCGGGCGCGCTCGGCGTCGTCACGAAAGGTGTAAGCGTCGATGGCCGCATGGGCGATGCCGCACAGCAACAGGTTCAGCAAAATCACGCTCAAGCAGCGTTTCATGGTCGGCCCTCGTCAACCAGCGCCTGATAGCGGGCAGCAATTTTTTCGCGCCAGACCGCCTCATCAATGACCCCGACATGTTTGTAACGAATGATGCCCTGACGGTCGATCAAGAAGGTTTCCGGTGCGCCATACACACCCAGGTTCAGGCCCAGCGAGCCGTCTTCGTCACGGATATTCAACTGGTAAGGATCGTGAAATTCCTTGAGCCACTTTATCGCATCGGCGTTGACGTCCTTGTAGTTCACGCCGTAGATCACCACGCCCTGCTGCGCCAGCCGGGTGAGCAGCGGATGCTCGACCCGGCAGGCCACGCACCAGGTGCCCCAGACATTGACCAGCGCGGGTTTGCCCAGCAGGTCGGCACGGGTCAACACCCGATTACTCTGCACTGCCTGCAACGAGAACGGCGGAAAAGGTTTGCCGATCAGCGCTGAAGGCAGCTCGGCGGGGTCCAGATACAAACCGCGGTACAACAACGCCGCCACGCCGAGAAACAGCGCCAGCGGCACGACCATGATCCAGCGCTTCATCGCGCAGCTCCCGACAGGCCAAGCGCCTCACGCACTCTGGTTTTGACCCGCGTGCGATAACGCCGGTCCAGCGCCGCCAGCACCCCGCCAAGACCGGTCAGCAAGCCGCCGAACCAGATCCAGCGCACGAACGGTTTGACGTGAACCCGCACCGCCCAGGCGCCATTGCCCAGCGGTTCGCCCAAGGCCACGTAAAGATCGCGGCTGAAACCGGCGTCGATGCCCGCCTCGGTCATCATTGATTGCTGCACGCTGTAAAGGCGTTTCTCCGGGTGCAGTTCAGTGAGCTGCACGCCGTTGCGCAGGACGCGAACGGTGCCACGATCCGAGGTGAAATTGGGCCCTTCGTAATGCTTCGCGCCCTCGAACACAAACACATAACCGCCCAGCTCGGTGGACTCACCCGGGGCCATGCGCAAATCGCGCTCGGCGCTGTTCTGGCTGGATAGCACCACGCCCAGCGCGCACACCACGATGCCAAAGTGCGCAAGCTGCATGCCCCAATAACTGCGGGTCAGGCTGCGTGCGCCTTTGAGAAGCCCCTTGTGACGGGTCTTGTCAAACAGGTCGCGCAGCCCGGCCAGCAGCACCCAGGCAGCGAGCATGAAGATGGCCAGCACCGCCCACTGAAAATCGCCCATGACCAGCCCGGCGATCACCGCCAGCACGGCGCTGCCGATCAGCACCGGGGCGAGCATGCCCAGCAGCCATTTCAGCGGCGTGTCCTTCCAGCGCACCAGTACACCGACCGCCATGACTGCCAGCAACAGCCCCATCAACGGCACGAACAGCGCGTTGAAATACGGCGGACCGACTGACATCTTGTCGCCGCTGATGGCGTCGATCACCAGCGGATAAAGCGTGCCGAGCAGGATCATCGACGCGGCCACTACCAGTAACAGGTTATTGCCGAGCAGCAATGTTTCCCGCGACCACAGGCCAAAGCCGACGTGGCTTTTCACCACCGGCGCACGAATCGCGAACAGGGTCAGCGAGCCGCCCACCACAACCAGCAGGAACATCAGAATGAACACGCCGCGTGCCGGGTCCGAGGCGAAAGCGTGCACCGACGTCAGCACCCCGGAACGCACCAGAAACGTGCCCAGCAGGCTCAGGGAAAACGCCGCAATTGCCAGAAGCACCGTCCAGCTCTTGAACACGCCGCGTTTTTCCGTGACCGCCAGCGAATGGATCAGCGCCGTACCCACCAGCCAGGGCATGAACGAGGCGTTTTCCACCGGGTCCCAGAACCACCAGCCGCCCCAGCCCAGTTCGTAATACGCCCACCACGAGCCAAGGCTGATGCCGATGCCGAGAAACGCCCAGGCCACCAGTGTCCAGGGTCGCGACCAGCGCGCCCAGGCAGCGTCGAGTCGCCCGCCGAGCAGCGCCGCAATGGCAAACGCAAAGGCTACGGAAAACCCCACATAGCCCATGTACAGCATCGGCGGATGCACGATCAGGCCGATGTCCTGCAACAACGGGTTGAGATCGCGTCCGTTGGCAGGCATTTGCGGCAGCAGGCGGGCAAACGGGTTGGACGTGAGGATCAGAAACAGCAAAAAGCCCAGGCTGATCATGCCCATCACGGCCAGCACCCGCGCCAGCATCACCTGCGGCAGTTGCCGGGAAAACACCGACACCGCGAAGGTCCAGCCACCGAGAATCAACGCCCAGAGCAGCAACGAGCCTTCATGCGCGCCCCACACGGCGCTGAACTTGTAGTACCAGGGCAGCGCGGTGTTGGAATTCTGCGCCACATAGGTAACGGAAAAATCATCGGTCATGAACACGTAGGTCAGGCAACCGAAGGCGAAGATCAGAAAGCTGAACTGGCCCCACGCCGCCGGACGCGCCAGGCTCATCCACAGGCGGTCACTGCGACACGCGCCGATCAGCGGGATGATGGCCTGTACCAGCGCAAAGCCCAGTGCCAGAATCATGGCCAGATGGCCGAGTTCGGGAATCATCGATCAGCCTGCCTTGCGGGCATGGAGGCCGGAGCCGGTGTCGCCTGGCCGCTTTCACGCAGTGCTTTGCTCACTTCGGGGGGCATGTACTTCTCGTCATGTTTGGCCAGCACTTCGTCGGCAACCACCACGCCCTGAGCATCGAGCTTGCCCAACGCGACAATGCCCTGCCCCTCGCGAAACAGGTCGGGAAGGATGCCGCGATAGGCGATGGTCACTGACTTGTTGAAATCGGTGACCACAAAACGCACGTCCAGTGAATCCTTCGAGCGCTGCAATGACCCTTTCTCTACCATGCCACCCGCGCGAATGCGGGTGCCGAGCGGGGCTTGGCCATTGGCGATCTGGCTTGGCGTATAGAACAGATTGATGTTTTCCTTGAGCGCACTGAGTGCCAGGGTCAGGGCCAGACCGACACCGCCCAGCACGGCCAAAATGATCAACAAGCGCTTTCTGCGCAGCGGGTTCACGGCCGGCTCTCCCGCTTCAAGCGTTGCGCCTGTTGCTTCAGATAACGCCGCCGCGCCAGCACCGGCAACGCCACGTTGATCAGCAGCACCAGCAGACACAGGCCGTAAGCCGACCAGACGAACAGCCCGTGGCGGCCCATGGCGAGAAAATCGCTGAATGACTCGAAGCTCAAGGCGTGTTCTCCAAAGGCGTCGGCGTGTGCCCCAGGCTGCGCTGAATCTCGGCCCTTGCCCACTGGGTGCGCGACTCGCGACGCAGCACTTCAAGCCGCATGCGCAACAGCAGCACGACGCCAAAGAAGCAGTAAAAACCCAACACGGTAAACAGCAGCGGCAGCCACATTTCGGCAGGCATGGCCGGTTTCTCCGTGAGGCTGAACGTCGCGCCCTGATGCAAGGTGTTCCACCACTCGACCGAGTATTTGATGATCGGAATATTCACCACGCCGACGATGGCCAGCACTGCACAGGCCTTGCCGGCGCTGTCGCGATTGCTGATCGCGTTGCCCAGCGCGATCAGGCCCAGATACAGGAACAGCAGAATCAGCATTGAAGTCAGTCGTGCATCCCAGACCCACCAAGCGCCCCAGGTCGGCTTGCCCCAGATCGCCCCGGTCGCCAACGCCAGCGCAGTCATCCACGCCCCGATGGGCGCCGCGCAGTGCAGCGCAACGTCGGCCAGTTTGATCTTCCATACCAACCCGACCACGCCGCACACCGCCAGCATCACGTAGCAGGACTGCGCCAGCATGGCGGCAGGCACGTGAATGTAGATGATCCGAAAACTGTTGCCCTGCTGGTAATCCGGCGGCGCGAACGCCAGGCCCCAGACCATACCGATGCCCAGCAACAGACACGCAGCCACACTCAGCCACGGCAGCAGGCGCGCACTAATGCGGTAAAACGCTTTCGGTGAGCCGAGCCTGTGCAACCAGGCCCAACCGATGCTGCTTTTCATGGCGTTGCTTTTCATCAGGTGTATCCAGGGTTTTGCCGGGCATCGGTAACCCGATGCCCGGCACCTCAATTATTCGCCGACGCTGATCTTCAGGCCCGCGGCGATTGCAAAGGGTGTCAGGGTAATCGCCAGCACCGTGAGGCTGCCGAGCCACAACAGGTAGCCGGTCGCGGGCATGCCTTGCAGGGCGGCTTGCAGCGCAGCGCTGCCCAGAATCAATACCGGGATGTACAGCGGCAGAATCAGCAGGGCGAGCAACACACCGCCGCGCTTGAGGCCCACCGTCAACGCGGCGCCCACGGCGCCCAACAGGCTGAGCACCGGCGTGCCGAGCAGCAGCGAAAGCATCAGCACCGGCAGGCACTGCACCGGCAGACCGAGCATCAATGCCAGCACCGGCGACAACAGTACCAGCGCCAGCCCGGAAAAAACCCAGTGTGCCAGTACTTTGCCCAGAATCAGAAGCGCCAGAGGGTGCGGCGAAAGGACCCACTGTTCCAGTGAGCCGTCCTCGAAATCGCCGCGAAACAGCCCGTCCAGCGAAAGCAGCACAGCCAACAGCGCCGCCACCCAGAGCAGTCCCGGCGACAAGGCTTGCAACAATTGCGTGTCCGGGCCGATGGCCAGCGGGAACAGGGCGATGACCAGCGCGAAGAACACCAGCGGGTTGGCCAGCTCGGCCGGACGACGCGCAAGCAGGCGTGCTTCGCGCAGGATCAGCGCCGCAAAGACACGGCTCATGCTGACCCCTTTGCCAGATCGATGCTGCGATAACCCGCAGGCAAGCGACTCAGGGTGTGGTGAGTGGTGATCACTACCATACCGCCCTGTTCACAGTGGTCTGCCAGGTGATTCTCCAGCTGGGCGATGCCTTGTTGATCGAGCGCGGTGAAGGGCTCATCGAGTATCCAAAGCGACGGGCCGGGCATGTGCAGACGTGCCAGCGCAACGCGACGCTGCTGCCCGGCAGACAAGGTGTGACAAGGCACGTCCTCGAACCCGGCCAGCCCGACCGCGTTCAGCGCATGACCAATAGCGTCGGCACCGGCTGGCTGATGCAGTGCGCAGAGCCAGGCCAGGTTCTCAAGCGGTGTGAGCAAGTCCTTGAGCGCTGGCGCATGGCCAAGCCACAACAGATCGCAGCCCGGCGCTCGCTGGCGGCCAAGCACTTGCCCGTTGAGCAGCACCTGCCCGGCGGTCGGCTGCATCAGCCCGCACAGCAGGCGCAGCAGGCTGGTCTTGCCGCTGCCGTTGGGGCCGCTGACCTGCAACATGTCCCCGGCGCACAGGTGCAGATCGAGGTTTTCGAACAGCACCCGCCAGTCCCGCTCGCATGCCAGAGCCGTCGCTTGCAAAAATGGGGGGGCTGGGGTCATCAGGCGTTTCCAGTGCTGTTGCGTCGCGAAATGTGTCAAAACAGACACATACGGAGTAAAAGACGGTTCAAGTCAGGATTGATGCAGCCGTTACATGAAGAGAACTTAATGGCGGCCAGCCCGGTTTCGGCCGGTATTATACATACGAGTCCTGTTATCAAAGGGGCAATTTCCTCAGGTCGACATTTCAATGACAGGCGACATCACCAGCGTTCCGGCGGCTACCGCCATCACCACATTGCTGCGCGCCGGCATCTCCCCTGCGCAGGTCCTGACCTTAGTGCAATCGGCGGAAAATCTCATCCCCGAAGGCGAGACCGCCGACGCCGAAGTACTGACCCTCAAGCAGGTCAACCAGAACTTCCAGTTGCTGCTGCGTCTGGTGCTGGCCAATGGCACCCAGACCAGCCTGCCGGTCACCAGCAGCGTACCGTTCACGCCCGGTAGCCTGTTGCAGGTGGCGCAGGCGTCGTCCAACGAACTGACACTGACCCTGCAACAGCTCAACAGCGCGCTGAAAAACTCGATGACCAGCCTCGATACTCAGCGGTTGCCGGTCGGCACCCTGTTGCAAGGCAAGGTCATGACCAGCCAGGTGATCGCGCAGGCGGTCAACCTGCTGGCCGGGCAAAACCCGGCTGCGGCAACGCCCACGTACCGCTCCATCGTGATGCTGCTCAACACCGCACTGGCAGGCTCCAGCCTGACCATCGAAAGCCCGCAGCCGTTGACCGTCGGCAGCCTGTTGAGTGCCCAGGTGCAAGGCAGTCAGGCACTGAATTTCGTCGCCCTGCCCGGTCGCTTTGATCAACTGGCAGTGGCGCAACAACTGGCCACCCAGCAAAACCGTCAGGGCTCGCTGAGCACCCTGATCAATGCCCTGCAAAATCTGCAAAACGTGCAGAGCAACACGGCGGTGAACAGCAATCCGGTTGCGAACACGCCAGCCATCAGCGCGCCGCTGCAAGCCGCCATCGGCCAGTTGCTGGACGATTTGCCCGATATCGATCAGATGACCACACCCAAAGGCGTTGCGCAGGCGCTCAATGCCAGCGGCGCATTTCTGGAAGCAAAACTGCTCGCCGGGCTCAATCCGGCGCAGGTCCCGGACATGAAGGCCAACCTGATGCGCCTGATCGCGCAGATTCTGCCCGGCCTGCCGGAAAACACCACTTACAGCGCCGCCGCTGCGTCCAACACCCTGGCGCGGGCCATGCCCAACGCCATTCGCAATGCGCTGGGCACCCTGGGGCTGGTGGCTGCGCGCACCCAGCCAAGCATCTTTCCGTTGCCGTCGCGCAACGTCAGCGGTGGCGAAAAAGAGGACGACCTGGAGATTCTGCTCAAACTCGCGGCCGCCGCTGTTTCGCGCCTGCAAAGCCACCAGTTGGGCGGCCTGGAGCAGACCCGTACCAATGCCGATGGCACTCAGGTGACTACATGGCAACTGGAAGTGCCGATGCGCAACGCCCATGACATCGTGCCGTTGCAGGTCAAGGTGCAGCGCGAAGACAAGCCAGATCAGGACGCCACCGAAGACCGCGACGATATCGAGATCAAGGAAACCCGTGAAAAACTCTGGAAAGTCGATCTGGCTTTCGACCTGGAGCCGCTTGGCCCCATGCAGGTGCATGCGCAACTGCTGCGCGGCACGCTGTCCAGCCAGTTATGGGCCGAGCGCCCGGACAGCGCAACACTGATCGAACATGAACTGGGGCATTTGCGCGAGCGCCTGATTGCCTGCGGCCTGGCCGTCGGGGAACTGGCTTGCAGCCATGGCGTTCCGCCGCAAGGGCCGCGCACCGCCCTCGAACAACGCTGGATCGACGAGAACGCCTGATGACCCTACCCGATCATGTCCCGCGCCAGGCCATCGCCCTGAGCTACGACGGCCAACAGGCGCCGACCCTCAGCGCCAAGGGTGACGACCAGTTGGCCGAAGCCATTCTGGCCATTGCCCGCGAATACGAAGTGCCGATCTACGAAAACGCCGAGTTGGTCAAACTGCTGGCCCGCATGGAGCTGGGCGACAGCATCCCGGAGCCGCTGTACCGCACCATTGCCGAAATCATCGCCTTCGCCTGGCACCTGAAAGGCAAGTTTCCGGCCGGTCAGGACCCCGATGCGCCGCCTGTAGAGCGGGATATCACCCCGCGCTACTGACAGCGAAGCAGTTGAACGGCTTCACAAGGCAATCGGTTTGCGCCCGGCAAACGAGTGCGCCAGGGTGCCGCCGTCAACCAGGTCCAGCTCGCCACCCAGCGGCACGCCGTGGGCAATGCGCGAGGCCACCAGGCCTTTGTCGTGGAGCAACTGGGCGATGTAGTGCGCGGTGGCCTCGCCCTCCACGGTCGGGTTGGTGGCCAGAATCACTTCCGTGAAGGTGGCCTGCTGGCTGATGCGCTCCATCAGTTGCGGAATGCCGATGGCCTCCGGGCCCAGGCCGTCGAGGGGCGACAGGTGGCCCTTTAGCACGAAATAACGACCGCGATAACCGGTCTGCTCCACCGCATAGACATCCGTCGGGCCTTCGACCACGCACAGCAGGGTGTCATCGCGACGCAGGTCGGAACACTGCGGGCAGAGCTCTTCTTCGGTCAGCGTGCGGCACAAGCGGCAATGACCGACGCCATCCATTGCCTGCCCCAACGCCAATGCCAGCCGCGAACCGCCGCTGCGGTCGCGCTCCAGCAGCTGCAACGCCATGCGTTGCGCGGTTTTCTGACCGACGCCCGGCAGCACGCGGAAGGCATCGATCAACTGGCGAATCAGGGGGCTGAAGCTCATGGAGAAAAATCCGACAAAAACACAAGACGCGGTTTATACCCGCGCGTTGCTGTGAGCGTCAATTGAGGTGTTCGATACTGCGACCAACAGCGCCTGTGCGACTGACGTGATCAGCCCTTCAACGTCGTCTCCAGAAACTCCGTCAGTGCCTGCACCCGCGCGCTGCGGTGCTTGCGCACAGGCACCAGCAGGTTGATCGGGGCGCTGGCCAGTTGCCAATCGGCAAGGACGCGCACCAGGTTGCCGCTGGCGATCGCATCGCTGACATCCCACTGCGAGCGCAACACGATCCCCAGCCCCTGCTCGGCCCAGCGCCGCGCCACCGAGCCGTCGTTGCTGAGCAGTGCGGGCTCGATGCGCAGGGTCTTTTTTGCGTGCCCCTTGCTCAGGTGCCAGAGGGTCACGTCTTCGTCGTTTTCACGAATGCAGATGCAGCGGTGGCTGGCCAGTTCATCGGGCATCGAAGGCACGCCGTGCTGCTCAAGATAAGCCGGGCTGGCGCACAGCCAGCGATGGTTCTGCGCCAGAGGCCTGGCGATCCACAGGCTGTCATTGAGGTTGCCGATGTGAATCACCGCGTCGCTGTCGTGGCGATCCGGCCACGGCGTTTCGCGCAGGTCCAGGTGCAGGGATAATTGCGGATGCAGCTTGGCGAAGCGTGCCAGCAGCGGCGCAATGCGCTGCCGGCCATAACCAAACGGCGCAGCCAGGCGCAGGGTGCCGACCAGTCGTTCGTCGCGCTGTTTGAAAGATTCCGGAAGCGCTTCAAGCTGTTCCAGCAGGTGCGCGCTTTCCCGTGCGAAACGTTCGCCATCGGCGGTCAGGCTCAGGCGTCTGGCGTCGCGGTTGGCCAGGGTGATACCCAGTTGCGTCTCCAGTTTGCGCAAGCGCATCGACAACGCGGGCGGCGAGACATTCAGCACTCGGGCGGCAGCACTGAGGGATTCACAGCGCGAAAGCGTCACGGCCAGACGCAGGTCTTCGATGGCGATCATTCAGCTCAGCTTAAGGATTGATGACAATCCATTGAACCACAGCTTCATCATCAGTGAGTAGAGTGCCTGTCGTACCCCGTCATGCGAGCCTTGCCCATGTCAGCTTCTCTGCTCTCTCTCGATACGCCTGTTGCATTGCTGGACATGCCGCGCATGCAGCGCAATATTCAGCGCATGCAGCAACGCATGAATGAACTGGGCGTGCGCTTGCGCCCGCACGTCAAGACCAGCAAGTCGCTGCCGGTCATTCAGGCGCAGATGGCTGCGGGTGCCCGTGGTGTGACGGTCTCGACCCTGAAAGAGGCCGAGCACTGTTTTGCCGAGGGCATCAGCGACGTGTTTTACGCCGTTGCCATTGCACCCGGCAAACTGGATCAAGCACTCAAGCTGCGGCGCATTGGCTGCCGCCTGAGTATCCTGACCGACAGCGTGGTCGCAGCACAGGCCATTGTTGCCTTTGGCCAGCAGCACGATGAGCAATTCCAGGTATGGATCGAGATCGATTGCGATGGCCATCGCTCGGGGCTGACGGTCGAAGACAACGCGTTGATCGAGGTGGCGAGAACACTGGTCGAAGGCGGCATGCAACTGCGCGGGGTCATGACCCACGCAGGCTCCAGCTACGACCTCGACACGCCTGAAGCACTGCAAGCCCTGGCCGAGCAGGAACGCCTGCTCTGCGTCAGCGCCGCCGAACGCATTCGCCAAGCCGGGCTGCCCTGCCCGGAAGTCAGCATCGGCTCGACACCCACCGCATTGTCTGCACAAGGTCTTGCAGGCGTGACCGAGGTGCGCGCGGGCGTGTATGTGTTCTTCGATCTGGTGATGCACAACATCGGCGTGTGCGGTGCAGACGAGCTGGCCTTGAGCGTGCTGACCACCGTTATCGGCCATCAGCAGGACAAGGGCTGGGTTATCGTCGACGCAGGCTGGATGGCCATGAGCCGGGATCGCGGCACCCAGCGCCAGCGTCAGGATTTCGGTTACGGCCAGGTCTGCACTGAAACCGGCGAGTGGATCGATGGCGCGCGAGTGACCGGGGCCAATCAGGAGCACGGCATTATCACCCTCGCCACAGGCGACAGCACAGACATCACCGGCCGCTTCCCGATTGGCAGCCGGCTGCGCATTCTGCCCAATCATGCGTGCGCGACCGGCGCGCAATTCCCGGACTACCACGCCTGCGACGCCGACGGCGCAGTGCACATCTGGAGTCGTCTGCATGGCTGGTGATATCGAACTGATTCGCACACCCTCGGCCGCAGCGCCGGGCGGGCACTATTCCCAGGCGGTGCTGCACCAAGGCATTTTGCATGTTTCCGGGCAATTGCCGGTTCGCGCTGACGGCAGCCACAGCGTTGACGAACCATTCGAAGTGCAGGCGGCCATTGCGCTGGACAATCTGGTTGCGATACTCAGCGCAGCTGGTTGCGGCACGAATGATTTACTCAAAGTGACGGTCTACGTCGCTGGCATTCGGCATTGGCCTGATTTCGACCGGATCTATGCGGGCTATCTGGGCGACCATCGCCCGGCTCGCGCCGTGGTGCCGGTTCCAGAACTGCACCACGGCTACCTGATCGAGATCGAAGCCTTGGCGCGCGCCGCACGATGAACACTATCGAGAGCACCTCATGACCCCGCAAAAAAGCGACGTTCTGATTATCGGTGGCGGCTTCATGGGCTCGTCATCGGCGTTTTTCCTGCGCCAGCACGGGCGCTCGGTGACCCTGCTGGAACGCGACCAGATCGGCCAGTACGCCAGCGGCGTCAACTTCGGCAATGTGCGCCGTCAGGGCCGGTTTCTCGGCCAGCTGGAACTCTCCAATCGCTCCTGGGCGCTGTGGAAACGCCTGCCCGAGCTGATCGGCGAAGACCTGGAGTTCATTCCCAGCGGCCACATGCGCGTGTGTTATCGCGAAGACGAAATCGCCGAGCTGGAGGCCTACGCCGCGGCACCCGAAGCCCGCGAGCTGGATTTGCAGGTCATCAGAGGCAAGGCGCTGCATGAGCGCTTCCCGTTTCTCGGCCCGGAGGTCAAAGGCGGCTCTTATGCGCCGCACGACGGGCACGCCAACCCGCGCCTGGCCGCGCCCGCCTTCGCCCGTGCGGCGATTCGCGCCGGGGCAAGAATCGAAGAGCGCACCGAAGTGGTCGAGGTGCAGAAGGTCGGCGGCGAGTTTCACGTCACCACCACTGACGGCCAGCTGTTCGTCGCCGAGCAACTGCTGATCACCGCAGGAGCCTGGGCGGCCAAGCTGGCCGAGCAGTTTGGCGAGCCGGTTCCGCTGGAGCCCAACGGCCCGCAAATGTCCGTGACCGAGCCGGTGCCCTACGCCCTGCCCACGGTGATCGGGGTGTTCACCAAAATCAAAGAGGAAGTGATCTATTTCCGCCAGATCCCGCGCGGCAACATCATCATTGGCGGCGGCAATCGCAACAAGCCAGACATGGTCAACCGTCGCGCCTATTTCAAGCCGCAAAGCCTGATCAATCAGATGAAACAGATGAGCCGCCTGATACCCGGCGCAGAAAAGCTCAACATCATCCGCGTCTGGAGCGGCATCGAGAGCTATACGCCAGACTCGCTGCCAATCATGGGCCGCAGCGGCAAGGTCGATGGCCTGTTCTACGCCTTCGGCTTCTGCGGTCATGGCTTCCAGCTCGGCCCTGGTGTCGGTGACGTGATGGCCGAGCTGATCAGCACCGGCAGCACCCGCACGCTGATCAGCCCATTCGATATCCGCCGCTTTACGGACCCAGGTGCCATCGAGATGCCGTTTGTCTCCAGCCTGATGAACGCAGGCAAGCTGATATGAGCCCGATCATTCATTCTTAGGAAGGCGCCATGCCCACGACTTCGGACACCCGCTATCACTACCGCCCGGCCACTGCCGCAGACACACTGGCAGCCCATGCGCTGTCGGTGCACCTCAAATGGCCACACCGCGAAGAGGACTGGGCGATGGTGCAACGCACCTCGGATGGCTTTGTCGCCGAACATGACGGGCAACTGGTGGGCGTAGCCTTCACCTGTCATCAGGGCGACTGGTCGTCGATTGGCCTGGTGATTGTCAGTGACGAACATCAGGGCAAAGGCCTCGGTCGTCGCTTGATGAACCTGTGCCTGGACGCCACCGCGCCCCGCACGCCGATCCTCAATGCCACGGAGTCGGGCGCGCCGCTCTACAGGAGCATGGGTTTCGTTGACTTTGCACGGATTCAACAGCATCAGGGCATTGCTCAGGTGCCTGATGCTGAAAGGCTGAGCGAGGGCTTGCCTGTTCGGACACTGGGGCCTGCCGACCACGCCGAGTTGATCCGCCTGGCCAACGCTGGCAGCGGTCTGGACCGCAGCGTGGTGCTGACCGATCTGCTGCATGATGCCGAACAGGCGGTGGGTATCGAGCATGATGGCCAGTTGCAAGGTATCGCCCTGCTACGGCGCTTTGGTCGCGGCCATATCATCGGCCCGGTGGTCGCGCAGGATGTCGGGCAGGCGCAACGGTTGATCACCCAGTTGCTGCGCCTGATACCCGAGCGGTTTGTGCGTTTCGACATCATGGCCGACTGCGGGCTCGCGCCGTGGCTGGAAAGCCTGGGCCTGGCGTGTGTCGACAGAGCGCCGCGCATGGTGCTCGGCACGCCTCCGCCGAAGAGCCCGGACGTGCAGCAGTTTGCGCTGGTGACTCAGGCGATTGGCTGAACCAAGGGCGGATGGCGGGCTGAAACAGGTCCGCGAGGTTAGCGGGTTGCATACAGCAGATTATTCTTTGCAGCCCGCCAGATCGGCGCTTTTTGTCCAGACCGCTTTGTTAGCTTATGGCTATCAAATCATTATCGCTCCAGGGAGCCCGCTGGATGATCACACAGCCCTTGAACAGCCATCGCGTTGATCCGCACACGGCGCAAAAATTCTATATCGATGGTCACTGGTCTGCGCCGCAGAGCCCCGTCAGTATTGCGGTGGTCAACCCGGCGACTGAAGAGGTCGTGGCGCACGTTGCCAGTGGTTCCGCTGCCGATGTAGACCGCGCCGTTGCAGCCGCTCGTGCGGCCTTTGCGGGCTGGTCCGGCACCTCGCCTGAGGTTCGCGCGCAGGTCATCGGCCGGATTCATGAGCTGATCATCGAGCGCAAGGAAGAGCTTGCGCAGGCGATCTCGCTGGAAATGGGCGCAGCCATCAGTTCTGCGCGTGCCATGCAGGTGCCGCTCGCCGCGGAGCACGTGCGGGTTGCGCGCGATCTGCTGGCAACCTATCGCTTCCAGACGGTCGAAGGCGGCACGGCCATCGAACGTGAACCGATCGGTGTGTGCGCGCTGATCACGCCGTGGAACTGGCCGCTCTATCAAATAACCGCCAAAGTTGCCCCGGCCATCGCTGCCGGTTGCACGGTGGTCCTCAAGCCCAGCGAACTGTCGCCATTGAGCGCATTGCTGTTCGCGCAACTGGTGCACGATGCCGGGCTGCCGCCTGGGGTGTTCAATCTGGTCAATGGCAGCGGCCCTGAAGTGGGCGGCGCGATGGCTGCGCATCCTGACATCGACATGATTTCGATCACCGGTTCGAACCGTGCGGGCGCTTTGGTCGCGCAGGCATCTGCGCCGACCGTCAAGCGCGTCACCCAGGAACTGGGCGGCAAATCGCCGAACATTCTGCTGCCTGACGCCGACTTCGCCAACGCTGTGCCGCCTGGGGTGATGGCTGCGTTTCGTAACGTCGGCCAGTCATGCAGCGCACCGACGCGCATGATCGTGCCGAGAAACCGCCTGGCAGAAGTCGAAGCGCTGGCTGCCCAGACGGCCGGGACGATCGTCGTCGGTGATCCGCAATTGGACCACACCGTGCTGGGGCCGATTGCCAACGAGGCCCAGTTTCATCGCGTGCAGGCGATGATCAATGCGGGTATCTGTGAGGGTGCAAAACTGGTCTGTGGCGGGCCGGGGCGTGTGCAAGGTCACGAGCAGGGCTTTTATACGCGGCCGACGGTGTTTTCCGAGGTGGATTCGTCGATGCGCATCGCCCGTGAGGAGATTTTTGGTCCGGTGCTGTGCCTGATTGCCTACGATACGATCGATGAAGCGGTGGCGATTGCCAACGATACGGTTTATGGGCTGGGCGCCCACGTTCAGGGCCAGGACCTTGAGCTGGCCCGCTCGGTGGCTTCGCGCATTCGCGCCGGCCAGGTGCACCTGAACTATCCTGCCTGGAACCCGATGGCGCCGTTCGGCGGCTATAAGCGTTCGGGTAATGGGCGTGAATATGGCGTGCATGGGTTCGAGGAGTATCTGGAGACCAAGGCGATTGTGGGGTTTGCTCCGGCTGACTTGATGTAACGGTCGTGCCAATGCAGAGCACCCAGCGTCATGCACATATCGTGCGACGCTCCGCGTCGCATGCAGACAGAAAAATGCCAGGCACCTGGCCTGGCATCAATCATTGCGCAGTTGCCATCAGAACGGCAGTTTCATGCCCGGTGGCAGTTGCATGCCGGCGGTCATGGAGGCGGTCTTGTCCTGACTGGCCTGTTCGATCTTGCGCACGGCGTCGTTGACGGCGGCGGCGATCAGGTCTTCCAGCACTTCCTTGTCTTCTTGCATCAGGCTGTCATCCAGATTGATGCGCTTGACGTCGTGACGACCGGTCATCACCACACTCACCAGGCCTGCGCCCGATTGACCGGTAACTTCCGCGTTGGCCAGTTCTTCCTGCATCTTGGCCATTTTTTCCTGCATTTGCTGCGCCTGCTTCATCAGGCCAGCCATGCCACCTTTCATCATGGGATATCTCCTCGAAAATGCATGGTTTGTTTGCGCGGCGCCGAAGGCGCCCTGTCTTCAATTATTGAGTCTGCACCACCGGCGCGTCCACGGGCTTGATCGTATCTTCGCGGATCACAGCGCCAAACTGCTGGAGCATCTGCTGGATGTACGGGTCAGCCTGAATCGAGGCTTCGGCCTGACGCTGGCGTTCGGTGCGCAAGCGTGAAGCGGCCTGGGCAGGGGTTTCCTGCTCGGGCTTGATCAGCTCGATACTCAGGTTGATCGTGCGCCCATGGTACTGGTTCAACGCATCGTTCAAGCGGCGCTGTTGCGTGGAGTTGAACAGCGCGCTGTGCGCCGGGTCCAGGTGCAGCAGCCAGTTGTCGCCATCGACCGCTATCAATGTGCAGTTGGCGGCGATGCTGCCGGTCATGCCGGAGATTGGCAGTTTGGGAAACACTTCAAGCCAATCGGCAGCAAGACCGGTGGCCGGCATGGCGGCCGGAGCAGGCTCGGGCTCAACGGCCTCGAGCTCGACGACGCTGTCGTGGGCCAGTTCATCCAGATAGCTGTACGACGCCGGGTCGATGTCGATGTCCGGCTCGACGTAATCATCGTCCGCTGGCGGTTCGTCATCGCGGTCCATCGGGGCGGACAGATAGGCTGAGTCAGGAATCGCTTCGAGCATCGCAGGCGTGACCTGCTGTTCCTCAACCGGCGGCGACGGCTGGCCCTGCGGCGCATCCGGCACGGGGCTGGCGGGCGCAGGGGCTGGCATCGGCGTGAGGTCCGGCTGCTCGGAAACCGTTTCCAGAACCGGTTCGGCTACCGGCTCAGGCTGGGGCTCTGCTTCAACTTCTGCCACAGGATCGGGCTCGGGCTCGGGCTCGGCAGGCTTTTCGGCCACCGGCGCTTTCGGCTCGTTCCACGGCAGATCGATTTCTTCGACCGGCGCAGGCTTGGGTTCAGGCTGCGGCTCAGGCTCGGGTTTGATTTGCGGCGCAGGCTCGGCTTTTGCCTCTGGCTGAACAGCAGCAGCCGGCGCCGGCGCATACGCAGGCGGCTGCGCTTCGAAGGCCGGGTCAGGCGCAGCCACGACCGGCGGCGTCGAAGCGGGCGATGCAACAGGTGTCGCATCAGCCACCGTTTTGCGGGAATCAGCCGTGGCCTGGCTGATCCCCACTGGCTTTAGCGGTTGCCTGGGAGCGTCTTCGCTGTCAGCCGGACGAAACGCCAGCATGCGCAGCAGGACCATCTCGAAACCGCCACGCGGGTCCGGTGCCAGCGGCAGGTCACGACGGCCGATCAGGCCCATCTGGTAATAAAACTGCACGTCTTCGGCGGGCAGTGCCTGCGCCAGGGCCAGCACCCGGTCGCGGTCGCCATGGCCGTTGTCGACGCCTTCGGGCAACGCCTGGGCAATTGCCACGCGGTGCAGCACGTTGAGAATTTCCGAGAGTACGCCATTCCAGTCAGGCCCCTGCTCGGCCAGATGGCGCACGGCTTCCAGCACACCACGGGCGTCACCTTCCAGCAGCGCGGTCAGCACATCGAAAACCTGGCCGTGATCCAGCGTGCCGAGCATGGCGCGCACATCGGCCGCCATGACCTTGCCTTCACCAAAGGCAATCGCCTGATCGGTGAGGCTCATGGCATCGCGCATCGAACCGTCGGCAGCGCGCCCGAGCAACCACAGCGCGTCATCTTCAAACGGCACGTTTTCGACGCCCAGCACGTGGGTCAGATGCTCGACAACGCGCTCGGGCGTCATGTTTTTCAGGGAAAACTGCAGGCAGCGCGACAGAATGGTCGCCGGCAACTTTTGCGGATCAGTGGTGGCCAGAATGAACTTGACGTAGGGCGGCGGCTCTTCAAGCGTCTTGAGCAAGGCATTGAACGAGTGGCTGGAGAGCATGTGCACTTCGTCGATCAGGTAGACCTTGAAGCGTCCGCGACTGGGCGCGTACTGCACGTTGTCCAGCAGCTCGCGGGTGTCTTCGACCTTGGTGCGGCTGGCGGCGTCGATCTCGATCAGGTCGACAAAACGGCCTTCGTCGATCTCCTTGCACACCGAACAGGTGCCGCAGGGCGTCGAGGTGATGCCGGTTTCGCAGTTCAGGCACTTGGCGATGATCCGCGCAATGGTGGTCTTGCCGACGCCTCGCGTACCTGTAAACAGATAGGCGTGGTGCAGGCGCTGGCTGTCCAGCGCGTTGATCAGGGCCTTGAGCACATGGGCCTGGCCGACCATTTCGCGGAACGAGCGCGGACGCCATTTACGTGCAAGAACCTGATAACTCATTGAAAACCGTCGCAACTGGTAAGCGGAAGACCGCCAATGCTAGCCGAGCAGGGGCAAAATTGCATCCGGTGTCCGTCTCTATTGTGTCTACGCTAGCTAAATGGATGAATTGAAGCGCTGTATCCGGGCTCTTGCACGGCCTCAAACTGCCCGTGCGATCGTGATCGCGACGGGCCTGTTGCTCTCATTCTTGCAAACCAGCCAGGCGGGGCAGGCATCGCTGCGCTTTGCGGTAAACGAGGGCTGGAGCATGCCGATGATGCACATCACCGACTACCAGCCCGAATCCGGCATTCTGTTCGATATCATGCAAAGCCTTGCGCATCAGGTGGGCAGAGAAGCTGAGTACCACGTCATGCCGCGCCTGCGCATTCAAGGGGCGCTTGAGCGCGACGAAGTGGACATCCATTGCTACAGCGCCCAGGCATGGTATCCCGACCTGTCAGGCGACTATTTATGGAGCCTGCCGATTCTCTACCAGCGCGACTGGCTGGTGGCCTCGGCCGAGACCGCTGCCGGGCCTTACCCCGAGCAGTTCGATACCGAGACCGTCGGCACCGTGCTGGGCTACAACTACCCTGCCCTGCAGCACCTGTTCGACAGCCACCAGTTGAATCGTGAAGACGCACGCACTCAAAGCCAGACGCTGGGCAAGTTGATGGCAGGACGCTACAACTACGCCGTGACCAATCAGTTGATCCTCGACTGGACCAATCGCAGCCTGCCCACCGGCAAAAAACTCAAGCCTATTGCCCTGGTTGCTGACCAGCCCGCAGCCTGCCTGATTCGTAACAACCCGGACCTGCCGGTGAACAGGATTCTGCGCACACTGGTACGAATGCGTATGTCGGGAGAAATCCAGCGAATCATCGATCGCTACACCGCGCCACTTGCGCCTTGATACCCCGGCAACGTGTAGCAATACCGTCACATTTCATCGCTACGCTCGCCTGAAATCTTTGGTAACAAACTAACCAGCGCGGGTATTCGGCATGAGCGACAAACCAGAAGACGAAAACACCAACGAGAACCCCGGCCGCCGTCGTTTTCTCGGTGGTATGGCAGCCTTGGGCGCAGGTGTGACGCTCAGTGGTTACGTCTCGGCTCATGAAAGACCGCCCGCAGAGGCTGAAAAACATCATCTGGTCGGACCGGCGCTGGACCGTGCACTGCGTGAAAACGTCAAGACCGTGGTGGTCATCTACGCCGAAAACCGCAGCTTCAATAACCTGTTCGGGAATTTCCCGGGCGTGCAGAAACCCCTGTCTTCCGTCAGGCCTGCCGATTATGTGCAGCGCGACCGCAATGGCACCCTGCTGGACAAACTGCCGCCGGCCTGGGGCGGTGTCCTGCAAGTCGGGCCGCAGACCGTCGACGGCGTGACCTACCCGGTGGGCGTGCAGTTTCAGGAAAACCTGCCTAACGCGCCCTTCCCGCTCAAGGGACCCAACGCCGAGGACCTGCCGCTGAGCCTGGTCACCCGCGACCTGTGGCACGTTTTCTATCAGAACCAGATGCAGATCAACGACGGCAAGAACGACCGGTTCGTCGCCTGGGCCGATGCCGGCGGGCTGACCATGGGCAACTACGCGCAGACGCAGTACTCGTTGCGTCTGTGGGACGTCGCCAAGGAATTCGTGCTGTGCGATAACTTCTTTCAGGGTGCATTCGGCGGTTCGTTCCTCAACCATCAATACCTGATCTCGGCCACTGCGCCGATCTACCCGAACGCCGCCGACTCGCCTGCAAAGTCGCAGATCGCCTCGTTGCAGAGCATGAATCCGCTGGACTCGCGCCTCAAACCACTGGACAAGTCACCCGCCAGCGCCATGGAAGGGCCTCCACAGTTCGGCCCCAGCGCCATCACCCCGGACAACTACGCCGTCAACACCCTGGCCCCGCCGTACTGGCCAACCTGGCTGCGCGACCCGCAGAACCCGGATTACTCCAAACCGGACCTGGCCAACGTGCTGGTGCCGCAAAGCCACGAGCACATCGGTGACAAGCTGTCGAAAAGGAATGTCGACTGGGCCTGGTACGCCGGGGCCTGGCAGGTGACGCTGGATGAATTCAAGGACTCCACCGGCATCCCGAAAATCCCCAACTTTCAATACCATCACCAGCCGTTCAACTACTTCAAACAGCAAGGCCCGCAGAACCCTGAGGAGCGTAAGAAGCGCCTGCGCGATGGCGGCCTGGGCGACGAATCGAGCACCAATCGCTTCCTCGCGGACGCAGAAGCGGGCAAGTTGCCTGCCGTGGCCTTCTACAAACCTCAGGGCAACCTGAACATGCACGCAGGTTATGCCGACGTGGCGTCGGGTGACCGGCACATCGACCGGGTGATCAAGGTGCTGCGCAACAGCCCACAGTGGGACAACATGGTCATCGTCGTCACGGTCGACGAGAACGGCGGCTGGTGGGACCACGTCGCACCGCCCAAAGGCGACCGCTTCGGCCCCGGTACGCGTATTCCGGCACTGGTGATTTCACCGTTCGCGCGCAAAGGCAAAGTGGACCACACGGTTTACGACACGGCCTCGATCCTGCGCCTGATCACCCGCGTTCACGGCCTGGAAAAACTCGACGGCCTGAAACGCCGCGACGAAGCGATGATCGCGCGCGGCCAGGCGCCCATGGGCGACCTGACCAACGCCCTGCACTTTCCCGCCTGATAAAACTGCTTACGCGTTAGCGTCGGCAGCTTCCAGCGCGGTGTGCCGTGAGGTTTTCACAGGTGGCAAGGACGCCACGTACACCGTGCGGGACGGGAATGCGAAACGCACATCCATCTCGGCAAAGGCTTCCATGATCTCGAGATTGATCGCCTGCTGCACATCCATATAGACGTTATAGCTGGGGTCGAGAACGATAAAGACCGTCTCGAACTCCAGCGACGTCTCGCCAAAGCCACGGAAATGCGAGCGGTCGAAGCGCGCCAGCTTCTGCGCGTTGATGATCTTCTCGACCTTCTTCGGCACTTCGCGCACCTGATCGGCAGAGCAGTCATAGGTGAGCCTGAAGTCAAAGACGATGCGTCGTTCCTGCAAGCGTTTGTAGTTCTGAATGGTGCTGTTGATCATGTCCGCGTTGGCCATCACGATCTGTTCGCCACCCAGGCTGCGAATGCGCGTGGTCTTCAGGCCGACGTGCTCGACCGTACCCGCTAGCGCCCCGACGACGATGAAATCGCCGATCTCGAACGGCTTGTCCACTGCAATCGACAGCGAGGCAAAGACGTCACCGAGGATGTTCTGCACCGCCAGCGCCACTGCAATACCGCCAACCCCGAGACTGGCCACAAACGCGGTGATATTGACCCCGACGTTGGACAGCATCGCCATCACCACCGTTGCCCACAACAACACCTTCGCGCCCCAGAGACTCAGGGTCGCCAAGGCACTGCCCTGAAAGGTTTCATCGGTGTTATGGCGAACGAAATAGCGCTGCAACGCCAGGGCGATTGCCCGGTTCGCCCACAGCCCGACCTGCAACGCCGCGACCACGAACCACAAACTGCTCACTCGCCCAAGCCAACGCTCCGGCAGATCAAGCATACCGATGCCGACCAGAATCGACGCCAGCAGCAACAGCGTATTACTGGTGCCAGACAGCACCTGCACAACGATGTAGCTCATATGCCGATTGGGCGTGACTGGCCGCGCGCGCATCTTTCGCAGCACAAAGCCGATAACACCCCTGACCAGCAAAAAGCTCATGGTCGAGACAAAAACCGCAACTATCCAGTTAGCGAGCGAAATACCCAGAAATTCTGAGTCTGTGAAAAATCTGATGATGTCCTGTTCCATCCGGCCCCCGGCTCCGATGCTGCGAGAAGCCTGACCGAAAAGCCCGTGACACCCGCAGCGACCTGAATTGCCCCTTGCCGTAAAACGGTTTCAAGCGACGCGTAAGGGGGTTAGGCGATGTGTGGGGGTGAGGGTTCAGTTTGATTTGGCTGGTGGCTGACGGCGCGACAATGACAGCGCACACCCTCTGCCTGTCAAAACCGACCGACTGACGGAACCGCTCTTCAACTGGTTGCCACCAAGGCCCCGGTCATTGGGAAATCAAACACGGCTATTTAAAACGCCTGCGAGGCGGCCCCAACTTTGAACCATCCATTTACCCGGAGGAAATGCCTATGATCAATAGCATCCGTGGCGGAGCGGGCACATCGGCCTATCACATCCAGCCCCAGCCATTTGATGAGTTGAAACTGAAGCCTGAAGTCATTGAGAAAAAGACGGAAAGACTCAAGGATAAGGGATATTTCAGCGTTCGTATGTCGGAGCCTACGAAAAGCTATTTGCATCAGCGAAGCACGCTCAGCAATCCCGCATGGCGAAACCAGACCGTAGGACAAGTCATCGACTTGACGGGAACGGACTATGAGCGCTCGGTCACGGCAGTGGCAAAAGACATTGCAACGAGACTTACCGGGAAACAGGAACAACTGAAACCACAAGAATTTCAGCTGCGGCGGGCCAAAAATCAGGGGGCGGATAAATGGCACCAGGATAAGGAGCCGAAAAAGGTCATCTGCATCGCAACCGTTGAAGGCCGAGGCACCGAGTTCATCAAGCCATCAGAATCGAAAAAGCTTTTTGAAACAGGGGAATACGCAGAAATGATCCCCAAAAATGCCGAAGCTGACGCACAAAAAACCGCCGAAGCTATCGCAAAAAAAACCAACGAAGCCAAGAAAGACCGCTTCTACTTCTTTGCAGGCAAAGGCATCACTGAAGAAAGCATTCCCAAGCTGGTTCATCGCTCACCGCATGAAAGCGGTAGGGCCATTTTCATGGCGCGCTGGAAGTAAGACAGGACACGCAGGATCAACCGCTGGATTATAAACATCCGGCGGTTATCTCTGCGTGTCGGGCAGACGGTTTTACAAATGCACGAAGTTCTCGCCGGCTCAACACGCCGTCGAAACAGGAATGAATTGATATTTCATTGGCAGGGCTTTTTCAAAAAATACCTTGAGATAGGTGGTGCCCCCACCAGCCACACCCCGGCACACAATGTTCCCGCTGTGGCTGCTTCCTTCCGGATCTGACCAGGTTCACGGGTAATCGTTGCGGGGGGACCGATGGGGTCACCATAACGACGCTCGCCAGTGGCGAGCCGCGCCATTGTACCGGTCTTGCGCGAGTTTACAACCGTTGCCCTGGATAAAAATTTCGATAGCGCTCAAGCACTTGTGTACCGGGGCCGAAACGCAAATCCGCCTTCACCGGCAGTGCTTCAAATCCTCGAAATACCCCCGCACGATCCTGTACCCTGCCCGCCTCAATAATAATCAGCCAGCAGGTTGCTCATGCAGACTCGATTGGTCGGCTACCACGATCTCGATCCACACCAGTGCCAGCAGCTGGAAAAACTGGAAGTCACGCCGGAACAGACGCAGTTCTCCGGCGACATCTATACGGCGCTCAATACGCTTCTGGTCAATCCCAATCCGAACGTTTGCGGCTTCGTGCTTCTGGCCGATGAGAGGCCTGTGGGCTTTTTTCTGCTCAAGCGTGGCGACTGCCTGCCGCACTGGGCTCAGGAAGAACTGGCTGCGACGCTGCATGCCTTGCAGATCGACCGCCGTGAACAGGGCAAAGGGTTGGGCAAGGCATGCCTGCAGGCGTTGCCTGCCGCACTGAGTCTGAAATGGCCGGACATCACGCAGTTGATGCTCTCGGTGGACGCCGACAACAGCGCTGCCATCGGGCTTTATGTGGGTCAGGGCTGGATTGACACCGGAGAGGCGTATCGCGGACGGATCGGTTTCGAGCGCAGGCTGGTATTGAAGCTTTGATACGGAGTTTGAGCGCGCGCCTGACATCCCGGGATGTCAGGCGCTGCCTGGGTTATTGAGCCAACAAGACCTCATCGGCCTTGCCGCCTGCATCCTGAATGACCAAGTGGATGAAGTGCAGCTTGGCAATCACCGCCGGCGGCAGCACGAACGGATAGAAATCCGGCTGCCCCATGCTGCGTGACAGCTCGTTGAGCATGCTTGCCAGCTCGATCCAGGCATTGACGAACGACAGGAACGCCGGGCCGCCGGGGTGCTGTGGATCGTAGAGGACTTCCAGCGGAAATGGCTGGTAGTCGAGCTCCATGTCGCGGGCGCTCATGCCAAAGCCCAACGCGGTATCGACCGCATCCATCATGTGCAGGTAATGAGCCCAGGTTTCGGCCCAGTCTTCCCACGGGTGCATGGTGGCGTAGGCACTGACGAAGCTTTCCTGCCAGTTGTCGGGCGCGCCGTTCTTATAGTGGTGATCGAGCGCATCGGCGTAGCTGGCGCGCTCGTCGCCGAACAGGTTGCGGCAACCGTCCTGCCAGCGGGTATCGGCAATCAGCCGATCCCAATAGTAGTGACCGACTTCGTGGCGGAAGTGGCCGAGCAAGGTGCGATACGGTTCGTGCATCTGCACGCGCATGGCTTCGCGGTGTGCATCGTCGGCTTCTTCGATGTTCAGCGTGATCAGGCCATTGGCGTGGCCGGTGGTCGGCAGCTTGCCTTCCAGATCGACGCCGACAAAGTCAAAGGCCAGGCCGGTTTCTTCATCGACGGTCTTGGGGATGACTTGCAGACCCAGTGAAATCAATTGCGCGACCAGGCGGCGCTTGGCGGTCTCGACCTTGCGCCAGCGCTCGCCGTTTTCGACGATGGACAGGTCGGGAATGGTCCGATTGAGACTGCATGCCACGCAAAACTCACCGGCGTTGTGCGCCGGAAATAACCAGTTGCACGCCGCTGGCGTGTCTAGGTTGGCGCAACGCCGATACAGGCCTGCGCCCGGCTCGTCACTCAAGCGCCAGGTCACGGCGTCAGGACCCGCTTCAAGTGCAGCCACCCGGCTCTGCTCTGGCAGATAACCCAGCGCCGCCGAACAGGCCAGGCATTGAGAATTGGGGAAAAACACCGACTGGCCGCAGGTGCACTGCCAGACCTTGCTGTTACGTTTGGATTCGCCGACAAATGGGGCGGTAATGCGTGAACTCAATTGCTCGAAAAAGCGATACATGGCGATCTCCCGTTGGCCTTGCATGGACTAGATCATGCCGACGCTGCAGGGGTTCAAAATATTATCGAGCGGCGGAGACGGACAGTGTTGGCGGCGTTTTTTGTGGGCGAAAACGGTGCGTCGGTGGGGTCTGGCACTACCCATGCAAGATCGGACGCAGAGCGTCCAGCACGGCGCACCGACGCGGAGCGTCGGCACGATAATCAAAGGCTGGAAACTGCATGCTTACGCGCAGTGCATCGCACGATAGTCGAGATTATCGTTCCAACGCTACAGCGCTCAGCGTTACACACACGTCCTGATGACCGCGCAAAACAGGGCTTTTGAGGTGCCGGGCGCACCGGTTTTACTGTCGGCTCACGACAGTTCGCGGACAAGCGGAGCTTCGCCCGGTCCGCCTCCACAGCGGACAAGTGCGTAGGCATGCATCACCGGCCTTGCTCAATCAACCGCTACGCCCAGTTCGGTCAGGCGCTTGAGCAGTGCCTCTTCGTCCAGCACGGTCAGGCCCAGTTCGTTGGCTTTGGTCAGTTTGGAACCCGCACCTGGCCCGGCGACCACGGTGTGGGTCTTGGCCGATACCGAGCCGGACACCTTGGCCCCAAGGCTTTCGAGTTTTTCCTTGGCCACGTCGCGACTCATGCGTTCCAGCGAACCGGTCAGCACCCAGGTCTGGCCTGCCAGCGGCAAGCCTTCGACGGTTTTTTTCTCGCTGCGCCAATGCATGCCGAAGTCCTTGAGCTGGGCTTCGATGGCGCGGGCGCGTTCGGCGTTGGCGTTGTCGTCGAAGAAGTCGCGGACCGATTTGGCCTGTTTCTCCGGCAGCGTCTGGCGCATGTCCAGCCAGTCAGCGCTGATGACCGCCTCCAGCGTGCCGAACCGGTCAGCCAGTTTCTGTGCAGCACCCGGCCCTACAGATGGAATGTGCAGCTTGTCGATCAGGCCTTCCAGCGTGGTGCTGGCGGCAAACTCTGCACCCAGCTCACCCTGATCCTGCAATTGCAGACCGCACTCGCCCAGCAGCGCGTCGATGACGTTGCGGTTGTGCTCATCCTCGAAGAAGCTGTGAATTTCGTAAGCGACTTCCAGACCGACATCCGGCAGATACGTCAACACCTCCGGCAGTGCCTGTTTGACGCGGTCCAACGACGCCAGTGAGCGCGCCAGTACCTTGGCCGTCTCCTCCCCTACATCGGGAATACCCAGGGCATAGATGAAGCGCGCCAGGGTCGGCTGTCGGCTGTCGGCAATCGCCTTGAGCAGCTTGTTGCTGGAGATTTCAGCAAAACCCTCCAGGTCGATGATCTGTTCGTATTTCAGTTTGTACAGGTCGGCAGGCGAACCAATGAGCTTTTCATCGACCAGTTGCTCGATGGTCTTGTCGCCCAGGCCTTCGATGTCCATTGCCCGACGCGACACATAGTGAATGATCGCCTGCTTGAGTTGCGCACCACAGGCCAGCCGTCCGACGCAGCGATACACCGCGCCTTCGGTGACGGTTTCCTTGCCCTTGCTGCGTTTGACCAACTGCGTGCGCTCGACATGCGAGCCGCACACCGGGCAGCTTTGCGGGACTTCGACCGGTTTGGCGGTTTCGGGGCGACGCTCGACGACGACCTGCACTACCTGCGGAATCACGTCACCGGCGCGACGGATAATCACCGTGTCGCCAATCATCAGCCCCAGCCGCGCCACTTCATCCATGTTGTGCAGCGTGGCGTTGGCGACCATGACACCGGCAACCTTGACCGGCTTGAGGCGCGCGACCGGCGTGACCGCGCCGGTGCGGCCGACCTGAAATTCAACGTCCAGCAGTTCGGTCAGCTCTTCCATGGCCGGAAACTTGTGGGCAATCGCCCAGCGTGGCTCGCGGGCACGAAAGCCCAGTTCGCGCTGCGCCGCCAGGTTGTTGACCTTGAAGACCACACCGTCGATCTCGTAGGTCAGCGAAAGACGTCGCTCACCAATGTCGCGGTAGTAAGCCAGACATTCCTCGACGCCGTCCGCCAGTTTCAGTTCGCGACTGACCGGCATACCCCATTTTTTTAACGTTTCAAGCACGCCGATGTGCGTGTCGGCAATTTCTGCCGAGGTCTGCCCCAGGCCATAACAGCAGAATTCCAGCGGACGGTTGGCGGTGATCTTCGAATCCAGCTGGCGCAGGCTGCCAGCAGCGGCGTTGCGCGGGTTGGCGAAGGTCTTGCCGCCGACTTCCAGCTGGCTGGCGTTGAGCCGCTCGAAACCGGCCTTGGACATGAACACTTCGCCGCGTACTTCCAGCAGCTCTGGCCAGCCCTTGCCTTGCAGCTTGAGCGGGATATTGCGCACGGTGCGCACATTGACGCTGATGTCTTCGCCCGTGGTCCCGTCGCCGCGCGTGGCACCGCGTACCAGTGCGCCGTCGCGGTACAGCAGGCTGACCGCCAGACCGTCCAGCTTGGGCTCGCAGCTGTATTGCACCTTGCCGCCTTCGCCAAACAGATCCCCGGCAGGCAGGTCCAGCCCTTCGGTTACACGGCGGTCGAACTCGCGCAGGTCGTTTTCTTCAAAGGCGTTGCCCAGGCTGAGCATGGCCATTTCGTGACGCACCTGGGTGAAAGCCGACAAGGCGGCACTGCCCACCCGCTGGGTCGGCGAATCGGGCGTGACCAGATGCGGGTTTTCTGCCTCAAGGGCCTTGAGCTCGTGGAACAGGCGGTCGTATTCGGCATCCGGGATGCTCGGCTCGTCCAGAACGTGATAGCGGTAGTTGTGCTGATCCAGCTCTGCACGCAGTTCCAGGATTCGGGTTTCGGCGGCCTTCATACGGTGTTCTCTCAAAAAGCAAAAAAGCAGCCGAGGCTGCTCATCTGTTGGTTCTGTTCTTTTTCAGTCCGGTTCCGCGCAAGGCATGCCCAAGCACACGCCTGGCACGGGACCGGTGCAATGACGCTTACCCGCGACGCTGGGTTAGCGCACGACGCTCGAACTCGACGATACGCTGGCGATAATGCTCGATGGTCTGCGCGGTCATGACACTGCGCTGGTCATCTTTCAATTCGCCATCCAGCTCGTGAGCCAGCTTGCGAGCAGCGGCAACCATCACATCAAAAGCCTGCTTGGGACGACGAGGGCCCGGCAAGCCAAGGAAGAAGCTCACTGCGCGGGTGCTGAAATGGTCGATGTCGTCCAGATCAAATACCCCGGGCTTGACCGCATTGGCCATCGAGAACAGCACTTCGCCGTTACCGGCCATGCTTTCGTGACGGTGGAAAATGTCCATCTCGCCAAAACGCAGACCGCTTTCCAGAATGTTCTGCAGCAACGCAGGGCCCTTGAAGCCGCCTTCATTACGCGAGATCACGCTGATGACCAGTACTTCTTCTACTGGTGGCAGGTCCTTGTCTTCGGTGATGCGCTGGGCCGGTTTATCATCCGGGAAATCGTCGTCGCGCGCCGTGAACAGGCTCGGGCCGTCCAGATCAAGATTAAGATCGCCCTGCTGCGGCTCGTCCTTACGCTTCTTGTCACCACGTTTTTCGCTGCCGGCACCGCGCTTGTTGTCACGCGGGTTGGCGCTCATCGACGGCAAATCATGCTCGTCAAGCTGCGGCTCCTTGTGCGTGTCCAGCACACGCGGCGGACCCAGCACTTCGGCAGACGTGGTTTCTTCTTCATCCGGAAGGTTGGAGAAGCTCCGATCCAGCCTGAATTTCAATTTGCCCTTGCCGCCGCGCATACGGCGCCAGCCATCAAAGAGAATACCGGCAATGACTATTATGCCGATGACGATCAGCCACTCGCGCAGACCGATTTCCATGTAATCCAGTGCCTCTAATGAAGAAATCTGAAAATAAGGGCCTAAACCCCTTTAATACGTGGTGCCAAGTCTATGTTCTGACTGGCATTTTGCCCACATGAAAATAAAAAAAGTGGCCACTAAACTAGCACGACCAAAGGTAACTTTACACCGTCTGTTACCTCTCTTCGCTGTGCATGTTGCCATCTATCGTACAAACGTCACATTTTCATACCGCAATTCTGCGTTTTCGCCGCCGTAACGAGCCCGATTCAAGCATCCACCAACGCCATGGCCTGCTCGACGTCCACCGCTACAAGCCTTGAACAGCCGGGCTCGTGCATCGTTACCCCCATCAGTTGATCGGCCATTTCCATGGCGATCTTGTTGTGGGTGATGTAGATGAACTGCACAGTTTGTGACATTTCTTTCACCAAACGCGCATACCGTCCCACGTTGGCGTCATCCAGTGGTGCATCGACCTCGTCAAGCATGCAGAACGGTGCAGGATTGAGCTTGAAGATGGCAAAAACCAGTGCCAGCGCCGTCAGTGCTTTTTCCCCACCCGACAGCAAATGGATGGTGCTGTTCTTCTTGCCAGGAGGACGCGCCATGATTGTCACCCCTGTATCGAGTAAATCTTCGCCTGTCAGTTCCAAATAAGCGGAGCCACCACCGAAAACTTTCGGGAAAAGTGCCTGAATTCCGCTATTTATCTGATCGAAGGTATCTTTGAAGCGGTTTCGGGTTTCCTTGTCGATCTTGCGAATGACGTTTTCCAGCGTGTCGAGCGCCTCCACCAGATCGGCGTCCTGCGCATCCAGATAACGCTTGCGCTCGGATTGCTGCTGATACTCGTCGATGGCGGCGAGGTTGATCGCGCCCAAGCGCTGACTGCGCCCGGCGATGCTTTCCAGCTGCTGCTCGGCGGCCTGCTCGCTGGCTTCCGATGTCAGGGTGGCGAGCACGCCGTGCAGGTCGTAGCCGTCTTCGTGCAACTGGTCCTGCAACGCGGTGCGGCGCACGCTCAGCGCCTGCCACTCCAGGCGTTGCTGCTCGAGCTGACCACGCAGCAGTTGCGATTGCTGCTCGGCCTGAGTACGGCGTTTCTCTGCTTCACGCAACTCACGATCGGCGTCTTCGAGTGCGTTTTTGGCGATGCGCATTTCGTCATCGACCACCATGCGCCGCTCCAGCAGCTCTTCAAGCTTGAGACGCAGCTCTTCAAGCGGCGCCTCGCCCTCCTCCAGGTTCAGGCTCAGTTGTTCGCGTTTTTCCGTCAGCCTTTCGGACTGCATGCGCAGGCGCTCCAGCGCCTGACGCGTCGAATCGTATTGCGCCTTGATCGAGCCCAGACGCACGGCCAACTGGTGGCTGTGATCCTTGTGTTGTCGCGCGTCCTGACGTATCCGGTCCAGACGCTCGCGCAGCGCATCACGCTGGGCCTGGAGCACTTCTCGCTGTTCGGTATCCAGCGCCATCGAATCCAGCGCATCCTGCAGTTGCAGGCGCGACTCCCCCAGATGCTCATGTTCCACAGAGCGCTGCTCGCCCAGCTCGGCCAGCTCTTCGTCCAGACGCGTGCGGCGCAGGGTCAACTGCTCGACTTTGACCCTGGCGGCCGACAGCTGCGCCTTGAGTTCGCTTTGCTGACGGGTTTCGTCCTGCACCCGACGACGCAGTTGCTCGCGGGCGTCTTCCTGCTGCGATTGTTGCTCGCGCAGGCTCAGTAATTGCTCTTCAAGGGATGCCAGGGTCGCTTCGCGCTCGTCGCGTTCCAGCCCCAGCCGCTGCAATTCCTGACCACGCGCCAACACGCCACTCTGCGCTTCGCTGGCACGTCGTACCCGCAAGAAGTGCCGGCCGACCCAGTAACCGTCGCGGCTGATCAGGCTTTGCCCGGCGCTCAGTTGCGTGCGGCGCGCCAGTGCTTCGTCCAGATTCTCGACGGGCATCACCTGACCCAGCCAGGCCGACAGATCGACCGTGCTTTCGACCTTTTCCAGCAAGCTGCCCGGCACCCGGACCGTGTCGGCACTGGCGCTGAGCAGGCGCAAATCGCCCTGCTGAAAGCTGGCCAGATCGAGCCCGTCAAAGTCATCGACCAGCACCGCCTGCAAATCGGCACCCAATACAGTTTCGACTGCCAACTCCCAGCCCGCCTCGACGCTCAACCCCTCGGCCAGGCGCGGGCGCTCGGCCAATTGCTGATCACGCAGCCATTCGGCGGTGCCAGTATCCGGATCGAGCGCAGCCTGTTGCAGGGCTTCCAGTGAAGCCAGTCGGCCGTTGAGGCGTTGCAGCTCGCCCTGGGCCTGCTGTTGTGCCTGACTGGCGTTCTGCAGGGCCTCGCGCAATTGCTCCAGACGCTCGACCGCTTGCTCTTCACCGATGTGCAGTTCTTCGAGGGTCATGTCTCGGGTCGCAAGGTCTTCGCTCAACTCGAGAATGGCCGCGTCTTCAGGGTCGGCCGTCAGCAGTTGCCGCTCCTCGGCCAGACGTCGCTGGCGCTCGGCCAGACGCTCGATGCTCTGTTCCAGTTGCTGAATACGTGACTGCTGGACCTGCGCCTGACGCTGTGGCTCGGCGGACTGTTGGTTGAAAACATCCCACTGTTCCTGCCAGCCCTGCATCGCCGACTCGGCATCTTCCAGCGCAATGGCCGATTCCTCGGCGGCGGCACTGGTCATTTCCTGCTCGGGCTCAAGCATTTCCAGCTCTTCGCCCAGGGTGGCGAGCAAGGTGCTGTCGTGGCCCAGGTGCGATTCGGTTTCCAGACGGGCGCGCTCGGCTTCGCGCAGGTCATCCTGCAACTGGCGCAGGCGCTGCTGACCGTGCTGAATGCTCTGCTCGACGCGGGCGATGTCGCCACCCACCGAATAGAAGCGTCCCTGCACCAGATTGAAGCGCTCGGACAGGTCATGATGCCCGTCGCGCAGGCGCTCGATGCTGGCATCGGCGCTGCGCTGATCGGCCACCAGTGCCTCGAAACCGACTTCCTGATTGCCGATCACCGCCTCGCGCTGCCCCACCTGCTCATTCAATGCCTGCCAGCGCAGGGCTGACAGTTGCGCCTTCAACTGGCGCTCTTCGGCCTTGTATTTCTGATACTTCTCGGCAGCCTGAGCCTGGCGGTGCAAGCGCTCCAGCTGGCGCTCGAGTTCTTCGCGAAGGTCCGTCAGGCGGGCGAGGTTTTCGTGGGTACGGCGGATACGGTTTTCGGTTTCCCGACGGCGCTCCTTGTACTTGGAGATGCCGGCGGCTTCTTCGATGAAGTTGCGCAGGTCCTCGGGCTTGGCTTCGATCAGCTTGGAGATCATGCCCTGCTCGATGATCGAGTAGCTGCGCGGTCCCAGGCCGGTACCGAGGAAGATGTCGGTGATGTCGCGACGACGGCACTTGGTGCCGTTCAGGTAATAGCTGTTCTGGCTGTCGCGGGTGACTTTGCGGCGAATGGAGATTTCTGCGTAGGCCGCGTACTCGCCGACCAGCGTGCCGTCGGAGTTGTCGAAGACCAGCTCGATGCTCGCCTGGCTGACCGGCTTGCGGCTGGTCGAGCCGTTGAAAATGACGTCGGTCATGGACTCGCCGCGCAGGTTCTTGGCCGAGCTTTCGCCCATGACCCAGCGCACGGCGTCGATAATATTGGATTTGCCGCACCCGTTGGGGCCGACGACAGCCGCCATGTTGCTGGGGAAGTTCACCGTGGTGGGGTCGACGAAAGATTTGAACCCCGCCAGTTTGATGCACTTCAGGCGCATGCGTCAGCTCGCTTCCAGAGCGGACAGCACGAGCTGGCAACTGCGCTGACAGTAGCGGGTCAGCACCACGCGAATCTGCGCCAGATCGCGCGCCAGGACGGCGGCGAGCATGTCACCGAACAGCGCCAGATACTCGCTCATTTCAGCCTTGCGCTGCTCAAGCGCCAGAAAATAGCTGCGACTCATCGAAGGCTGCAGGTTCTCGACGGTTTCTTCAAGGTACAGGTTGTTGGCGAACGGATAGGCCGCGCGCATCACGTTGAAGCTCTCTTCGACGAACATCCTGACGTCCTGCTGCTCGAAACTGGCCTGCAGGCGCTGCTGGCTCTGCAGAAACGGCGCGAGCTCGTCTTCACTCTGCCAGCGCTGTGCGACGGCATTGGCCAGCAGGATATACAGCTCGCTCATCAGGTTGCACAGGCTGGTGACGTTGTGGGCATTGAGCACGGTCACTTGTGCGCCACGACGCGGCAGGATCACCACCAGATGGCGGCGTTCGAGGATCAATAATGCTTCGCGCACAGAGCCACGACTGACGTTCAACGCCTGCGTGACTTTCTGCTCCTGAATGCGCTCTCCAGGCTTGAGCTCACCGCGAATGATCCGCTCGGCAAGGTGATGAGCAATTTGCTCAGCGAGGCTGTCCGGGGCCTTGAACGTCATGACTATCCTTCAAAAAAGCTGTTCTGCACGCAAGTCGCGGAGTGTATCGCAACCGATGCGGGTGGCGCAGGGCCATAGAGGAGGAAACTGGCACGAAATACGCAAAACCTTGAATTATCCTTGGCTCGATACACGGGAGCCTGTGCAAGCGTAATCGGAAAGCCGAGGGAAAGCCGATTTCCTGACTTAAGAGTCAGAAACAAATTGACCCAATTGGCAGAGCTGATAGATTCATCGATATGTCCGATGACAACACATGTGAGGGCTTTGCGCCGTGATTCAGTTCCTTTTGAACCAAGAGCTAAAAACCGAGCGCAGCCTGAATCCGAACATGACCGTGCTGACCTACCTGCGAGAGCAGGCACACAAGCCCGGTACCAAGGAAGGTTGCGCCAGTGGTGACTGTGGCGCCTGTACGGTGGTCGTCGGCGAGCTGCACAGCGACGCAGACGGCCAGCAGCAACTGCGCTATCGCAGCGTCAATTCATGCCTGACCTTTGTCGCCTCGCTGCACGGCAAGCAGTTGATCAGCGTTGAAGACCTCAGGCACCAGGGCCAGTTGCACAGCGTGCAAAAGGCGATGGTCGAATGCCACGGCTCGCAATGCGGCTTTTGCACGCCTGGGTTTGTGATGTCGCTGTTTGCCCTGCAAAAAAACAGCAGCGACGCCAACGCGCATCAGGCCCATGAAGCATTGGCCGGCAACTTGTGCCGCTGTACCGGTTATCGACCGATTCTGGCCGCTGCCGAGCAGTCTTGCAGTCAGCGTGTGCCAGACCAGTTCGATCAGCGTCAGGCGCAGACTATAGAGCGCCTGCGCGCGATCACGCCAAGTCAGACCGGCGAACTCAATGATGGTGAAAAGCACTGCCTGATTCCGCTGACCGTGGCCGACCTCGCCGATCTGTATCAGGCCAACCCGCAAGCGCGTCTATTGGCGGGCGGCACCGATCTGGCGCTGGAAGTCACACAATTCCACAAAGCACTGCCCGCGATGATCTACGTTGGACATATCGCCGAAATGAAACGTGTCGAACGCTTCGACGACCGTCTGGAGATCGGTGCAGCCACGCCACTGACCGATTGCTACGCAGCGCTGAAGGCTCAATACCCGGACTTCGGCGAACTGCTGCAGCGCTTTGCTTCGCTGCAGATCCGCAATCAAGGCACGCTGGGCGGCAACATCGGCAATGCCTCCCCCATCGGCGACTCCCCGCCGCTGCTGATCGCCCTCGGTGCACAGATCGTGCTGCGCAAAGGCGACACCCGCCGTACGCTGGCGCTGGAAGATTATTTCATCGACTACAAGGTCACCGCCCGCCAGCCAGGCGAGTTCATCGAGAAGATCATCGTGCCGACCGCCAACCCCCGGCAGGTCTTCCGGGCCTATAAAGTCTCCAAGCGCCTGGATGACGATATTTCTGCGGTGTGTGCGGCGTTTCGTCTGAATATAGAAGGCGGCGTGATCCGCGAAGCCCGCGTGGCCTACGGCGGCATGGCGGCAATCCCGAAACGTGCAGCGAACTGCGAGCAGGCCTTGGTCGGCCAGCCATGGAACAACGACACCGTCGAACAGGCCTGCGCTGCGCTGAAAGAAGATTTCAGCCCACTGTCGGACTTTCGCGCCAGCAAGGAGTACCGCCTGTTGAGCGCGCAGAACCTGCTGCGCAAATATTTCATCGAATTGCAGACCCCGGCCATCGCAACGCGGGTGACCGACTATGTCTGAGCATTCCTCCCCCCTCACCCAGGCCGACATGCTGGCCCTGTTTCAACAGGACCTGAGCACCGGCGTCGGCAGCAGCGTGAAGCACGACAGCGCCGACAAACATGTGTCCGGCGAAGCGGTGTACATCGATGATCGCCTTGAGTTTCCCAATCAACTGCACGTTTACGCGCGCCTCTCGGACCGCGCCCATGCGCGCATCGTCAGCATTGATACCGCGCCCTGCCATGCGTTTGAAGGCGTAAGAATCGCGATTACCCACGAAGACATTCCCGGCCTGAAAGACATCGGCCCGCTGCTGCCCGGCGACCCGTTGCTGGCCATCGACAAGGTGGAATTCGTCGGCCAGCCGGTGCTTGCGGTTGCCGCGCGGGATCTGGACGTCGCGCGTCAGGCAGCGATGGCGGCAATCATCGAATACGAAGACCTGGAGCCGGTGCTGGATGTGGTTCAGGCCTTGCGTCAGAAGCATTTCGTGCTCGACAGCCACACCCACAAGCGCGGCGATTCGGCGACGGCTCTGCAAGGCGCAACCCACCGTTTGCAGGGCAACCTGCACATTGGCGGCCAGGAACATTTCTACCTGGAAACCCAGATCTCCTCGGTCATGCCGACTGAAGACGGCGGCATGATTGTCTATTGCTCGACCCAGAACCCCACGGAAATCCAGAAGCTGGTGGCTGAGGTGCTGAACGTGCCGATGAACCGCATTGTGGTCGATATGCGGCGCATGGGTGGTGGCTTCGGCGGCAAGGAAACTCAGGCCGCCAGCCCGGCGTGCCTGTGCGCAGTGATTGCGCGGCTGACCGGTCAGCCGACCAAGATGCGCCTGCAACGCTTCGAAGACATGCAGATGACCGGCAAGCGCCACCCGTTCTACATCGAATACGACGTGGGCTTTGACGATAACGGTCGCCTGCAAGGCATCCAACTGGATCTGGCCGCCAACTGCGGCTATTCGCCAGACCTGTCGGCCTCGATTGTCGACCGCGCAATGTTCCATGCCGACAACGCCTATTACCTGGGCGAAGCAACCATCAACGGCCATCGCTGCAAGACCCACACGGCGTCCAACACCGCGTACCGGGGCTTTGGCGGCCCGCAAGGCATGGTGGCCATCGAAGAAGTCATGGACTGTATCGCACGTTTTCTGGGCAAGGACCCGTTGGCGGTCCGCAAGGCCAACTACTACGGCAAGACCGAACGTAACGTCACCCATTACTACCAGACCGTCGAGCACAACCTGCTGGAAGAAATGACGGCGGATCTGGAACAGAGCAGCCAGTACGCCGAGCGCCGCGAGGCCATCCGGGTTTTCAACGCCAGCAGCCCGATCCTGAAAAAAGGCCTGGCGCTGACGCCGGTAAAATTCGGCATCTCGTTCACCGCCAGCTTTCTCAATCAGGCGGGGGCGCTGATCCACATTTACACCGACGGCAGCATCCACCTGAACCACGGCGGCACCGAGATGGGCCAGGGTTTGAACACCAAGGTCGCGCAAGTCGTGGCTGAAGTGTTTCAAGTTGATATTGACCGCATTCAGATCACCGCGACCAACACCGACAAGGTGCCGAACACCTCGCCGACGGCGGCGTCCAGCGGCACCGACCTGAATGGCAAGGCGGCGCAAAATGCCGCTGAAATTCTCAAGCAACGTCTGGTTGAATTTGCCGCGCGGCATTACAACGTGGCAGAAACCGGGGTCGAGTTTCGTAACGGTCATATACGGATCGGAGAGATTGTCCTGCCCTTTGCCGAGTTGGCTCAACAGGCATGGATGGGTCAGGTTTCGCTATCCAGTACCGGTTATTACAAGACGCCGAAGATCTTCTACGACCGCAGCCAGGCGCGTGGCCGGCCGTTCTATTACTTCGCGTTCGGTGCGGCCTGCGTCGAGGTGATCGTCGACACCCTGACCGGTGAATACAAGACCTTGCGCACTGACATCCTGCATGACGTCGGCGCGTCGCTGAACCCGGCCATCGACATCGGTCAGGTCGAAGGCGGCTACATTCAGGGCGCTGGCTGGCTGACCACCGAAGAGCTGGTGTGGAACGATAAAGGCAAACTGATGACCAGCGGGCCGGCGTCTTACAAGATCCCGGCGGTGGCCGACATGCCGCTGGATTTGCGGGTCAAGCTGGTGGAAAACCGCAAGAACCCGGAAGACACGGTGTTCCATTCCAAGGCCGTGGGCGAACCGCCGTTCATGCTCGGCATCGCCGCGTGGTGCGCAATCAAGGACGCCGTGGCAAGCCTGGGTGATTATCGCCATCAACCGAACATCGACGCCCCGGCGACGCCGGAAAAGGTGTTATGGGGCTGTGAGCAGATGCGTCAGAACGGTGGCACGCGTCGTTTATCAAATGAGCAGGCCGAGCTGATTGGTTCAAGTGCTGTGACGGCCTCTTCGCCAGCAAGCGAAGCGCCGCCCGGCTCTCCAAAGCGTCAGTTCATGACCCCGACAGGGAGCAAAAATGACTAACTGGATCAGCGCCCTGGCCGAGCTTCAGGCCCGCAGCGAACCGGGCATTCTGATAACCATCATCGAAGAGTTGGGCTCGACGCCGCGCAATGCCGGGTCAAAAATGGTGGTCTGCGCCGAGTGCATCTACGACACCATCGGCGGCGGGCATCTGGAATACAAGGCCATGGAAATTGCCCGCGAAATGCTCGCCAGCGGCACCCGGCAGACGCGACTGGAACGCTTCAACCTCGGCGCGAGTCTTGGTCAGTGCTGCGGCGGCGTCAACGTGCTGCTGTTCGAACCGATGGGCGAGCCCGTTGCGCAGATTGCCGTGTTCGGCGCCGGTCATGTCGGCCGTGCGCTGGTGCCGTTGCTGGCCAGCCTGCCCTGCCGGGTACGCTGGATCGACGCCCGTGAGCACGAATTCCCCGAATCAATGCCAGAAGGCGTGCTGAAAATCGTCAATGACGAGCCGGTCGATGAGGTCGCGCAGTTGCCGGTCGGCACTTACTGCATCGTCATGACCCACAACCATCAGCTCGACCTGGAACTGACCGCTGCCATCCTCAAGCGCGGGGATTTCGGCTATTTCGGGCTGATCGGCTCGAAAACCAAGCGGGTCAAGTTCGAGCACCGCTTGCGTGAACGCGGTTTCGACGCCAGCCTGCTGCAACGCATGCGCTGCCCGATGGGCCTGGCCGAGGTCAAAGGCAAGCTGCCCATCGAGATTGCGGTGTCCATCGCCGCCGAAGTCATCGCCACCTATAACGTCAGCTTTGGCCAGCATAGTGCCAACGCCGAACCTATCGCCAAGCTGCTGCCCGCGTCACGCCGCAGCCAGTCGCAATGGCCGCAGCCAGTCACAACGAGAGTGCCATGAGTTCAGTTTCCAACCGTAAAGCCTACCGCGCCGCCATCGTTCACAGCATTGCCGACCCGGCTGAAGTGGCAATTGAAGCGTCTTATGCGTATTTCGCCGACGGCCTGCTGCTGGTCGAGGATGGCAAGATAGTTGCGCTGGGCCATGCCGCCGATCTGCTGGGCAGCCTGGGCAGTGACGTGGAGCTGATCGAGTATCAGGACGCGCTGATCACGCCGGGCTTCATCGACACGCACATTCACCTGCCGCAAACCGGCATGATCGGCGCGTATGGCGAGCAACTGCTGGACTGGCTGAACACTTACACCTTCCCCTGCGAAAGCCAGTTCGCCGACCCCGAGCATTCTGCCGAGGTGGCGGATATCTTCATCAAGGAATTGCTGCGCAACGGCACCACCACGGCGCTGGTGTTCGGCAGCGTGCACAAAGAGTCGGTGGAGGCATTTTTCAGTGCGGCGCAGGCGCTTGATCTGCGCATGATCGCCGGCAAGGTGATGATGGATCGTAACGCGCCGGATTATCTGGTTGATACGCCAGAATCCGGCTACGCCGACAGCAAGGCGCTGATCGAGCGCTGGCATGGCAAGGGTCGCCTGAGCTACGCCGTGACCCCGCGCTTCGCACCGACCAGCAGCCCGGAACAGCTGAGCCTGGCAGGCCAGTTGTTGACTGAATACCCCGGTTTGTACCTGCAGACCCACATCAGCGAAAACCTTCAGGAAATCGAGTGGGTCAAGGCGCTGTTTCAGGAGCGCAAGCACTACCTGGACGTCTACGACCACTTCAACCTGTTGAGCGAACGCTCGGTGTTTGCCCACGGCGTGCACCTGTGCGACGAACAATGCGCGCGGCTGGCGCAAACCGGCTCGGCCATCGCCTTCTGCCCGACCTCCAACCTGTTTCTGGGCAGCGGCCTGTTTAACCTCCCGATGGCCGAGAAGCACAAAGTCAATGTCGGCCTGGGCACCGATGTGGGCGGCGGCACCAGCTTCTCGATTCTGCAGACGCTGAACGAAGCCTACAAAGTCATGCAAATGCAGGGCGCACGGCTCAGCCCGCTCAAATCACTTTACCTGGCGACCCTGGGCGGCGCGCGGGCGCTGCGCCTGGAAGACAAGGTCGGCAGCCTCAAACCGGGCAACGAGGCCGACTTTCTGGTGCTCGATTACAACGCAACACCGCTGCTGTCGTACCGGCTAAAACAGGCGAAAAGTATTGAAGAGATTCTGTTCGTGCTGATGACGATTGGCGATGACCGGACAGTGAAGCATACGTGGTCGGGTGGGCGGTTGGTGCATGAGCGGGGTTGAACTCTCGTCTCTCACACGCAGTGGACGATAGTGATTTATCGTTCCCTACGCTCCAGCGTAGGAATGCAGGTCGCGACGCTCTGCGTCGCAAAGAGGACGCGCAGCGTCCGGAACGGCATGACGACGCAGAGCGTCGCACGATAGTTGAGGTAGTTCAGGTTATCGTTCCCTACGCTCCGCGTGGGAATGCAGGTCGCGACGCTCTGCGTCGCAAAGAGGACGCCGAGCGTCCCGAACGGCATGCGACGCAGAGCGTCGCACGATAATTGAGCTAGTTCAGGTTATCGCTCCCTACGCTCCGCGTGGGAATGCAGGTCGCGACGCTCTGCGTCGCAAAGAGGACGCGCAGCGTCCGGAACGGCATGACGACGCAGAGCGTCGCACGATAGTTGAGATCGGCATGACGACGCAGAACGTCGCACGATAGTGACGAGAAGTGCCTGGGTAAGCAGTCTCAACGCACCGGTTTTTTCCTGCCCAGCACGTGCGAGAACACAGCGTGCAGGTCGTCGGAGGCGCTGTCTTGGTCGAGGTTGAGCTTGCTGTCGATGTGGTCCATGTGATGCATCATCAGCTCGACGGCCCGAGGCGCATCGCGAGCTGCGATGGCGTCGATCAGTTGGGTGTGCTCGTCGTATGAACAGTGCGTGCGGTTACCGGTTTCGTATTGGGCGATGATCAGTGACGTCTGCGACACCAGGCTGCGCTGGAAACTGATCAGCGGCGCATTTCTCGCGGCCACGGCCAATTGCAGGTGGAACTCTCCGGACAGACGAATGCCAGCGCCCCGATCACCGCGGGCAAAGCTGTCGCGCTCGTCGCTGACCATCTGGCGCAGCTCGGCCAGTTGCTCGGCACTGGCATGCTCGACGGCCAGTTCGGTGATGGCCCGCTCGACCATGCGCCGCGCAAAGAACACCTGACGCGCCTCTTCAACACTGGGGCTGGCCACCACCGCACCGCGGTTGGGGCGCAACAGCACGACCCCCTCATGACCCAGCCGCGACAGCGCACGGCGAATGATGGTGCGGCTGACGCCGAAAATTTCGCCCAGCGCCTCTTCACTCAATTTGGTGCCCGGTGCCAGACGCTGTTCCAGAATCGCGTCGAAAATGTGCTCATAAACAATATCGTCCTGAGTCACGCTGCGACCGCTATCTGGGCTGCGCGGCTGTTTCTTGAGGGGCAGGGACTGATCGTTCATGAATACTCTTGCGCGAATGGTTTACGCCGTCGGGGCTGGCGCATTGTACACAGCATGCTGCAGAAGGCAGATTCAGAAACCCGCACGAAAAAAAGCCCGCAGTGTGGGGCGGGCAAGAGAATCAGCTGCCTCTGTAGGTCGAGTAGCTGTAAGGCGAGATTAACAGCGGCACATGAAAGTGTTCCTGACCTGCATCAATGCCGAAGCGCAATACCACCTCATCCAGAAACGCCGGCTCATTGAGCACCACGCCTCTCGACCGGTAGTAATCGCCTGCCTGAAAGTGCAACTGGTACACGCCGGACTGATAATCGTCGCCCTGTAACAACGGCGCGTCGCAGCGACCATCGCTGTTGGTCACGACACTGACCATGTGCAGCAATTGCTGATCTTGCACCCGATATAAATCAACGCGAATGGCAGCGCCCGGGCAGCCGTGGGCCGAGTCCAGTACGTGTGTGGTCAATTTCCCCAAAACTTCGCTCCTTGCCATCCAGTGAGTGTGAAACAGTGCACCAATGGGGTGCCCTGCGTCGTACGATTGCGACCGATTAAGACAGTTTTGAAAAAAGCTGTACACAATAAAATGTCGTTTTCAGCTCGCTCTCCTGTTCAAACCACCAGAACTGATCGATTTCAGTGAAGCCAAGGAAAAATATCAGGTTTTTTAGCTTTAACTGACCAGTCAGGCAGGTTTCTTGCTTCATATCTTGCCAATGCTGACCTTCGATGAAGAAAAGTTCAGGGTTACAACCCGCAAAACAAATTGTATACAATCTTCACTTTGCAGTGCTTGCCTGATCTACGCATTGCACCTGATATCACGCACATAAGGAAGCTTGCAGTGAGCGCTGACTACCCACGCGACCTGATCGGTTACGGCAGCAACCCGCCTCATCCACGCTGGCCGGGCGATGCGCGCATTGCCTTGTCGTTCGTGCTGAATTACGAGGAAGGTGGCGAGCGCAATATTCTGCATGGCGACAGGGAATCCGAAGCGTTTCTGTCCGAAATGGTCGCGGCCCAGCCACTGCAAGGCCAGCGCAACATGAGCATGGAGTCGCTGTACGAGTACGGCAGTCGAGCCGGCGTGTGGCGCATTCTCAAGCTGTTCAAACAGTTCGACATTCCCCTGACCATCTTCGCTGTCGCCATGGCGGCGCAACGTCACCCGGACGTGATTCGCGCAATGGTCGCCGACGGTCACGAAATCTGCAGCCACGGTTATCGCTGGATCGACTACCAGAACATGGACGAAGCCCAAGAGCGCGAGCACATGCGTCAGGCCATTCAGATTCTGACCGAAATCAGCGGCGAACGCCCATTGGGCTGGTACACCGGCCGCACCGGGGCCAACACACGGCGGCTGGTCATGGAGGAAGGCGGCTTTCTTTATGATTGCGACACCTACGACGATGACCTGCCTTACTGGGAGCCGAACAACCCGACCGGCAAGCCGCATCTGGTGATCCCGTATACGCTGGACACCAACGACATGCGCTTCACACAGGTGCAGGGTTTCAACAACGGCGAGCAGTTTTTCCAGTACCTGAAGGACGCGTTCGACGTGCTGTATGCCGAAGGCGAGGACGCGCCGAAGATGCTCTCCATCGGTTTGCACTGCCGTCTGATTGGCCGCCCTGCCCGGCTCGCCGCACTCAAGCGCTTCATCGAATACGTCAAAAGCCATGAGCAGGTGTGGTTCACCCGCCGTGTGGACATCGCCCGCCACTGGCACACGGAACATCCCTTTACCGGCGAGGCCGCGCAATGAGCGAGTTGCAGAACCCAAAGCCCTCGAGCCTGAGCCGCGATGCGTTTATCGCTACCTATGCCGATATCTACGAGCATTCGCCATGGGTTGCAGAACAGGCATTTGACCAGGACGCAGGCCCTGAGCTGGATCAGCTCGACACCCTGCATGCGCGCTTGAGCGACATCCTGCTCAATGCCACTCACGCGCAGCAACTGGCGCTGATCAATGCTCACCCGGATCTGGCGGGCAAGGCTGCCGTCAAAGGTGAGCTGACCCAGGCCAGTACCGATGAACAGGCGGGTGCCGGTATCCACCTCTGCACGCCTGACGAATTCCAGCGCTTTACCGAGCTGAACGAGGCTTACAAGGCCCGCTTCGGCTTTCCGTTCATCATGGCGGTCAAGGGCAGCGACAGGCACAAAATTCTGGCAGCGTTTGAGCAACGCATCCATAACTCGCCCGAGGCCGAGTTCGCTTGCGCCCTGGCCGAGATCAACAAAATCGCATTGTTTCGTTTGCAGGCGCTGCACGCGTCGCAGGCATAACCGCATTCAGAAGGCAGACAATAAGCATGAAAGTTTACGCCGCACCGTTCGAGAAGTTCGTCAACCTGGCCGACGCGCGCCTGGGGACCAAAATCCTTTCGGTCACCGATGACTGGTTCGCCGATGCCAACCGCCTGTTCCAGCCAACGCCTGCGGTCTGGAAAGAAGGCGTGTTCGATGACAACGGCAAGTGGATGGATGGCTGGGAGTCGCGGCGCAAGCGTTTCGAAGGCTATGACAGCGCAGTGATTAAACTCGGCGTGGCAGGCACCCTCAAGGGCGTGGACATCGACACCTCATTCTTCACCGGCAACTTTCCGCCTTCCGCTTCTCTGGAAGCCTGCTTTCTGGCCTCTGGCGAGCCGGACGAAAACACCGCGTGGACCGAAGTGCTGTCGTCGGTGGAACTAAAAGGCAACAGCCATCACTACCACGAGATCAGCCACGACCAGGCGTTCAGCCATTTGCGCTTCAATATCTACCCGGACGGCGGTGTGGCGCGCCTGCGGGTGTACGGCGTACCACATCGCGACTGGTCGAAAGTCACTGAACGCGAGCAGATTGATCTGGTCGCGGCACTCAATGGCGGCCGTTCGATTGCCTGTTCGGACGAGCATTACGGCAGCATGAGCAACATCCTTAACCCCGGCCGCGGCGTGAACATGGGCGATGGCTGGGAAACCGCGCGCCGTCGCACACCGGGCAATGACTGGGTCATCGTCGCCTTGGGGCACAAGGGCGAAGTCGAGAAAGTCATCGTCGACACGCTGCACTTCAAGGGCAACTACCCGGACAGCTGCTCGATTCAGGGCGCGTTCGTCAAAGGCGGCACTGATAGCCAGATCGAAACCCAGAGCCTGTTCTGGCGCGAGCTGCTGCCCAGCCAGAAGCTCACCATGCACGCCGAACACGAGTTCGCCGAGCAGGTAAAAGCCATCGGCCCGATCACCCACATCCGCCTGAACGTGTTCCCGGACGGGGGTGTGAGTCGCTTGCGGGTGTTGGGCAAGGTGTCCAGGTAACGACACCTGAACTCTCGTTACCACGCTCCGCATCATATAAAGGCCTGATTTTGATGCTGGCCGCAGAAGCAGGCGAGCACCGCATTCCATGCAGTGACGAGTGCGATAAACTCTGAAACCATTTAAAGAAGAATCCGCATGCGCACACTGACTATCGAGCCACTGACCAAGGACGCTTTCGCACCGTTCGGTGATGTCATCGAAACCGACGGCAGCGATCATTTCATGATCAACAACGGCTCGACCATGCGTTTTCATCGTCTGGCCGAAGTCGACACCGCGCAGCCGGATGACAAGGCAATTATCAGTATTTTTCGCGCCGAATCGCTACCGATGCCCCTGACCATCGGCATGCTGGAGCGTCATCCGCAGGGCAGTCAGGCGTTCATACCGCTGCTCGGCAACCCTTTTCTGATCGTCGTTGCGCCGGTTGGCGATGCACCTGAATCAGCGCTGACCCGCGCCTTCGTGTCCAACGGCAGGCAGGGCGTCAATTACCATCGCGGCGTCTGGCACCACCCGGTGCTGACGATCGAAAAGCAGGATGACTTCCTGGTGGTTGATCGCAGTGGCTCCGGCAACAACTGCGACGAGCATTACTTCGAGGAGAACCAGCGGCTGGTTCTCGATCCCAACCCACAGGAAGGGTAATAACCGTGCTGGCACACATGATGGAATGGCTGAATCTGGGCGTACGCTGGATTCACATGATTGTGGGCGTCGCCTGGATCGGCGCATCGTTCTACTTTGTCTGGCTGGAAAACAACCTCAACCGCAGCAACCCGCGAGAAGGGCTGTCAGGTGATTTGTGGGCGATCCACGGGGGTGGCATTTATCACCTGGAGAAATACAAACTCGCGCCACCGACCATGCCCGAGAACCTGCACTGGTTCAAATGGGAAGCCTATTCAACCTGGTTGTCGGGCGTTGCGCTGCTGTGCGTGGTGTTTTACGCCAACCCGACGCTGTATCTGCTGGCACCGGGCAGCAGCCTGAGCGGTGCCGAGGGCGTGCACATCGGCCTGGGCTCGTTGTTCGTCGGCTGGTTCATCTACAGTTTTCTGTGCGACTCGCCGCTGGGCAAGCGCCCTGCGCTGCTGGGCGTTGTCCTGTTTTTGTTGCTGGTTGCGGCGGCTTACGGGTTCAGCAAGGTATTCAGCGGGCGCGGCGCGTATCTGCATGTAGGCGCGATCATGGGCACCATCATGGTCGGCAACGTGTTCCGCATCATCATGCCCGCCCAGCGCGCACTGGTCGCCGCCATCGCCGAAAACCGCACGCCAGACCCAAGCCTGCCCGCCAAGGGCCTGCTGCGCTCCAGGCACAACAACTACTTCACCCTGCCCGTTCTGTTCATCATGATCAGCAACCACTTTCCGAGCACTTACGGCAGCGAGTACAACTGGCTGATCCTGGCGGGTATCGCGCTGCTGGCGGTGCTGGTGCGCCACTATTTCAATACACGGCATGACAGCCATCGCTTCGCCTGGACCCTGCCGGTTGCCGCACTGGGCATGCTGTGCCTGGCGTACGTCACCGGCCCGGCCCAGCCTGCGCCGAAGATTGTCTATCAGCCGCTGCCGGGTACCGCTGTCGGTGGTCATCGGGCTGATGAGAAGCCTGCAGCGCCGCTGACTCCGCCCGCACAGGCCGAACCCGCCAAAGCGGCAGGCGCGGATTTCAGCAAGGTGCATGAGGTGATCACGCAGCGCTGCTCGGTCTGCCACTCGGCTACACCGACCAGCCAGCTGTTCAGCGTTGCCCCGGCAGGCGTGATGTTCGATACGCCTGAACAGATCCAGCAACAGGCAGCGCGTATCAAGGCGCAAGCTGTCACGTCGCCAATCATGCCACTGGGCAACATAACCCAGATGACCCCGCAGGAACGCGAGCTGGTGGGCGCCTGGATCGACCAGGGCGCACACATCAACTAGCCAAAAAGGGCAACTGCCCTGTTTTCGCTCCAGACGCCCCGCTCTGGAGCACTTGAGCACGGCGCTGCGGGTCAGTATCCTCCGCCGCCGCTGCCAACCCGTACTGCAACTTTCCTGATTGTTGAATCTGACCGCACGGCTAACTAGCTGACTGGGCGGTCAAGACTCCATTGCCCCGGAAAATGACTTGAAACCGACACGTTGGTGCCGGTTTGAGGATTACTTAAACTTTTTTTACTGATTGGCGCAGCTCTTGCTAACAACACAAAGCTGACCAGACAGACAAAATTATTGCAACCACAGACAAGGCGTCACCCATAGAACGCCGGTCTGAAAAATCACGATCCATACCAAGGGGCTCACCGCATGAACCGTACGTTTTCCAGCGTGTTACTGGCCAGCAGTCTGCTGGCTGCTGCACCCGCCATGGCAGAGGGTATCTTCCAGTGGCAGAGTAATAGCCTGACCTACCTCAATGGACGAGACTTTGCTGTCAACCCGGAAATACAGCAGACCTTCACCTTCGAGCACGCGGACAGCTGGAAATACGGTGACAACTTCTTCTTCGTCGACAAGATCTTCTACAACGGCAAGAAAGACGCAACCGCAGGCGATAACACCTACTACGGTGAGTTCTCCCCACGCTTGTCGCTGGGCAAGATATTTGGCCAGAAGTTCGAGTTCGGTCCGATCAGCGATGTGTTGATCGCGGCCACTTACGAGTTTGGTGAAGGCGATAACGAGTCGTACCTGATCGGTCCGGCATTCGATTTGAAGATTCCGGGGTTCGATTACTTCCAGCTGAACTTCTATCAGCGTCAGACCGAAGGCAATCGCCCGGGTGACGGCGTCTGGCAGATCACGCCGGTCTGGTCCTACACCATTCCTGTCGGCAAATCGGACGTGCTGATCGACGGCTTCATGGACTGGGTTGTAGACAACGACAAGACTTCACGTGGTACCTACCACTCTAACCTGCACTTCAACCCGCAGATCAAATACGACCTGGGCAAAGCGCTGAACTACCCGGAACGCCAGCTCTATGTCGGTATTGAATACGACTACTGGACCAACAAATACGGCATCAAGGACAGCGGCTCGTTTGACACCGACCAGAACACCGCGAGTTTGTTGGTGAAGGTGTTTTTCTGATCACCTGATGATGACGATCGTTCCCGCACTCCGCGTTATACACAGGTCTTGAGATAACTATCGTGCCGACGCAAAGCGTCGCACGATAGTGACGCTCATGCCATCGCAATAAAAAGCAGCCTTACTTACTCCCTCGCCGCTTTCCAGACCTTGCCCACCAGCGTCACGATCAGCACCAGTACCGCGCCGGCAATAATACCGGCGATGGCATCGATCAGGGTCGGGACAATGATCGACAGGCCACCTACGGCAGCAGATGCAGCCTCGGTCACGCCTTCTACCCAATGGTGAGCGAACGGCAGGCCGTGGACCAGAATCCCGCCGCCGACCATGAACATCGCCGCAGTGCCGACGATCGACAATACCTTCATCAGTACCGGCGCCAGCCACAGCAAAGCGCTGCCGATAGTTTGTGCCACCGAGCTCGCGGTCCTTTTCAGGTGCAGGCCCAGGTCGTCAAGTTTGACAATACCGGCCACAAGGCCATAAACGCCCACGGTAATCAGCACGGCAACAATGACCAGAACGCCGACCTGATCCATGAACGGACGGGCCGAGACCACGCCCAATGCCAGCACGATGATTTCCGCCGAAAGAATGAAGTCGGTGCGAATCGCGCCCTTGATGCGCTCTTTTTCGAACGCAACCATGTCCACTGACGCATCCGTAGCAGCCTGCTTGCGCTGGTCGTGCTCTTCGCCGGCTTCAGGGTGCAGCCATTTATGGGCAATTTTCTCGAAGCCTTCAAAACACAGAAACGCGCCGCCAATCATCAGCAGAGGCAGAATCGCCCAAGGCGCGAACGCACTGATCAGCAGCGCCGCAGGCACCAGAATCGCCTTGTTGAGCAGCGAACCCTTGGCCACCGCCCAGACCACAGGCAATTCACGATCAGCTGACACACCGGTGACCTGCTGGGCGTTGAGCGCCAGGTCATCACCCAGCACGCCCGCTGTTTTCTTGGTGGCCAGCGCCACGTCATCCAGCAGGGTCGCGATATCGTCGAGCAGGGTAAGCAAGCTTCCAGCAGCCAAAATGAAAATCCTTGAGCAAGTAAAAAAGAAACGGCGTTCAGTGAATCTCACGCCAAAAGTCATTCGTGTTGCACCAGACAACTCTGACCGTTATCCACAGCGAACGTTTGACGCCGCACAGGACACGTCAGGCACGTTGAGCAACGGTCAGATCGGCAAATGAGTCGTCGACAACACCTGACGCAAGCCCATGAACGAGCGGATCTGTCTGACACCGGGTAAATACAACAGTTGCTCGGCGTGCAGGCGGTTGAAACTCTGACTGTCTTTGGTGCGCAGCAGCATGAAGTAATCAAACTCGCCGGTGACCACATGAAACTCCATGCACCCGGAGACCTTCTGCGCAGCCGCTTCAAATTGCGCAAACGAGTCGGGTGTCGAGCGGTCCAGAACCACGCCGATCAACACCACCATGCCTGCGTCCAGTACATCGCCATTGAGCAGCGCAACAACTCCTTTGATGACGCCCGCGTCTTTCAGCCGCTCGACACGCCTCAGGCAGGCAGGCGGGCTCAGTTTGACCTTCTCGGCGAGGGCCACATTGGAAATCGAGGCGTCACGCTGCAGCGTCTTCAGAATAGCGCGGTCGATCCTGTCCAGCAGCGGCGGCGTATCAGCGCCTGGCTTTTTAGCGCGTTCATTTATTGCTTTCATGGGTAATTTCACAAAATAAAAGTTTGCTGTAATGCCCCGACACTAACGCCGATTTTGCAAATAGACAATTCTTTGCAACCACGATTATCGACCTGTTTTCTATGATAGGAGCCACATCAGGCAAACCGTTCAATGCCTGGATCAGCCTATCAACGGAGACCCGATATGAACCTCAGCAAGTTCAAACGCTACCCTCTGACCTTCGGCCCCTCGCCCATCACCCCGCTGAAACGCTTGAGCGAGCACCTGGGTGGCAAGGTCGATCTGTACGCCAAGCGCGAAGACTGCAACAGCGGCCTGGCCTTTGGCGGCAACAAGACCCGCAAGCTGGAATACCTGGTGCCGGAAGCCATCGAGGGCGGCTACGACACGCTGGTGTCGATCGGCGGCATTCAGTCCAACCAGACCCGCCAGGTGGCGGCAGTCGCGGCGCATCTGGGCATGAAGTGCGTGCTGGTTCAGGAAAACTGGGTCAACTACTCCGATGCGCTGTATGACCGGGTCGGCAACATCGAAATGTCGCGCATCATGGGCGCCGATGTGCGCCTGGACTCGGCCGGTTTTGATATCGGCATTCGCCCGAGCTGGGAAAAGGCCATGGCCGATGTAGTCGAAAGCGGCGGCAAGCCGTTCCCGATTCCTGCGGGATGTTCGGAACATCCCTACGGCGGCTTGGGGTTCGTGCGCTTTGCCGATGAAGTACGCCAGCAAGAAGAAGAACTGGGCTTCAAGTTCGACTACATCGTCGTCTGCTCGGTCACCGGCAGCACCCACGCCGGTATGCTGGTCGGCTTCGCTGCCGATGGCCGTGCGCAACGAGTAATCGGCATCGACGCCTCGGCCAAACCGGACAAAACCCGCGAGCAGGTACTGCGTATCGCCCAGAACACCGCAAAACTGGTCGACCTGGGCCGCGAAATCACCGCCGAAGACGTGGTGCTCGACACCCGCTACGCCTACCCCGAATACGGCCTGCCCAACGACGGCACCCTCGAAGCCATTCGCCTCTGCGCCCGCCTCGAAGGCGTGCTGACCGACCCGGTCTACGAGGGCAAATCCATGCACGGCATGATCGACATGGTCCGCAACGGCGAATTCCCCGAAGGCTCGAAAGTGCTCTACGCGCACCTGGGCGGCGTACCGGCGCTGAACGCGTACAGCTTTTTGTTCAAGGATGGTTGAGGCGACCAATGAACTGAATGAAAAGCTCCCGATGGCCCGCAAACTCGCGGGCCATTTTGCGAAAGCTCAGAAAGCGAATGAACCTGAAATAAAGCGAGTGCCATAGACCTCACAATCTGCACTACACTGCAGCTTGAAAAACTACAAACCACTACACATGAGGTTCATATGTCCGTTATGTCTCTACGCCTGCCGGACGAGATGGCAGATACCCTTGCACACCTCGCCAAAGCGACCGGCCGCAGCAAGTCGTTTTTGGCCTTGAACGCATTACGTGAATACTTGACTCGCGAAGCCTGGCAGATTGCCGAAATTCAGCGTGCAATTGAAGAAGCAGACGCGGGCGAGTTCGCAAGTGAAGAAGATGTAAAGGCAGTGATGAATAAATGGGCGAACAATGCAGGTTGAATGGCTAAAAACAGCATTAAAAAACCTGGATGATGAAGCCGCCTACATCTCGCTAGAAAATCCGGCTGCTGCGGTTGCTTTCGTAGAAGCAATACAAATAAGCGTAAAGCAGCTCGCAAGCTTTCCGGCCCTAGGCCGAGAGGGACGAATTGCTGGCACCAGAGAATGGCCTTTGCCAGACTGGTCTTACCTGATTCCATACCGCATCCGTAACGGCCGATTACAGGTTCTGCGGATTTTCCACACGAGAAGGCAGCCGCCGTTGGTGCGGTAAATCTCCAATACCGTTGGCACAACCGACTTCGCTGATTAAACCCGAAAATACTTCTGCATCGCCTGCGCCAACAGACTCACCGCCTCGTCGGTCTGTGACGCGGGCGAGCGCAGGAAGACGATTTCGTGCTCGGCTATCTCGGGTAGATCATTGAGGATCTGCATGGCCTCTGTAACCCCGCTTCGATCAATGAGGCTGACCGCCAGGCCCGCTTCTACGCAGGCTTTGATCGCCTGATTGGAGGGGCTTTCCAGGACCACGCGGGTTTTGCGGCCGTTGTGCCTGAGTGACGCCATCATAGCTTCGCGATAAGGGCACTGCGCGGCGTGAACGGCCAGCGGCAACGGGTCTGTCGAGGCCAGCGTAGCGTTTACCGGCCCGACCCAGACCGGCTTGGTGGATACCAGAAACTGCGTTTCAGCATTCAACTGCCCTTTGGGCTGCGCGATGACCGCTGCTTGCAGCTTGCCGCGCAGTACCTGCTCGCGCAGGGTGAAGCTGGGTGCGGTTTTCAGCTCCAGCACCACGTTGGGCCAGGCCGCCGGGAACACCGGCAGGATGTCGCGGATAACATGCACAGCGTACTCGTCCGGGACGCCCAGCGTGATGCGTCCCGCCAGATGCGTGCCATGCAAGTCGGCCAGCACCCGGTCGTGGGTGCAGAGCAATTCTGTAGTCGACGACAACAGGCGCTTGCCCAGCGCAGTCAGGGACACCGCCTGGTTGTCCCGGTTAAGCAAGCGCCCGCCTGCCACCGCTTCAAGTCGCTGGATGTGCACGCTCACGGCCGCCGGGCTCTTGTGAAGCTGCTCGGCGGCCGCCGAAAACTTGCCCAGTCGCGCCACTGCATGAAAAGTACGTACCAGCTCGATATCGAGAATTGCCGTCATGGTTCATTAATCCCGAACAACTCGTGCACTTAATTTTGATTTATTAGATTACGCGGGTTTCGTAGCCTGTGTCGATGAACCAGCACCTATCGATTTCTCCGAGCGTATCGCGGCCTGTCTGGCATCAGGCCATTCCTCTTCTCTTGCTTGAAGCAGCACTTGTGCTGACCTGGAGTTCAGGCTTCATCGGCGCACGCTTTTCGCTGGATTACGCACCGCCGCTGCTGGTGGTGTTCTGGCGTTGCGTGGTGGTCACGCTGCTCCTGCTGCCCTTCGTTGCCAGGCAACTGGTGACTCTCCCGGCTACCCTGCTGCTGAAAAATACCGGTATTGGCCTGCTGGCAATGACCGGTTACGTGGCCGGGGTGACGCAGGGCATTGCGCTCGGCGTGCCGGCGGGGCTGGCTGCACTGTTTGCCGATCTGCTGCCGATGGGCATGGCGTTCCTCGCCGCCGTAGTGCTCGGGCAAAGGCTGGTCTGGCAAATCTGGGCAGGGCTGGTGGTCGGGCTGATTGGCGTGGTGCTGGTCACGCACAGCGCGCTGGAATGGGGTAACGCGCCGCTGTGGGCGTACGGCCTGCCGCTGCTGGGCATGTTTTCGCTGGCCATCGCGACACTGTGGCAAAAACACTCCACCACGTCGCAACCCATGAAACTGCTGCCCAACCTGTGGCTGCAATGTTTTATCTCAAGCTTCGCGTTCGCCATTATCCAAGGCACACAAGGCGGCCTGGCGCCAATCGCCAGCAGCGGATTTGCGTTGAGCGTGGCATGGACGGTGGGGTTGGCGACACTGGGCGGCTACGGGCTTTACTGGGTATGCCTGCGCCGCGCGACGGCCACCCGGGTCGCCAGCGTTTTGTACCTCAGCCCTCCCGTGACAATGCTCTGGGCCTGGGCGATGTTCGACGAACCGCTGTCATGGCAGATAGCGTTGGGGATGGTGGTATCGGGGGTGGGAGTGTGGATGGTGATCAGGGCAGAAACTCGGCAGGTTGCCTCGTGAACGTTTCACGAGGCTCCTTGCCAGACGTTTAAATCTTGAAACGCGCAACCATGCTTTGCAGATCACTGCCCAGGCGGGCCAGCTCTACCGTCGAGGCGGCGCTCTGCTCGGTAGCCGATGCAGACTGGTCAGCAATGTCGCGCACGCTGAGCACGCTGCGGTTGATTTCGTCGGTCACGGCGCTCTGTTGCTCGGCCGCGGCGGAAATCTGCTGGCTCATCTGTTCAATCGTGCCGATGGACTGATTGATATCCACCAGCGCCTGTTCGGCCTGGCGGGCCAGTACCACGGTGCCTTCGGTGCGTTGCAGGCTGGCGTCCATCAGGCCCGAAGCGGCACCGGTGCCTTGTTGCAAGGTCAGGATCAGTGCTTCGATTTCAGTGGTCGAGTTCTGGGTGCGCTGGGCCAGCGAGCGGACTTCGTCGGCCACTACGGCAAAACCGCGACCTTGCTCACCGGCGCGTGCGGCCTCGATGGCGGCGTTGAGCGCCAGCAGGTTGGTCTGTTCGGCAACGGCCTTGATTACGTCGATCACGCTGCCGATCTTGCTGCTGTCTTCGGTCAGGCGCTGCATGGCTTCGCCCAGTTGCTTCACTTCACCGGCCAACTGGCCGATTTCCCGCGTGGCGTGCTGCACCACACTGCTGCCGTGCGCCGCACGTTCGCTGGCCTGTTTGGCCGCCCGCGAAGCGTCTTCGGTGTTGCGCGCCACCTCCTGGACGGTAGAGGCCATTTCGTTCATGGCCGTGGCGACCTGGTCGACTTCGTTTTTCTGCAGTGTGACGCCAGCGCTGGTCTGTTCGCTGACAGCCGACAACTGCTCGGCGGCTGTGGCGATCTGCGTGACACCGTTGCCGATGCCGCCGATCAGGCCGCGCAGGGAAACGGTCATGTGCTGCATGGTGTTCTGCAACAGGCCCAGCTCGTCCTGACGGGTCGTGCTGGAGTCCTGAGTCAGGTCACCGTCGGCGATCCGGCGCGCGGCGATGACTGTATCGTTCAACGGAATGGTGATCTGGCGAGTGATCAGCAACGCAGCAAAGATACCAATCAGTAGCACCACCAGCGCAACACTTAACAACTGCACCACAGCGGTGTTCTGTTCCTTTTTGGCGCTGACAATCTGCTGGGCCGCCAGATCATCGGCGACGGCCGCTGTTGCGATGGATTGCTGTTGCAGGTTGCCGCGAACCTGATCGGCCTGCTGGAGCATTTCCGAGATCGACGACATCAGCATCTTATACTGCTTCAAGGCATTGAGCGCGGTATCTACGGCGATGTTGGCTTCGACGGGCAACTGGCTGCGAGCCGCTGCCACCTGGGCAATCAGCGCATCGGCCGAGGTGTAGGTCGCCTGCCGGTTATCGGCGGACGGCACGCTCAGGTAGCGGCGGAACACCAGACGAAAGTTGGTCATGCCGTTACGCAGGTCGCCAGCGATCTTCACCTGCTTGATGCCGGTTTCGTCCGGTGCACGCAACGTATCGTCGATGGTCTTTTGCAGCAGGTTCTCGAAGGTCGCGCTGACCTCGTCGGACACCTTGATGATCGGCTTGAGCGCGTCATCGATCTTCTGATTGATACCGACCAGTTGATCGAACGTCTGCTTGAGGCCGCCTACCCGCTCCTTGATGTCACGCAGTCTGGCCAGGTTGCTCGATACGACGAACACCTCCAGCCCCTGATCGACACTGCGGCTCAGGGTGTCCAGCGCGCCGCTGTAGGTTTGCACACCGGCAGCGCTCGGCCCCGTGGCGTATGCCTGAGCGGCAATACGGGCGTTCAGGACGTCAGCCTTGATCTCGGAGACCTTGCCACTCTTGCCCAGACGCTCGATCAGCAGGTTGGTGCTGGAGTAACCGATAGCGGTGACGGTCAGCACGCCCAGCAAAATAGCGGCGAAGCCCAGCCCGAGCTTCTTGCTGACGTTCAAGTTATCCAACCATTTTGCGCTCATTACGTGTGTGCCTTTGATTTTCCGGAATGTCCGTAAATCGGCGCTGATTCGGTTAACTTGATAGTTAGCGTGATAACAATTAGCTTGCAATACAATAGCCAAAACCTTGAAGCCAAGGTTTTTCAGGGCTTTGAGCCTTCATTAAGATTTATTTAGCTTTGCTCAGCGGCTCTGTTTCCGATGACTGGCGACCTGAGGCACAGAGGCTTCTGCATCAGAATGGACAGAAAAACCGCAAGACAGCGATGACATCACGGCTGCAAAAATGGCATCGGCGTCATCTTGGTCACCATCATCAGCACAATGAGGAACATGCCTGAAAAACCGATGACACCCAGCCAGAACCAGAGACGATAGACAGACTGAAACTGATCGTCGATAAGCGTGCCCGTTGCCACCGCATGATCGGCCAGCCGTTCAAGACGCTTTTGCAGTATCAACACCGGCAACCACAGCGCGCCCACGCAGGCAAAAATAATCAATGAGCTGATAATCCAGTCAGTCAGAAGCGCCATGCCCGACAGTCTGACCATCGCGTAACCGGTGATGACCTGAACAAAACCGGCCGGCGTGGTGATCCAGGTGTCGAAACGCACCACCATTCTGGCGACGTGGGCAATCACCACCGGATTGCCACTGCGGCTGGCGGCAATCAGATAGAGGTAAGAGCCCATGCCAAAGCCGAACAGAAAGATCGCAGCGATGACATGCAGGTACTTCAGGTACAGGTAGAGCACCTTCAGGCCTCCCCGCTTTGGAAATGCACGTCCAGACGAATGTTCGACGGCTGGTTGATCGCTGCCAGGTACTCATCCACGGTGATCTCGCCAACGCAGGCCCGCGCCCCCGGAAGGGGACGATAGCCCGCCGCCATTTTTGCGCTCAGGGCAACCGCGGCGCAGCTGGGAATTTCCGGGCCCTTGTCGTTCAGCGCGGTCAGTTGTGCGCGCATCCGCAACGGTCGGCCATCAGGATCCACGCCACCGACATCGATGTACATCGCGCTTTTGCGGTCACCCAGATGCTCGAAGCGCGTTCCCCAGCGATGCAGACGAACGGCCCACGGCGCAGGATCGCGCAACAGCCTGCAGCGTACGGCCAATGCCAGCAACCAAGTGGCGACAACCCCCGCCTTGAGCCCGGAACCGGCCTTGAAGCTGAGGTTCTGCGCCGCGTAGCGCTCGGCGAAGACGTCGATATCCGGTGCATCGACGTTGGCCAGCAGGCGAACGCCCATGCCGGGCATTCGACGCAAGGTCAGGTCCATCCAGCCCGGCACTTCGTGCACCTGGCCGTCCTTGAGCTGGCGAATGGGCCGCCCTGCGTAGGCCAGCACGCCGAGCACGGTGGACACACCCGGCATTTTCGCCGCAGACGAGATGCCATGCTCTATCGAATCGATGCGCAAAAAACGCTGACGATGCTGGTCGATGATGGCTGCCGAAAGCGTCGGCACCGAACTGCATCCGCTCAGCAGGCTGACACCGGCATCACGGGCGGCGGCATCCAGGGTGGCAATGCCGGAGACGAAAGTGCGGCAGTCCGACAGGTCGCAATAATTGACCCCTGCGTCGATGCAATGCCGCGCCACTGCATAGGACTGCCCCTGAAAAGGCCCGGCCGTGTGAATCACCAGATCGATGCGCAACGCGCGAAGCTCGTCGCTTTTGCCGTCCTGCATGATGTCCACGCACCAGCTCTGGCAAGGCTTGCCGCCCAAGGCCTGTAGCTCGGCGAGCTTGCCTGTCAGCTTGCGACTGTCGCGGCCTGAAATAACCAGTTCGATGCCCGGCATCGTCGCCAGATGGTTGCAGATCAGGCTGCCGAAGTTACCGTAGCCGCCGATGACCAATACACGAAATGCCATTTATCGTCCCTGATGTACTGAGAGAGTGATGAATCTGATACTCGAATAATGGCGCGCATTATTGATCATTGGACGCACGCCGGGTAAAAAACCCTGTGGCTTTTCTGATCGTTCAAAGAGCAATGCTAGTCAATTGAAAAGACGCAACGTCCGCTTAAAAAAACAGCATCCACTTACGACTTCTTGCAAATCAGGGTTCAATATCCCAAGCCTGAGCCAGACGAATCCTACTTGGTGACCATCAGCTACCGACGACTGACGCCAACCGACGCCATTGCCTACCGCTTACTGATGCTGGAAGCCTACACACTTCACCCGGACGCCTTCACTTCAGACGTGAAAGAGCGTGAAGCGTTGCCCTTCGCATGATTCCGCATGTACGTGCCCTTGGCGGAGCGAACCACCAGGTCCAGGCCTTTGATCATTCCGCCGTGGGTGTGCCCGGACAGTTGCAACCCCACGCCTGCAGCAGCGGAGTCAGGCGCACCGGACGGGCGGTGTTTGAGAAGTATGACGGGGGTGTTCAGCGGCGCACCGACGAGCGCTCGGGACAGATTCGGGCCTTCATGACCAAACGCTGGAGCAGCCTCATTCGTTACACCTGCTACCACGATCTGATCGGCCCCCTTCTGCAGAATAACGTGCTCATTGACCAGCACCCGCATGCCCAGGCGCTGGAACTCGGGGATCCACTTGGTCTGCGTCGAAGTAATACTCGCGGTTTCCAGGTATCGCGATGACACCCAAAGGAGCAGTCAGTCTGCTCAACGGAGCCACGTCATTTTTCCGGGCTTCGACGGTGCCATCGACAAGGTCTCCCGAGATGAGAATTGCATCGGCGTTGAGCGTATTAGTGCGCGACACAACGCCTTCGACCCACTCTTTCTGAAACAGGCGACTGATATGCCATCCCCCACTGTAAGCAGCGCAAAATCCTGCAATAACGTCTGCCTATTCAGGCACTTGTAAATATCTATTTGGTGGCTGCCCGACTCAAGCATACTGTGCGGCTATTCGCCAGTAGTTTGACGTCATGTCACTGGCAACCCCCGTACCTCCCTTGCGAGCACCCTTGATGAAAAAACCGGTTTCTCTGGCAACCCGTATCGGTCTGGGATTTGCCGCCGTGGTATCACTGTTGATATTGATCACCGCCGTCGGCATCCAGCGGGTGGGCTTCATTGATTCGACTCTTGAGGATGTGGGAGCCAATGCGGCAAAGGTTCAGCGTTACGCGATCAACTTTCGCGGCAGCGTGCACAATCGGGCGATCGCTCTGCGCGATGCGGTACTGGTCAACAACGATCAGGACCTTGCGCTGCACCTGGGAGAAATGACCCGTCTGGAAAAAGACTACGTCGACTCGGCCATGCCGATGGATCAGCTGTATTCCCGGCCCAACGTGACCAGCGAAGAACGCCAGTTGCTGCGCAGCATCAAAGACATCGAACAGCAGACCCTTGCGTCCACTCAGCGTGTGATTGCGCTGCGTCGGGCGGGTGACATTGCCGGTGCTCAGGCGCTGTTGCTGCGTCAGGTTTCAGGGGATTACAGCGAGTGGCTGAGACGGGTAAACGCCCTCATTGACCACGAAGAGGCTTCAATCAGGTCGCAACTCGATGACGTGCAGGCAACCGCCAGCCAGTTCCGTGGCTTGATGCTTCTGGCCACTGCGTTCGCCGTTCTGCTGAGCATCGTGCTGTCAATGGTCATCATCCGTTTTGTCAAAAGAACCCTGGGGGCCGAGCCTGCCGACGTCGCGCAGGCCATTCAGCGACTTGCCGATGGCGATTTGCAGCAGAACATTTCCACCGAGCATCCCGACAGCGTGATGGGCGTGCTGAAAACGGCGCTGGGTCGCCTCTCGGAGACGATCACTCAAGTGCGAATGGCCGCTCAGGAGGTCAGCCAGTCATCGACGATTCTGTTGGCGGCCTCTTCCAGCAATAACGCTCAGGTAATGGTGCAGACCCGCGAAGCCGAACAGGTTGCAACCGCCATCAGTCAGATGGCCACCACGGTCAATGAAGTGTCCGGCTACGCGGCACAGGCAGCGGATGCAGCGCGCCTGGCCGACGCCGAGGTGGAAACCGGCAACAGTCTGGTGGAAGGCACGACCGCTGCCATCGAGCAACTGGCGGCCACGCTGGTCGAGACAACAAAAACTGTGGAACAGGTGTCCAGACACGGCGAGCAGATCGAGACGGTCATCGAGGTGATCAGCTCGATCGCGTCGCAGACCAACCTGCTGGCCCTCAACGCCGCCATCGAAGCCGCGCGCGCGGGTGAACACGGTCGCGGTTTTGCCGTGGTGGCCGATGAAGTGCGCTCCCTGGCGACCCGCACCCAGCAGTCGACGCAGGAAATTCAGGCGATGATCAACACGCTGCAAGGCGGCACCGGAACCGCCGCGCAGAACATGCGTGACAGCTGCGAGCTGGTCAACAAGGCTGTGGCGCAGACCCGCAATGCGCAGAACGCGCTGGCGAGAATCAGCAAGGAAGTCGGCGCGATCAATCACATGAACGCACAGATCGCCAGCGCTTCAATCCAGCAAAGCTCGGTGGCCGAAGAGGTCGCGATGAATATCAACAGTATTCATGACTCGACGCTCAAATCAGCCAGCGGTTCTCAGCAGGTAGCAACGGCCAGCGAAGACCTGGCGTTGCTTGCAGATCGTCTGACGCAAAAAGTGGCGTTCTTCAAAGCGGGCTGACGGTGGGCCTGTCTCACTCTGTGCAGGTGACCTGTCTTGACCTGCGCAGCGAGAACCCTACCGTTAACATGGACAGCGCGGCACACACCGCGCCAGTCACAATGGCAGCGGTAAAGCCTGCACCTTCAGACACCAGTCCGCCGATGAACGCCCCGCCGCCAATCGACAGATTCACCACACACACCAGCAGCGCCTGAACCCCTTCCACACGTCCGTTCGAGGCGTCGAAACACCATATTTGCGTGGTGATCGGAATCATCCCGAAGGCAAATCCCCAGACCAGAATGACTGGCCAGAGCAGCCACGGGTTGCTGACAAATACCAGCAGCGCACTCAGCGACCCGAGCATCAGCAGGGTCATGATCAGCACCGAGGACGGCGCGTTTCGGGCAGCCAGTGCCCCGCCAGCCAGGTTGCCGGCGACGGCTGCGAGGCCAAAGGCAAACAGCAACAATCCCAGTGTCTGACCTCTGATGTCTGCGGCGTCCTGCACGAAGGGGGCAAGGTAGGTGTAGGCCGCAAAATGCCCGACATAGATCAATAGCGCGGCGGCGAACATGCGGCGGATCTTTTGCTCGCCGGCCAGCGACAGCATCTGGCTGATACCGGCAGAGCGCTCGCCCGGCAACGCAGGCAGCAACGCCGCGATCAACAGGCCCACGGCAACGGTAACGACCGCTGCCGTTTCAAACGCAGCTCGCCAGCCGAAAGCTTCGCCGATCAGTGTGCCAGCGGGAATACCCGCGACCGTGCCAATCGAGACCCCCGCGAGAATGTACGCGGTTGCCTTCACGCCCTCCTTGCCGGGCCTCAAACGCGGCCCGAGCGAACCGGCAATGGTCCAGAAGCCTCCCAACGCGAAGCCGAGCAATACCCTGCCGGTAAGGGTCAGCCAGAACTGACTCGACAATGCCACGATCAGGTTGGACGCCAGCAGTATCGACAACAGCCCGAGCAACAGGCGCTTGCGATCGACCTGGCTGAACAGGGCGATACAGGAAGGCGCGGAAATGGCCGCGAGGATGCCGGGAACAGCCATCATCAGGCCAGCGTGGCTGACCCGTGTTCCGAGGTCTGCGGCGATATCGGGCAGCAGCCCTACGGGCAGGAATTCAGTGGTGACGGTGGCAAACGATCCAAGCGATACGCTGCCGACGGCCCACCATGAAGCGGGTTTTGTTTCGACGTTTACAGCGGTTTCAAAGCGACTCACAGCGGTTCCAGAATTCAGGTTTTTCGGCAACTGGCCGGTTTGACCAGTGCATGGATGCGAACAACCCTAACGTGTAAGCGCGTGCTGAATCCACCTTGTCTAGCGTGTGGAATGCAGTTCGCGACGCTCTGCGTGGCAAAAAAGAGGACGCAGAGCCGTGGGAGCGGACTTGTCCGCGAAAGGGCGCTCCGCGTCCGCAAAAGAGGACGCAGAGCGTCCGGAACGGCATGCGACGCAGAGCGTCGCACGATAGGCGTAGGCCCGGCTATTTGTTACGCGTCACCCTCCAGACGGTGTTTGCCAGGTCGTCGGCGATGATGAGCGCGCCTTTCGGATCAACCGTGACGCCCACTGGCCGACCGCGAGTCTTGCCATCGGCACCACGGAAGCCCGTGGCAAAGTCCACTGGCTCACCGGCCGGGCGTCCATTGGCGAAAGGCACGAAGATCACTTTATAACCAACCGGGTTATCACGGTTCCAGCTGCCGTGTTCACCGACGAACACGCCGTCTGCAAATTTCTCGCCCATGGCCGGGATGGAGAACGACACGCCGAGTGCAGCAACGTGCGAGCCCAGGCTGTAATCAGGCTTGATCGCGGCTGCGACTTTGGCCGGATTTTGCGGCTGGGCACGTGAATCCACGTTCTGGCCCCAATAGCTGTAAGGCCAGCCGTAAAAGGCGCCCTCTTTCACCGACGTCAGGTAATCCGGGACCAGGTCAGGACCCAGTTCGTCACGCTCGTTGACCACTGTCCACAACTGCCCGGTACCCGGCTGAATGGCCAATGCGGTCGGGTTACGCAAGCCGGTCGCATACGGCCTGTGCGCTCCCGTCACAGCATCGATCTGCCAGACCATGGCACGATCGATCTCGACCTCCATACCGCGCTCGGTCACGTTACTGTTCGAGCCGATGCCGACGTACAGAAAACGCCCGTCCGGGCTGACGGTCAGCGCCTTGGTCCAGTGGTGGTTGATCGCCGACGGCAGGTCCGTCACCTTGGCCGGCTCGCCGCTGGCCTTGGTCTGGCCGTCCTGATAATCGAAGCTGACCAGCGCATCCTGATTGGCTACGTACAACTTGCCATTTGCAAACGCCAGACCATAAGGCGCATTGAGGTTCTCGGCAAAAACTGTCTTCAGTTCGTATTTGCCGTCGCCATCCGCATCACGCAGCAGCGTCAGGCGGTTGCCGCCTTTGACCTTGGTGTTGCCCTGCGCCTTGATGACGCTGGCGATGACATCCTTCGGCTTGAGCTTGGCTGCACTACCGCCGCGACCTTCTGCAATGAGAATATCGCCATTGGGCAGAACGATCGATTGACGAGGAATGCTCAGGTCGGTCGCAATCGCAGTCACGCTGAACCCGTCAGGCACAGTCGGTTTTTGATCGCCCCATGCGACAGGCTCGGCAATCTTCATGCTCGGCAACAGGCCACGTTGCGGCTCGGGCAGTTTCGGGTCCGGGCCCCGCGCCTGAGTGCTGTCCGCTTCGCCACCACACGCGCTCAACAACAGCGCCATACTCAATGCAGTCAATGCGTGGGCCTGTCTCATTGTGCACCTCCCGAACGCAGGCTGGTCAGCCCTGTCCATGTTGCGACACACGCCAATACAGTGACCACCACCGACAGCACCAGACCCGAAGGCATAACCGCCCAAGCATCTTTTGCATGCTCGAATGCGTTGACCAGGCCCAGCACCCAGGTGACCAGCAACAGCAGGAAGTACGCTACAGGACGGCCCGCCTTGTGATCGGCACGGATCAGGTTTACCAGCGCAAACAGCAGCGCCAGCCCGCAGAACAGCAAGCCTGCGGCAATCAGCCAAGCGGCAAAATTGCTCCATTGGATCTGGAAAGTCTGGTAGTAGGCGATATCACTCAGCAATGCACCGAGAAACAGCGGGACGGTGCCTGCGAGCAGGGTCGCGTGCAGCGGCCCTGGTGTGCAGCGGTAGACGGGATGGGTGGTGACGGTCATAACGGCTCCTTATCGTTCGGCGCCCCTGGATCGGTGCTCAGTGCACATGCACTGGCCTGTCGGGGTCGCGCTGACTGCGCATAGAAGAGGATCATGCTAGCGAAGCGATAGTTCAGCGCGTTTCATTTCGAAATATGTTGAAAACCTTATCCGCCCGTTGACGACTTGTTGCGACGACAGCGCTCCGAGCAGTAACGAACCTCATCCCAGCAACGCGCCCACTTCTTGCGCCAGGTGAACGGCAACCCGCAAACCACGCACGTTTTGACCGGCAGCTCGCTCTTTTTCAAAGCGCCTCTCCTGCGTCGAGCCTGGCCAGCAAGTGCTCGCCGCGCTCCCACAACGCCTGTTGCTTGGCCTCGGCCATGCGATCAAGGTTCTTGTAGATCATGCCCATGCGCTGGTTACGACGTAACTGGTCGCTGTGACGCATCAGGAAATGCCAGTAGAGCGCGTTGAACGGACAGGCATCGTCGGTCGTGCTTTCAGTCACCTTATAAGCGCAGCCACGGCAGTAATCAGACATGCGCTTGATGTACTGACCACTGGCACAATAAGGCTTGGAGCCCAGATAACCGCCATCGGCGTGCATGACCATGCCCAGCGTGTTGGGCAGTTCAACCCAGTCGAACGCGTCCATGTAGATTGCCAGGTACCACTCGCAGATCTGCTCCGGCACGATACCGGCGAGCAAGGCAAAGTTGCCGGTCACCATCAGGCGCTGAATATGATGGGCATAGGCATGTTTCAGGCTCTGGCCGATCGCCTGGCTCATGCAGTTCATCTTCGTTTCACCGGTCCAGTAAAACTCCGGAAGCGGCCGGCTGTTGCCAAACAGGTTGCCGCTGGCGTAGTCAGGCATCTTCAACCAGTAGACGCCACGCACGTATTCGCGCCAGCCAATCAATTGGCGGATAAACCCTTCGGCGGCATTCAGCGCCACCCTGCCCGACCAATAAGCGGACTCGACATCGCTGCAAATCTGGCGCAAGTCCAGCAGCCCGATGTTCAGCGCCGCGCTGATGCGCGCATGAAACAGAAAAGGCTCATCGGTGGCCATCGCGTCTTGATAATCGCCGAAACCCGCCAGACCAAAATCCAGAAAATACTCCCACAACGCCTGAGCATCCGCCTGCGTGACGGGGTAGTCGAAGGTATCCAGCGAGCCATAGTGGCTGGCGAAACGCTCCGCCACCAGCGTCAGCACGTCGCGAGTGATCGCATCTGCCGAAAAGCGCATCGGGTACGGCGCGGCCACGCCCTTGGGCAGCGCCTTGCGGTTCTCGGCATCGAAGTTCCAGGCACCGCCGACCGGCGTACCGTCACCGTTCAATAGCAACCTGCTTTTGCGCCGCATCTCCCGGTAGAAAAACTCCATGCGCAGCTGCTTTTTACCGTGCGCCCATGCCGCGAACTCATCACGGGAACAAAGAAAGCGCGTATCGGCATACCACTGAATCGGCAGCCCACCATCCTTGATCGACTGCTCCAACCGCCAGTCGCCGCACTCGGTGATGTGCAGTTGCTCAGCGTTCAACAAGGCCTGCCAGCGACGCAATTCGCCCGGCACCGAGCCTGTGTTTTGCGCATCATCGAGCGTCACGTACTGCACCCGAACCCCACGCTCGCGCAACGCCTCGGCAAAATGACGCATGGCGCTGAAGATCAACGCGATTTTCTGCGGATGATGCGGCACATGACTCGCCTCCTCCATCACCTCGACCAGCAGGACCGTTGCGTGCTCGGGGTTCAGGTTCTGCAGGGAGGCCAGCTCGAAGGAGAGCTGATCGCCTAGAACGAGATGGAGTTGGTGGGATTGGGTCATGGTGGCGTCCGCGCCAATAAAGTTGTACCAATGTAAATTTTTGTACAAGTTTTTCCTAGCGATTTTTTTATGCGCCTGCTTCTTGGCCGAAGACCCCGCCGCAGATCAGATATAGCTTTTGTAACCGCCTGATTGAAACCATTGACTTTCTGAAAGGGCCTCATACATCGGCGCCTTCCAATGGTTGGCTCTATTCTTCCTTTCGGAAGAAGCAAATCTTTTAAGGTGATCCTTTCTATCCTTACACGTCTCCAGGTCGTCAAGCACTTCAATCATTCCTGAAAGTTCTGCAGCGGCCTCTATACCAAAGCGGCGCGCGAGGTCCAAATTCTTGAAGTGATTTTTCGCGCGTAACTTCAGCGGGTCAGGCCATTCTCCAGGGGGGTCTGCAAAATATCGAATAGTGGGAGGCGTCGTCTCGACCAGCTCTGCAAAAACCCAAGGCTCTTTTTCGAACCTCACACATTCAAAATAAAGATGAGACTGCTGATTGGCTTCAGTCACCGCGCAGGCGCCCTTGACCTTATTACAATCAGTGCATGCCGGCACCAGATTAATGGGCAATATGGAGTAAGCCGGGTACCTGGCTTTGGATAAAAAATGATCAAGCGTCGTGGCCTGGCCAAATCCACAGAGGGGACATTTTGCAAGGGGCGCAGAGATGATTAACTTATCGTAATACGTGCGCGCCGCCTTCCCTTTATTCAACAGTTGATTCGAGTACAGCGACATAAACTCTTTTTTGGTCAGTGTCGCCACCACCTCCTGATCCGGCTTGGCATGCGCACTCAACGGCAGACAGTACAACTCGCTCGTGCTGGCTTTTTCCGTATAACCGAGAAAAAGCTCGATAATCGAATCACGTGCAGCTTTAAACCTTTCTGCTAAATCAGGGTTATCAAGACCGCTGACACACGTATCGAACACGTCGATTGCGTCAAAAGCGGGGACCGTGAGCTTTTTCAAGACTCCCTCCTGCTGGCGACCATCTTTCGCAAGATTGCCTGTGCCTCAAACCCGAGCTGCTCTTGATAGTCGGCTAAAATACTTTCAAATGTCCCTCCACGATTGACAGCCTCTTGTAACACCTCGTGGTAACCCGATTTATTGACTTCCAAGCCAAATATTTCGCGGGTAAGAACACCCGCGTTCTCACCGAACGTTTCCCTCTCAGGCCGATCAGCTCTGCCTTCAGCTCGCAGTCGGGTGAGCTTCCACACACAAGAACCCGGCGCCTCTTGAACAACCACGGGGGAGTGAGTTGCGATAATTGCAACACCGTTCCGGTCTTGTAGCAGGTCAGAAATAGCTCGGGTGAACGCGGACAGTAAAGGGGGGTGCAAATGACTTTCAGGCTCATCCATTAGCACAAGCGTTTTTTCCTCGACGGCCTCTACAAGCTTTGTCAATGTCAACAATACAATGGAGTGCCCTGAACTCATCCTGCTAAAAATACGATGCGCTTTAACAATAGCCTCGTCCGTGGGAAGCTCATTTAAATGAGCCAGGTCCATGTCTTCGAAATTGCTGTCAGATTCGAGACGCTTGATCGCAGCCACCCATCTTTGCCGCTTGCTTTCCTGACTAAAGCAAGACTCCAGACTTGTTATAAAGTCTTCCGTCAATGCCTCAGTCGTCTTCGGGGGGCGCTTACCAGGCCCTTCCCCCGGGGATTGCATGCCCACGTAAAAATAAGCGACACCTTTACTTCTATCGGGTTGATCGGCAGGAAACAAGAATGGATCAAACGCGCTAAAAGACACAGAAACAACACTGCTAAAATAATCCGTCGGCATGGGTTCACTGCCCAGCGAATCATAGATCAAAAATTTTCCGCAATGGGGTCTGCCCGTGGTATCGCTGAGAATGGTTTCGACCATGTCATTTAATATTGTTGTCTTGCCTACACCGTTCCGCCCGATGAGTACATGAACATTCGTCGAGGGCAAGGAATGGGGCGTTACTTTAAACGACACGTCCACGCCCGCGCGCTGCTCATCCCCATTTGTCTGGTAACTAAAATGAAAACTTGTCAGCTCTGGCTTCCCGGCCAGCACACGCTTGAACTGGTCACGGATGACAGACCAGCTGACATTTCGCATCAGCGACTCGCGAAACACCTGCTCATTCTTAACGTCCTCCAATCGCAGGGGGTCGGCGATAACATCTTTGAGCGCCTGCAAGACAGCCAACGCTGCGTCGGCCGACAAACCACCCTGAAGTTTTCTATAAAAATCGACATCCTGACCCAGCGAAAAAAAATCATCACTCAGGCTTATATTTTTTGTTGAAAACTTCTCGGACGTCCATCCGTGCTGCTGGTCCTTATATCCAATCTTGGTGGTGCCAAGCTCAGTTTTTTTAGCGTCCGGACCGAAGTGCATGACTGTGAAACTGGTTTTGAATGAGTAGTCGTCCCAGCCACTTCCAACCAACAGCAAGGTATCTGTTAAGTCAGACGGTATTAAAGACGATTTCTTTAGCATCTGCATTGAAAGTTTCAAATCTATTCCTTGAACTATTGGCTCCCTGATAACGGACTGTAGCGCCAGTCGATGCCCACCGCAACCCTGCCGATGACACTGTACGCGTCTACGGCGCCACTGACGTTAACCTGCCTCCGTCGCAACGGGTAGTTGATGAAATACCGTTATTTAAAATGCAAAACCGCTGCGACTGCATCAGACATTGGTTCAGTGAACGCGTCTACCGAGGCGTCACGTTGAAGCCCGGCTTTAATGCAGTCTCATTAAATGCAGCCACTTTTCGTACAGGGCCTGAGACCGGCCTCGGTTTCCTGCCTGAGCAATCCAGGCGCTCGCCGACGCAGCGCCCAAATGTGAAAATTTCGTCATCTATTTGGCCGAAGCGTCTTTTTCTGGCAGAAACAACCTGCCACAATAATGAGAACAGTTATCAACATCATTATCATCCAGCCACGGACGGCTTGAGGGAGTGTCAGGTTCATGCCGGGTCAACAATCGCAACACCGTATTCGTTTCACTCCCGCCCTGCTGACAATGGGCATCTGGATCGCAACCACTCAGGCGGCTTACGCTGCCGATACGCAGGGCGCCGAAGCACCGCCCGCGACGACTATGGAACTGGGTGCTACCGAAATCAGCAGTGACCAACTCGGCGCCACCACCGAGGGCAGTGGTTCCTACACCACGGGTGCCATGCAGACGGCTACCAAATTGCCGCTGACCATGCGTGAAACGCCGCAGGCGGTGACCGTCGTTACCCGGCAACGCATGGACGATCAGGCCATGACCAGCATCAACGACGTGGTCAGGTATACGCCCGGTCTGTTCCTCGATCAGTCCAGCGGGCCCGGCCGTCAAACCTACACGTCCCGCGGTTTCGACATCGACAACATCATGTACGACGGCCTGCCCGCCTCCTACTCGGGCTATACGGCAGGCGTACAGCCCAATCTGGCCATGTACGACCATGTTGAAGTGATCAGAGGCGCCACCGGCCTTACGACAGGCTCTGGCAATCCATCGGCAGCTATCAATATGGTGCGCAAGCGCCCGACGGCCGATCCGCAGGTCTCCCTCACCGGCGCTGTCGGCAGTTGGGACGATTACCGTGGCGTGTTCGACGCCTCCGGCCCACTGAACGACAGCCGCACGGTGCGTGGCCGGATAGTCGGCTCCTACCAGGATGCACACAGCTTCCGTGACCAGGAAAAAAGCGATCACGGCGTGTTCTATGGCGTAATCGAAGCCGACCTGACGGATGCGACCACGGCGACCTTTGGCCTGTCTCGTCAGGAGGATCAAACCAACTTTTTCTGGGGCGGCCTGCCGCTTGGCGCCGATGGCCACCACCTGAACCTGTCCCGCTCGACCTACCCCGGCACGGACTGGGAAAACAAGAAAATCCAGATCGACACCGTGTTCGGCGAACTTGAACATCGTTTCGACAACGACTGGAAACTGCGCGTTGCGGGCTCAAGCTCCACGCTGGACGGCGTGTTCTCGGGTACCTACCTCTCTCGCTACAACGGTCCGCTGGAGACCACAGCCTATCAGTCCAGGCCCGATGAAAAGCAGGCTGCATTCGATACCTACGCCAGCGGCCCGGTCCAGGCGTTTGGCCGCACTCATGAAGTGGTGGTCGGCACCAGCAGGCGCGTCTACGACAAGACCAGCAAGGAATACAGCCCCTACGACACCGGACTCCCTATCGGCGCGCCGAAGCCGGACTTTGTCCGCAACGGTAAAACTCACAACATCGCCACCCAGGACGCAATCTACCTCACCACGCGCCTGAGCCTGGCGGACCCATTGACCCTGATTCTCGGTGGTCGTCTGGACTGGTACGACTACGACGACCGCTCAGGCGACGAGGACTTCAAGGTCACACGCAACCTGACACGTTACGCGGGCCTGATCTACAAACTGGATGACCAGTACTCCCTGTACGCCAGCTACACCGATATCTTCAACCCGCAGAATTATCAGGACCTGTCCGGTAAAGTGCTCGACCCCGTGGTGGGCAAGAACTATGAGATCGGTATCAAAGGCGAGTATTTCAACGGCGCTCTCAACGCCAGCCTCGCGGTGTTCCAGATCGATCAGGAAAACCTCAAGACCGAAGCGCCAACCCAGGCAGGCTGCGCGGTACTCACTTGCTACGATGCCGCAGGCCTGGTGCGCAGTCAGGGCATCGACATGGAGCTACAGGGTGCGCTGACCGAGAACTGGCAAGTCGGGGCGGGATACACCTACGCCCGCACCCACTACCTCAAGGATTTCGATCCGGCGAAAGAAAATCAGCGTTTCGACACCGACACGCCTGAGCACTTGTTCAAATTTTCGACGGTCTATCGCCTGCAAGGCGCACTGGAAAAAATGCGCGTTGGCGGCAACGTCTACTGGCAGAGCCGCCTGTACAACGACATTGCCCTTACCGACGCCAGCTACCGTCTGGAACAGGGCAGTTATGCCGTCGCAGACTTGATGGCTGGGTATCAGGTGAACAAGCATCTGGACCTGCAACTGAACGCCAACAACATCTTCGACCGTACCTACTACACCGCGATTGGCGCCAGCAGTGTCTGGGGCTCTACCGACGTCTACGGCAACCCGCGCAGCTATGCACTGACGGCGAAGTATAGTTTCTGACCGTGAAGCACGCCGCTACCGGACAACTCGGTAGCGGCGTGAACGGCGGTGCCAGGGCTTCTAGCAGTAGCCCGTCCGGCGAACTGCACATCCTCGCGCTGGCTGCAGGCATTCAAGCGCTGGCAGCAATCGCTGCTGGCCAGAGGCCAATCGGGCAATGAAAAGTTCGCAAAAAACCTCAAAACAGAGCGATCACTCTGCTTAAGAAAAAGACAAAATATTCCCTCAAATAAAGCAATAACGGCATTTTATTGCCATAGAATTTAAATTTAACAACATAAAAATCAATAAAATAACAAAATAAGAAATTTAAAATTTAGTTATTCAATCATTATAAAAATGACTTCGTGTATTTTTATCACTCAGTAATTTTTATTCGCCACACCCTTTTCAACGCTACCCGTCAGCCGCCCACAAGCGGCTGGCTTATATGCCCTCTGTTTCATACCTCTGTTTGGAGATTCTCCCGATGGCCAGACGCTTGCTGCCTCTAGTTGCCACTTTGCTGACCTGCCTGACCACTTTCGCGGTTTCAGCCGCCAACAAGGAAAACCCTCTGCCCGCTACGTCGAGCGAGCGCCGTGTGGAGGTTGATACACAGCGCGAGCAGATCACCGGGGCCGATCTTGCCGCGAGGAAAATACCCAGCGGAGCACAGACGATTGTGGACGCTCCGATCGACACCGCTGACGCCCCTGCCGGCAACGAAAAGCCCTGATCGGGTCGTTGACGCACCGCATTTCACCCAAGGTATTACGCAAGGAATAACTCCGTGTCCATGATCAAACAAGGCTTAGGCTTGAGCGTACTTGCGCTCAGTGTGGCCCAGGCGAGCACAGTGCTTGCTGTGACTCCGATGACCGGCAATGAAGTTGAGGCGCGCGTAGGCGCCATGCTCGACAACATGACTCAGTCAGAAAAGATCAACTTTTCGCGCGTCGACGACGGGCGAATGATCCCCAAACTGGATAAATTCAACCTGCAGGGCACGGTCGCTTACGACTCGGCGATGGGCGTACTGGTCGGCGGCAAGACGTTCGGTGCGCAGTACCCTTCCCCGTCTGCGCTGGCGGCTACCTGGAGCATCAATCGGGCCAAGGAATTTGGCCTGGCCATTGGTTATGAAACCCGCATCGCGGGCGGCCAGCAAATGCTTTCACCGGCCATCAACCTGTACCGGACGCCGTTCAACGGGCGGTCAGCCGAGTACATGAGTGGTGAGGATCCGTTCCTCGGCGCGGTCCTGGCGCCGGCAGTCACCAACGGCATTCAGGTGCAAGGCGTGCAGGCCGCGGCCAAGCATTACCTGATGAACGAGCAGGAAGCGAATCGGCACTATCTGGATGTGAAAATCGACGAACGCGCGATGCAGGAGTTGTATCTGCCCGGCTTCGAATCGCTGGTCAAGAACGCCAATATCGCGTCGGTCATGTGCGGCTACAACAAGATCAACGGCGAGTACGCGTGTGAAAATCATCATCTCATTACCGACATCCTGAAAGGCCAATGGGGTTTCCAGGGCAACGTCATGAGCGATTTCAACTCGGTCCAGGACGCCTTCAAGGGCGCCTGGGCAGGCACTGATATCGACATGCCGAGCGGGCTCCAGTTTACCGAAGCCAAGCTGCTGCCTTACGTCTGGAACGGTCAGTTGCATCAGAACGTGATCGACGACAAGGTCCGCCGCAACCTGCGAGCGCTGGTCAGCTACGGCTTTGACAAGGGCATCAACAAGGCCCAGCCGCTTGAGCATCGCGAATACGGCCAACTGGCGGCGCTGAACGTCGCGCGCGAATCGATAGTGCTGCTGCGCAATGAGCCGGTAGATGGCCAGAAACCGCTGCTGCCGCTGGCCAGAAGCGCGAAGATCGCCGTCATTGGCGACATGGCCGTACAACCGCCCTCCGCGCCTTTCGGCACGGCCTACTCGGCACCGGCCAGTTATGTCACCGAAGTGAGCGGGCTCAAGCAACTGGCATCGAATGCATCGAATGTCGACTACCTGCCACAGATGAGCCTGAACCCGAAGTCTTCAGTGTGGTATCAGCCAGGCGACAACAAACAGGCCGTCAGCAACTCAGGCGTCAAAGCCGAGTATTACGCCAACACCACCTTATCGGGCGACCCGGTTGCCAACCGCATAGAGCCGGGTGTCAATCTGGACTGGACCACCAACACCAACGTGACCGATAACGGCTCCACTGCTGTCAGCGGCTACACGCCTGCGGCCGGTTCGTTTTCCGCCCGTTTCACCGGCAAGATCAAACCGACGATCACCGGCGCCCATGTGTTCAAGGTCCGTGCCGACGGTGCCTACAAGCTCTGGATCAATGACGAACTGGTGCTTGAGGACGAAGGTGCGCAAGTCTCGTTCGATTTGATTCCGGTCATTCCCCGAACCGTTAAAACGCCAACGCTCAAAGCCGGCACCGAGTACAACGTGCGTCTGGAATATCGTCGACTGAGGGGCAACTTCATCCCGGTGCTGGGCGGTTTGAACGGCGTGCAGATGAGCTGGGCGTCGTTGCGTCCACCGAAGAACCTGGCCGATTACGATGCTGTAGTGGTGGCCGCAGGCAGCAACTTCGAGTACGAAGGCGAGTCCCTCGATCACCCGTTTGAACTGCCACAGTTTCAGTCAGAACTGATCGGCTTCATTCAGAAAGCCAACCCGAAAACCATTGTGGTGATGCACGGCGGTGGCGGTATGGACATGCAGCCGTGGGCAGACAAGGTCGCCGCTTCTTTGCACGCCTGGTTCCCGGGCCAGCAAGGTGGCCAGGCGTTGGCCGAGATTCTGTACGGCAAGGTCAACCCATCGGGCAAGCTGCCTATCACGCTGGATAAAAAAGCGCAGGACAACCCGAGCTACGCCTCGTATTCCAACCCCGTGCCTTACTATTTCAGCAGCGCCAACCCGCCCACTGAAATGACCTACAGCGAAGGCCTGTATCTGGGCTACCGCGGTTACGACAAGAAGCACGCCAAACCGCTGTACCCGTTTGGTTTCGGGCTGTCCTACACCACTTACCAATACAGCGACCTGAAGCTGTCGAGCAACGTACTGGCCCCGGGCGCTACTCTTCAGGCCAGCTTCAAGGTCACCAACACGGGCGACAAGGCCGGCTTTGAAGTTGCTCAGCTTTATGTGCAGCCCTCCAAGCCCCAGGTTGATCGTCCGGAGAAGGAGCTGAAAGGCTTTTCCAAGGTTTATCTGAAGCCGGGCGAAAGCAAGACGGTGACGATTGCGCTGGATTCGCGTTCGTTCGCTTATTACTCGGCCGATTCGGTGAGCTGGAAGGTTGACCCTGGCAAGTTCAAGGTACTGGTGGGCAAGGACTCGGAAAATCTGCCCCTCGACCGCACCGTGGTTGCTCTTTATCCGGAACAGCTGACCACTCGCGATTCCAACCCCCTGCCGATACCCCTGCGCAAGGCAGTTCAGGTACAACCAGAGCAGGCTTACTAAACAGCAGTCATCCAGGCAGCAGTGACCGGTGGTCGAAAGGCCACCGGTTGCATCGCCGTCATGTAATGGTTGCCTGACGCCCCGTCAGATCCCGCGCCAGTCGCTCGATGAATCTGGCAAATGCCTGTTCGATCTGCACATCACCCGGCGACCGAAGCCACTGAATCTGCATGCCGTCCATCATCGCCGCTATCTCAAGGCTGATCTGCCTTACATCAACGTCTGATCGAACTTCACCGGCCTGAATCAACGCGTTCAGATGAGCCTGAAGATGACCGTGAACAATCCCGAAACGTTCGCTGAACCAACGATGTGCCGGGTGAGTGACCGACAGACTTTCCGTGTTGATAATCATCAACGCCTGACTGACCGCAGCGTCTTCGATGCTGAAACTCATGACCAATTTCAGAAAAGACATGAAGCCTTGCAGGGAACCGTCTTGATCGGCTTCCTGCAGTCTGGAGGCGACATACGTGTCACGATGTTCAAGAACCGCCTGTAACAATGCGAGCTTGTTCGGAAAGTGGTGCAACAAACCGACTTGAGAGATGCCTGCAACCTTGGCGATGTTCGTCAATGAAGCACCGGCATATCCATCCCGGGCAAAGATGATCATGGCCGCCTGAATGATCTCGACCTTGCGCAGATCGCCTTTGGGAATTCGACGGCGCTTGACCGCCGCAGGTGCACCGCAATTGCTGGAGTTCACAGACATGGGCAGAGTACTTTTCGCATCACGGGATTCGCTCCTGCTTGCACGTTATCCGGATTGAAGCCACAGATCACAAGCAGACCAAGCGGCTGAGCCCGTGTGTCCTTAAACATGAAATCGTAGCATGCAGGCGAGTGAAAACCGGAAAATACCTGTTTTTTGCAGGCTAAAGAACCACCTGCGCATGCCGATGAATAGCGTGGTAAATCGTACAGATTCCAGCACCAGAAGACTCGAGCAGTCTGATTTGCCTCGTACTTTAAACGCGGACGTTGAAACCCGCTCACTCCCAATGACGCTTTCAACGCGACGATACAGTGGTACTGACGCTGCGCTATATTGCGATCGCCATAGAACGGCAAGCACCGATACGTTCTGATTTCATTGCATCACGCCGGTCGCGGACACCTTACGGCCCAGGCAAGACATTACATGTGTGAGCCGGAGGCGCTCTGAAAGACCTGACACGAGAAGAACTGGAGGCGCAGATCGTGCGTCTGCGCGCAGCGCTTGAAGACGCTGGCATCGACGCCGGAGCAGACGGCGGCCGCACCATCGAAGAAACCCGGGAGCGCTATCGACTGGCCGCGAAGGCGACCAACGACACCATCTGGGATTGGGACTTTGCGGCCAACCATGTGCTTTGGAACGACGCGCTGGAACAGGCTTACGGCCACCCGCTGGCGACGCTGGACACCTCCGGCGACTGGTGGATTGCGCAGATCCATCCTGATGATAGGGCGCGCGTCTACGACTCCATCCATGCAGTGATCGACGGCGACGGCACGGCATGGAGCGATGAGTACCGCTTTCACCGCCAGGATGGCTCGTACGCCGACGTTCTTGACCGTGGCCATGTGATCCGCGACAGCGAAGGCAATGCCGTACGCATGATCGGCGCGATGCTCGACATGTCGCAGATACGCAAGGCCGAGACCGCGCTGCGCCAGAGCGAAGAGCGCTCCCGAACCATGCTGGAAACCATCGAATCGGCGTTCGCTATCATTCAGGTCAAATTCGATGCCGACGACAGCCCGATAGACTATCGCTTCCTGGAGGCCAATCCGGCGTTCGAGCGTCAGGCAGGTGTCGATCTGCGTGGCAAATGGGTCACCGAGTTCGCGCCGGACCTTGAGCGTTTCTGGTTTGAAACCTATGGCCACGTTGCAAAAACCGGTGAGCCTGCCAGTTTCGAGAACTATGCCAAGGCGTTCGAGCGCTGGTTTGAAGTGAAGGCGGTGCGCGTTGGTGAGCCGGCTGATCGGCAAATCGCGGTCATGTTCAGCGACGTGACTGCCCGTCGGGATGCCGAAGAGCGTTTACGGACCAGCGAGGCCGTCGCCCGCGAAAACGCTGAGCGAGTGCAGCTGGCCCTGGCCGCTGGCGCGATCATCGGTACCTGGCACTGGGACCTGCCGTCTGATCGCTTTACGGTCGACGAAGCCTTCGCCAGGGCTTTTGGCCTTGCCCCTGCGCTGGGCCATGAGGGTTTGAGTCTGGAGCAGGTCATTGCCACCGTTCACCCCGAAGACCGGCCAGGCTTGATTGATGCGATCAACGCCGTCATCACCCGAGGGCATCTTTACGCCCATCAGTACCGGGTGCGTCGTACCGACGGCATCTACTACTGGATAGAGGCGAACGGCCGGGTTGACCGCGCCGACGATGGCACCCCCTTGAGCTTTCCGGGCGTGCTGATCAACGTAGACGAACGACGCTCCATTGCCGCCGAGCGCGACCGGGCCACGGCCGCCTTGCGCACGCTCAACGAAACACTTGAACAGCGCGTGGCGGCGCGTACTGCCGAGCTTATGCAGGCTGAAGAAAAGCTGCGCCAATCGCAAAAAATGGAAGCCGTCGGACAACTGACTGGCGGTCTCGCCCATGACTTCAATAACCTGCTGGCAGGCATTTCCGGTGCCCTTGAGCTGATGGGCACTCGCATCGAGCAAGGACGCTGGAGCGACGTAGACAAATACATCGTGACCGCACAGGGTGCTGCCAAACGTGCGGCGGCCCTGACACACCGGCTGCTCGCCTTCTCCCGGCGCCAGACGCTGGATCCGCAACCGACCGATGTAAACCGACTGATCAAAGACATGGCCGATCTGATTCAACGCACGGTTGGCCCCAGCATCGTGGTCGACACAATAGGTGCCATAGGCCTCTGGCCCACGCTGGTGGACGCCAGCCAGCTGGAAAACGCGCTGCTCAATCTGTGTATCAATGCCCGCGATGCCATGCCGGATGGCGGGCGCATCATGGTCGAGGCGAGCAACATGTGGATGGAGGGCGATGTGGCCAAGGCCCACGATATGCCCGATGGGCAGTATTTGTCGTTGTGCGTGACCGATACCGGCACCGGCATGACGCCGGATGTCATCGCCAAGGCATTCGACCCCTTCTTCACCACCAAACCTATCGGTCAGGGTACAGGCCTTGGTCTGTCGATGATTTATGGATTTGCCAATCAGTCAGGCGGGCGGGTGCGCATTCAGTCCGAGGTCGGCAAAGGGACGGCGATCTCCCTCTATTTACCGCGTTACGACGGTGCCGCCGTCAGGGACGAACACGACACCGGCAAGACACCGGTCGAGTTCACCGAGTCCGGCGAGACGATCCTGATCGTCGACGACGAACCGACCGTGCGCATGCTGCTCACTGACGCACTCGGCGATCTCGGCTACACCCTCATCGAGGCATCCGACAGCCTGGCCGGCCTCAAATTACTGCGCTCCGATGTGCATATCGACCTGTTGATCACCGACGTGGGCCTGCCCGGCGGCATGAACGGGCGGCAAATGGCCGATGCCGGGCGAGAAGTTCGCCCGCACCTGAAGACGCTATTCATCACCGGCTACGCAGAAAACGCGGCCATTGGCGATGAGCAACTGGGGCCTGGCATGAAAGTGCTGACCAAGCCGTTTGCAATCGATGTGCTGGCTTCCAGGGTTCAGGAATTGATGAACGCGTGAACCGGGTGGAGTGTTCTGATCAGCCAGCGAGCGGCTGATGGGAACGCTCCACGACGGCTGGAAAGGCTCGCTAACACTTGCCGACACCTTCAACATTGAGCGCTGCGCAAACCCGGTGCTAACATGCGCGACCGCCATGCAGGCAAGGGAATAACCGGGTCATGAGCAGTATTCGCGAGCGCAACAAAGAACTCATCCTGCGCGCTGCCAGCGAGGAATTCGCCGACAAAGGCTTCGCCGCCAGCAAGACCAGCGATATCGCCGCCAAGGCCGGTGTTCCCAAACCCAACGTCTATTACTACTTCAAATCCAAGGAAAACCTCTACCGCGAGGTGCTGGAAAGCATCATCGAGCCTATTCTGCGTGCGTCGACGCCCTTCAACCCGCAAGGTGTCCCGGCCGAAGTGCTCAGCCGCTACATCCGCTCGAAAATAGAGATTTCCCGCGACTTGCCCTTCGCGTCGAAGGTGTTCGCCAGTGAGATCATGCACGGCGCTCCGCACCTGACACCGGAGCAGATCGAACAGCTCAACGGCCAGGCGCGGCACAATATCGAGTGCATTCAGGCCTGGATCGACAAAGGCCTGATTGCCGCGCTGGACCCTCATCATCTGATGTTCACCATCTGGGCCGCGACCCAGACCTACGCCGATTTCGACTGGCAGATTGCGACCGTCACCGGCAAGGCGAAGCTGGACGATGCCGATTACGAGGCGGCCACGCAAACCATTCTCAGGCTGGTGCTCAAGGGCTGCGAGCCGGATCGCTGAACAAACCATTCTGAGCAGCGCACTTTCCTGCAGACGCAAAAAACCCGCCGAAGCGGGTGGTATTGCAACATGACCATTCCAACGTCCTGTCAGTAGCCTCCTGGCAATGGTCGATCGTCCCTAATCGCTGCGGCGTTCCTTCGCTGCAGCTGTTGAATTGGATCCTACATTGAGCGAATGTCGGTCGATAGAGCCAATCGCTTCTCTCGATGTAAGCCTTTCGCCATACCTGCTCACGCCGTCCCTAAGCTGTAAAAAAATGTGACGGCAATCTCATGTTTGGTCATGATCCGCCGAGATGCTGAAAAGGCTCTGCTATCCGGCTTTGCGCCGGTCGGCCTCCAAAAAAGAAAAATAACGTTCGGGGTGAGATCATGAATATGCGCAGTTTGTCCATCAGCCGCCGCTTGTGGCTGATTCTTGTCGTTTCTGTGCTGATGCTCCTGGTGCTCGCAGCGGCCCTGCTCAGGCAGACTCATGAAGACCTGTATCGGGCAAAATCCGAAAAAACCATGCACGTGGTGCAGACTGCCAGCGGCATTCTCACGTTTTATCAAGGGCTTGAGGCAGCCGGCAGCATGACTCGCGAAGCCGCTCAGCAGCAGGCCCTGAAAGAGATCAAAGGTCTGCGTTACAGCCAGAATGACTATTTCTGGATCAACGACCTGCGCCCGGTCATGATCATGCACCCCACCAACCCCAAACTTGAAGGTCAGGATATATCGACCATCAGGGACCCGGACGGCTTTGCGGTGTTCAATGAAATGGTCGCCCTTGTCAAAAGCAAAGGCGCCGGCATGGTCAATTATCGCTGGCCAAAACCGGGCGCCAGCGAGCCGGTAAAGAAGACGTCTTATGTGCAATTGTTTCAGCCCTGGGGCTGGATTCTGGGGTCGGGCGTGTACGTGGATGACGTCGCGGCAGAGTTCAAGACTCAGCTGTGGAATGCGGGGCTGTTCATCGTCGGGATCGTGCTCGTCATGGTCCTGCTGCTGGTGTTGATCGTGCGCAGTATCGTCCGCCCGCTGAGAGCAGCGGTTGCAGCCATGGCCAATATCGCCAGTGGCGAGAGTGATTTGACCCGCACCCTGGAAACCCACGGCAAGGATGAAATCACCGAACTGGGCGGGCATTTCAACGCCTTTATCGCCAAGCTGCGCAATGTCGTCAGCCAGTTGCAGAGTTCTTCCGTGGCGCTGGGTCAGGCCTCCACCGACCTGGGCAGCAACGCCGAGCAGGCGCAGAACCGCAGCCAGCAACAATCCCAACAGATGGATCTGGTCGCCACTGCCGTCAATGAAGTGACCTACGGCGTGCAGGACGTGGCCAAGAATGCCGAGCACGCCGCCAGCGAAATGCGCGATGCCGAGTCGCAGGCGCAGCAGGGTCAGGTCAATATCGACAACAGTCTGCGCCAGATTGAACACCTCTCCGGCACCATCGGTCAGGCGGTTGATGTGATGAAAAGCCTGGCCAGCGAGAGCACGCAGATTGGTAGCGTGCTGGAGGTGATCAGTTCGATTGCCGAGCAGACCAACCTGCTGGCGCTGAACGCTGCCATCGAGGCAGCGCGCGCCGGTGAACAGGGTCGCGGCTTTGCCGTGGTGGCCGACGAGGTGCGTTTGCTGGCCCAGCGCACACAGAAATCCACCGCAGAAATTCAGGCGATGATCGAACGCCTGCAAAAGCATTCCGATGCAGCGGTCAAGGTGATTGGCGACAGCAGTCGCTCTTCGCAACTGACCATTGAACAGGCCAATCAGGCCGGTCAGAGCCTGAGTTCGATCAGCCAGGCGCTGCGCAACCTCAACAGCCTCAACGCCTCGATTGCCAGCGCCACCTTGCAACAAACGCATGTGGTAGACGACATAAACCAGAACGTCACCCAGGCTGCGCAGTTGTCCCAGAGCACCGCGCTGGCCGCCGAACAGTCGACCTCTGCCAGCCTGCACCTGAGAGGGTTGAGCGAAGAACTGAATACCTTGCTGAGACAGTTCCGGGTTTAAGCACTTATTATCATGAGGCGTGCGGAACCTAGCGCGCCTCTTGTTGCCTGAGACCTGCTTACTTAACTGCTCACTTATTGATCATTTATATGCAGGGGGGTCACATGCGCACACTGGAATTGGCAGGCAACACCGTACCAGTGCTGGGTCAGGGCACCTGGCACATGGGTGAAAAAGGGCACCAGCGCTCGGCAGAAATCGCCGGTCTGTGCCTGGGCATCGAACAGGGCCTGACCCTGATCGACACCGCCGAGATGTACGCCGATGGCGCCGCTGAAGAGATCGTCGGGCAAGCCATCGCAGGCCAGCGTGACAAGGTCTTCGTGGTCAGCAAGGTCTATCCGCACAATGCCAGCAGTGCCGGTATTCCCGTCGCATGCGAAGCCAGCTTGCGCCGGATGAACACCGACTACATCGATCTCTATCTGCTGCATTGGCCGGGCAACTACCCGCTGACCGAGACCGTCGAGGCGTTCGAGCGTCTGCGTGAGGCCGGAAAGATCGGCGCATGGGGCGTGTCCAACTTTGATGTCCGGGACATGATCGAGTTGAACAACCCGCGCTGCGCGACCAATCAGGTGCTGTACAACCCGGAACAGCGCGGTATCGAGTTCGACCTCATGCCGTGGAGCGCAGACCGCCACTTGCCGTTGATGGCGTACTGCCCGATTGGCCAGGCCGGCGATCTGCTTTACCACCCTGCCCTGCATGAAATTGCCAAACGCCATGAAGCAACGCCAGCGCAGATCTCTCTGGCGTGGGTGCTGCGTCAGGACAACCTGATTGCCATCCCCAAGGCGACCAACCCGGAGCATATCCGCCTGAACATCGCGGCTGAGCAAATTCGCCTCACCGAGCAGGATCTCGCTGATATCGACCTGGCCTGGCCCGCACCGACCCGCAAGGTGCCACTGGCGATGGTCTGAAGCACCTGACGGCGGTGACAAGCTGTCTGTGAACTGAATGGCCGCCGGATGCGGCCAGCTTTCCAGTGCAAACGAAACACTCTGCAACAAGCCGTCACAAATATGAAATAACGCCTTGTCATCATGCGGCCTTCGCCTCCCCCCTTCGGGCGGGCCGCACGTGGACAGCCATGAACCACAGTATTGCGCACCACCATCAGGATTCAGACCTGTTCGGCCTGCTCTATGGCTTCCGTTTTCGCCACGGCGAAAGCGGCCAGGAAATCGGCTCGGCTGCCGCCCTGGATTACTTGCAAGATCCGCCCGACGAAGAAGACTTTATCTGGCTGCACCTCAACCTCTCGCACGCCGCCTGCGAGCGCTGGATGAAAACCCATCTGGAACTGCCGGAAGAGTTTTTCGAAGCGCTGCACGAAGGCTCGCGATCGACCCGAATCGAACACGTTGACGCGACTTTGCTGGCAGTGGTCAACGATGTGGTGTTCGATTTCAACAGGCTGTCGACCGACATTTCGACGTTATGGGTCTGCGCGCGGCAACGGTTGCTGATCACCGCGCGGCTGCAACCGCTGCGCTCGGTGGACAAGTTGCGTTCGGCGGTCAAGCGCGGCGAACAGTTCGATTCCCCCTTGGAATTGCTCGCCCACCTGCTGAGCGACCAAGGCGAAGTGCTGACCCAGTTCCTGCGCAAGACCAGCGTCAATGTCGATCGTATCGAAGACCAGTTGCTTTCCCAGCGGCTGAGCAACAATCGCTCCGAACTCGGTGCAATACGCCGGGTGCTGGTGCGCCTGCAACGCCTGCTCGCGCTGGAACCAGGCTCGTTGATGCGCCTGCTGCATCGCCCCCCGCAGTGGCTGCGCGAACAGGATGCACAGGCACTGCGTCAGTCCGTTGAAGAGTCGTCGCTGGTGATCAACGACCTGACGGCACTGGGTGAGCGCATCAAGCTGTTGCAGGAAGAGATTGCCGCCAACCTCAACGAACAGAGCAGCCGCACGCTCTTCACCCTGACCGTGGTCACGGTGCTGGCGCTGCCGATCAACATTGTTGCCGGCTTCTTCGGCATGAATGTCGGCGGCGTGCCGCTATCGACTGACCCGGAAGGCTTCTGGATTCTGGTGGCGCTGGTCGCGACCTTTACGCTGGTGGCAGGACGCTGGGCATTTCGCAAACGCGGAGATTATTGACCGGCTTGCCGGTTGTCAGAAATCTGGCGCAAAAGCGCATTGACCAAGTCCATGTCGCATCTCTGTCACATTTTGCAATGACCATGTCAATATTCTTTCAACCCAGGATTGCGAACATGGCTATAAACGCACTTTCTCCCGACGCTACAGGTCGTGCGAGCCTGTCAGCGACTCAGTTCGGGCGCAAACCCGGCCGACTGACCATGGTCATTTTCTTCGCGATACTCATCGCAGGTCTGTTATTTACCGGCTACAGCCTCAAGCAGGATGTCGACGACATGGGCACGGTGGTCACCACCTGGACCCCGTTCGTGCTGTTGGGCGTGGCCTTGCTGATTGCGCTGGCATTTGAATTCGTCAACGGCTTTCATGACACCGCCAACGCCGTCGCAACGGTGATCTATACCCACTCGCTGCCGCCTGGCTTTGCGGTGGTCTGGTCGGGCTTTTTCAACTTTCTCGGCGTGATGCTCTCCAGTGGTGCCGTGGCGTTCGGCATCATCGCGTTGTTGCCGGTGGAGCTGATCCTGCAGACTGGCTCGTCGGCAGGCTTCGCCATGATTTTCGCGCTGCTGATCGCGGCCATCATCTGGAACCTCGGCACCTGGTGGCTGGGCCTGCCGGCCTCCTCTTCGCACACCTTGATCGGCTCGATCATCGGTGTCGGCATTGCCAACGCATTGATGCATGGGCGTGACGGCACCAGCGGCGTGGACTGGTCTCAGGCCACCAAGATCGGTTACTCCTTACTGCTCTCGCCGCTGGTCGGCTTTGGCTGTGCCGCCCTGTTGTTGCTGGCGATGCGCATGTTCATCAAGAATCGCGCACTGTACAAGGCACCTGAAGGCAGCGCGCCGCCGCCCTTGTGGATTCGCGCCATGCTGATCGTGACCTGCACCGGCGTGTCGTTCGCGCACGGCTCCAACGATGGACAGAAAGGCATGGGGCTGATCATGCTGATTCTGGTCGGCACCCTGCCGATGGCCTACGCGCTAAACCGCACCATGCCCACCGATCAGGCCACTCAGTTCGCTGCTGTGGCCGAAGTCACCCAGCAGGCGCTGATTCGCAGTGTGCCGCAGCCCGCCCCAAGTGATTCGCGCCAGACGCTGTCGGATTATCTGGTCAGCAGGCAGGCGGGCCCTGACCTGATCCCGGCGCTGGCGGTGATGACCGGCAAGATCGGCAATCAGGTTGCCAGCTATGGGTCGCTGTCGAAGGTGCCTGCGGAAGCGGTGACCAACGTGCGAAACGACATGTACCTGACCTCGGAAACCATCCGTTTGATGGATAAAAACAAGGTGGGCAATTTCGACGCAGATACCCAGACCAAGCTCGATGCGTTCAAAGGGCAGATCGACAGCGCGACGCGTTTTATTCCGACCTGGGTCAAGATTGTTGTGGCCATCGCCCTGGGGCTGGGCACGATGGTCGGCTGGAGGCGTATCGTCGTGACCGTCGGCGAGCGGATCGGCAAGACGCACATGACCTACGCCCAAGGGGCGTCGGCAGAGGTGGTGGCGATGTTCACCATTGGCGCAGCGGACATGTACGGGCTGCCGGTGTCGACGACTCATGTGTTGTCGTCCGGTGTGGCAGGTTCGATGGTCGCCAACGGCTCGGGACTGCAAATGCGCACCCTGCGCAACCTGGCCACCGCCTGGGTGTTGACCCTGCCGGCAGCTATTTTGCTGTCAGGTTCGCTGTACTGGGTGTTCAGCAAACTGTTTTGAGGTCATTGGCGAGAGGTGCCTCACCACGTCTTGAATGCAGGTTGCAAAGAGGACGCGGAGCGTCAAGAAAGGTATGCGACGCGGAGCGTCGCACGATAGTTGCGATTATCGTGCCTCAGCGTCCGGTGGCTCATCCCCCTCTACGCTGGTATCGATACTTACCACCACCGACATCCCCGGCCGTAGATGCTCAAGCATCGGCTGGTCGGCATCGACGACAATGCGCACCGGGATGCGCTGAGAGATTTTCACGAAGTTGCCGGTCGCGTTATCGGCGGGCAGCAGGCTGAACTCCGAACCTGCTGCGGGCGATATTCTTTGTACATGGCCGTGCATTTCACGACCGTCCAGCGCATCGACGGTGAAACTCACCGGCTGGCCGAGGCGCACGTTGGCCATCTGGGTTTCTTTCATGTTGGCGACGATCCAGCGCTGCTCCGGCACCAGCGCCATCAGTTGCGCACCCGAATTGACGTAGGCACCCAAACGCACACCAATCTGCCCCAACTGACCGTCACGCGGAGCAACAATGCGGGTGTTGTCCAGGTCGATGCGCGCCAGTTCGATGGCTGCCTGGGCGTTGGCCACCGAGGCTTCCAGCGAGCCACGGTTGACGATGACGGTTTGCAGGTCCTCACGGGCGATCAGCAATACTGCCTTCGCCTCTGCAACGGCGGCATTGGCCTGGGCATCGGCCGCCCGGGTCACGTCCAGCTCGCTTTTCGACACCGAACCATCGGTCACCAGCGCCTGATTGCGGCGCAGATCGGCGGCGCTCTTGCGGCTCTGGGCGATGCTGTTCTGCAACTCGGCCTGACGCTGGCCGATCGTCGCTTCGGCGCTGCGCCGCTGTTGCAGGTTATTGGCCAGCGATGCCTTCTGCACAGCCAGTTGCGCCAAGGCCTGATCGAGGCGCTGACGGTAGATGCGGTCATCCAGACGCACCAGCAAGTCGCCCGCCTTGACGAACTGAAAGTCTTGCACCGGCACCTCATAAACATAACCGCTCAGTTGCGGCCCGATCAGCGTGGTCTGGCCTTTGACCTGTGCGTTCTCGGTGCTCTCGATGGGGCTGGCAAACGGTGGAAACTGCCAGGCGTACAGCACCAGCAGCACCCCGGCCAGTGCGACGGCACCGAAAATCACTGAAGACACCACTCGCTTGCGGGTCGAGCGCGGCTTGCTGGTGACCGGGGACGTCAAGGGTGCCGGGGCCGGTGCAGGCGAGCTGCGAGGTGCTTCGGTATCAGGGGTCTTGGATTCGGTCATGAAGATTGAACGCCGGAATAAGGTACGGTAGGCGAAGCGGCAGGTGCCACGGGCGCCAACGCCTGGGGTTGGGTGGTCATTTTCAGCCACAGCATGCGCAATGAAATCCAGATCATGGTCAGCACCGCAATCAGTGCAATGAGCATGAAGACATCGTTATAGGCCAGCACGTTGGCTTCCCGGGTCGCCGCCGTGGCCATGGCGCGAATGCCCTGACTGTTGCGCAACAACGGGTCGGCAATGACCGAACTGTAACTGGCGCTGTAGCTTTGCAGCCGCGACTGTACCAGTGGGTCGATCAGGGTCAGGTGCTCGACAATATGACTGGAGTGAAACTTTTCGCGCACAATCTGGAAAGTGCCCAATGCAGCCGATCCGATCAGGCCGCCAATGTTCTGGGTAATCCCGAACAGCACCGAAAAACTGACCATATTGCGCGGGTTGGCCAGCACGCCGCTGATGCCCAGCACCAGGGTCGGACCGAGAAAAAACGTGCCGCCAAACGCCAGCAGGAACTGGCTGAGGTACATGTTCGACTGCCGGGTCAGGTTGGTCGAATGACTGTCCATCCAGGCACCCACCGCCATCATCGCCAGCGAGATCAGCAAGGGCTTGATCAGGTGCGCAGGGTTGATGGTCAACGCGCTGACCGCAAGCCCCGCAACGCTGCCCAGCAGCATCACCAGATACAATGTATGCAATTGCTGACTGCCCATGTTCAGCGCCTGAAGAAACCCTACAGCGCCCACGGACTGTTCGGACAGCACGATACGAAACAGGATGACGGCCAGCCCGAGACGCAGAATCGCCCCGCTGCCCAGCCAGCGCGTGATCAACAACGGGTTGCTGCGGTTGTGCTCAATCGCCAGCCCGGCGCAGATCAGCACGATGGACGCCGCCGACGCCGCGCCTATCCACGGCGCTTCCAGCCACCATTCGATACGCCCCAGCGACAAGACCGCACAAAGCAGCGCAAAGCCGCTCGCCAGCAGCCCGAACGTCAGAAAATCCAGTTTCTCGAATGCTTTGAACCGATCACCCGGTGGCAGTTTGAGCAGCAGCACGCAGCCCAGCGAGAGCAGCGCCATGCCCAGTTCGAACAGGTACAGGCCGCGCCACTGGGCAATCTGCAATAAATCCTCGGACACCAGCCGGGCCAGCGGCGTGGCCAGCTGGGCCGTGCCAAGCCCGAGCACCAGCGCCTTGAGCCGCCACTTCTGCGGGAACGCCTGAATCATGTAATACAGACCCAGGGTACTGAGCGCCGCACCGACCATACCGTGCGCTGCCCGCACAGCGATGGCTGAATCGATGTCGTTGACGAACAGGTGCGCCAGGGTCACCAGCGCGTACAGCACCAGAAACAGCTCAGTGAACGCGCGCAGACCAAATTGCTGACGAAATTTCACCAGCAGCAGGTTCATCGACACGTTGGTCATGATGTACGCAGCCGGCAGCCAGGCGATGTCTTGAGAGGTGGCACCCAGCGCTCCCTGCAGATACGGCAGGTTAGCGACCACCAGTGCGTTGCCGAGCCCGCCGGTGAGCGCGACGATGACGCCGACCAGCGCGAACGCCCAGCGCCTGGCATCCGAGTGCAGCGGCGTCGATGGCGAGCCCGGCATGGTCGGACGCTCGTGGGCAGCCCAGTCGCGCGGAGCGTACTTGTCAGTCATCGGCTGGGCTTGGCATGCGGGGAAGTTTTCATGTGAGCTTTTTCATGGGAGCTGCTGGATGAATTCACTTGTGTGACAGTAACGACAGCCAGAATACTCAAGCGCCTGGTAACGATTCGTGCAGCCAGTCACGCGAAGTAAAGCTCAAGCCTCGATAAACATAACGATAAATAGCCCCAATAGTGGCTATTTGTAACTTCAGGCTATGCTTAAACGCAGTTTTGCTTTGCACATTTGCGCTGCTAGGATCTTCCACGACGCTTGTACCAGACTCGAACAAGAAGAAAGCGCAACCGAACAAGGAGTTCAGAATGAGTTCACAGGTTTCATCCGCCCGCTCGGTTCGACAACCCGCCAGCCGGGATTCGATCGGTGTCGAGGTGCGTAACCACATCGGTCACTTGACCCTCAATCGCCCGGAAGGCCTGAACGCAATCGATCTGGACATGGTCCGCACGCTTCGTCAGCAACTGGATCTGTGGGCTGATGACGCGTCTGTTCATGCGGTGGTTCTGCGTGGCGCAGGCGGCAAGGCGTTCTGCGCCGGGGGCGACATCCGTTCACTGTATGAAAGCCATAAGAACGGCCAGGATCTGCATCAGACCTTCTTTGCTGAAGAATACGAGTTGGACCTGACCATACACCGCTACCGCAAACCCGTGCTGGCCCTCATGGACGGTCTGGTGCTGGGCGGCGGCATGGGACTGGTTCAAGGGGCCGACCTGCGCGTGGTGACCGAGCGCAGCCGGCTGGGCATGCCGGAAGTTGCAATCGGCTACTTTCCGGATGTCGGCGGCAGCCACTTCCTCTCCAGGCTGCCAGGCGGGCTGGGCACCTGGCTGGGCGTTACCGGTTCACAGATCGGCGCTGCCGATGCGCTGTACTGCGGGCTTGCCAACTGGTCGATGAACAGCGAAATGCTGCCGCGCCTGGACCATATGCTTGATCACCTGAAATGGAAATCGACGCCGCTCAAGGACCTGCAGGGAGCCTTGGCCAAGCTGGCCACACAGCGCCTGCCCTACCCGCCCCTGGAAATACTGCGCCCGGCCATCGATCACTTTTTCGGTTTGCCGGACATTCCCAGCATGCTCGAACAACTGCAGGAAGTCGTCATCGGCGATACCCGCGAGTGGGCACTGGACACCGTCAGCCGAATGAAAAGGCATTCGCCGCTGGCCATGGCCGTAACCCTGGAAATGCTCCGCCGTGGACGCCATCTGTCATTGTCTTCCTGTTTTGCCATGGAGCTGCACCTGGACCGGCAATGGTTCGAGCGCGGCGACCTGATCGAGGGCATTCGCGCCCTGATCATCGATAAAGACAAGAAGCCGCAATGGAAACACGCCAGCGCGCAGGACGTCAGTGCTGCGCATGTGCAGAGTTTCTTCAGCGGTCTGGAGAATTGAGTCGTGCACGATCTTGAATTGACCGAAGAGCAGGTAATGATTCGCGACATGGCGCGCGACTTTGCCCGCAACGAAATCACCCCGCATGCCCAGGCCTGGGAAAAAGCGGGCTGGATCGATGACGCACTGGTTGCCAAACTCGGCGAGCTGGGCCTGCTGGGCATGGTGGTCCCGGAGCAATGGGGCGGCACCTACATAGACTACGTTGCCTATGCACTCGCGGTTGAGGAAATCTCCGCCGCCGACGCCGCCACCGGCACGCTGATGAGCGTTCATAGCTCGGTGGGTTGCGGTCCGGTCCTCAACTACGGGACCGATGAGCAAAAACACACCTGGCTGGAAAAGCTTGCCACCGGCCGGGCCATTGGTTGCTTCTGCCTGACCGAACCGCATGCGGGCTCCGAAGCGCATAACCTGCGCACGCGCGCCGAACTGCAAGATGACGAATGGGTCATCAATGGCGCCAAACAGTTCGTCAGCAATGGCAAACGGGCGCAGTTGGCAATCGTGTTTGCCGTGACCGATCCCGAGCTTGGCAAAAAGGGCCTGTCGGCGTTTCTGGTGCCGACCGACAATCCCGGTTTTGTGGTGGACCGCAGCGAGCACAAGATGGGCATTCGCGCCTCCGATACCTGTGCGGTCACGCTGAATAACTGCCGTATCCCGGCAGCCGGTCTTTTGGGGGAACGTGGCAAAGGGTTGTCTATCGCCCTCTCCAATCTGGAAGGTGGCCGTATCGGTATCGCAGCCCAGGCGCTGGGCATCGCCCGAGCGGCCTTTGAAGCGGCGCTGGCCTATGCGCGTGAACGCGTGCAGTTCGACAAGCCGATAATCGAGCACCAGAGCATCGCCAACCTGCTGGCCGACATGCACACCCGCATCAATGCCTCACGGCTGTTGATTCTGCATGCCGCGCGCCTGCGCAGCGCCGGGCAGCCTTGCCTGTCAGAAGCTTCACAGGCCAAGCTGTTCGCCTCGGAGATGGCCGAATGGGTGTGCTCCAAGGCGATTCAGATTCATGGTGGTTATGGCTATCTGGAGGACTACCCGGTCGAGCGTTATTACCGCGACGCACGCATTACCCAGATCTATGAAGGTTCCAGTGAAATCCAGCGCCTGCTGATTGCACGGGAACTGCGTCACTATCTGGTCTGACGCGCCACCACTGCCCCGACAACTTGCGCCGCCGGGGCGTTGCGTCAGCGTCTCACAAATCGCTCTCGCCCCAGTAACGTCACCAGCAATGCGACTGAATCCGCATTTTTGAGCATGACATCGGCACGCTTTCGGACATTTTCGTAAAAAACATCACGCGCCTCTTCAAGGGTTTTCTTGCCGCAGATACGCAGAATAGACTGTTTACCGTTGCCGTCCTTTCGCCTCAGGTCGCGCCACGCGTCGTCGTCGTCCAGTTGCTTGAACAGTTTGTCGCGGTCAGTCTGGTAGGACAATGTCTTCTGCTGCTGGGCAATCAGCTCGTTTCGGATACGCAGCCGATAAGTCGGTGCGTCTTCGAGCAAGTCAACGAATGGGGCCTGAGAATCAACGTACGCAATGTCATCTGTCTTTAAAACCAGATGGGAGAGCTCGTGAATCAGAATAGCGGCGCGATAATGCGGACCAAACTTGAATTCACCCGAACGCATTACTCTGATCTTGAACCGGTAGCTCGGCAACCGAAAGAACTGCTCAGTCAGAAAGACCCGCCTTGACGGATCTGCCTCGAAGATGAAAGCACTCGACGACTCGTTACCCAGTCGATTGACCCCGACTACAAAACGTGGAGAGTCAATGGGTGAGAGGGAGGGGTCCATCAGCGCCTGATAAATATCGGCGACCGCCCTTTTAGTGATGTCATATAGCTGCTTATCCGGAACCTTTTGACCAAAGAAGTCGCCGATGATCTTTTCGGTGCGCGGATCCAGTCCTCCCTCCGGCAACTCGCGGGTTAAATTGGCCAGAGAGGTTTCCAGATAGCGCTGAGCCTGGGCATGTGCATCTTCGATGGACTGGGCCATCTCGCGGTAAGCGTGACGGATTTCGGACATGCCTCGAGCATTGACGACCATTATTTCCTCGACCAGATCGTCGACGAGACTGCCGTCCATACGGGTGAGAGCGCCACCGCCGCCCCTTAGGCCACCCTGGATATCAATCTTCCATTGCTGATCGACATCAAGAATGACCGATGGCCCGACCTTGGTGCCCGCGATGATAAACCAGCCATCCTCATCGTTCTGTAGCTCATAGATTTTGCCATTGATGGCTGCATAATTTTTACCGGTGGCCGGGTCGCGGTAAACACTCAGCAGTTCATCGCGTTGCAGGGTGTACAACGCAGTGTCGTGGACTTCGAATTCACGCAGCCGATCTCGTATCTGCTGCGTCATGGAGCTGTTGCCCCATGAAAACTCAGGTAAGTCAGCGATATCCTCAAGCTGTATGAGCGGGTCAGTCGAGCCGATGCCTTCAGAACCAGGACCGGGCTCGTCACCCTCCCGCGCTGCGGCCGCCGAGGGATCCCCGGAAGTAATCATCACGCCCAGAGCAGCCATGAACTCCGACAGTGCTTTGCCCCAATGCTGATCTCCAGCAGAAATAACCGACATATTCAGGAGAGACTGCCCCTGAATGATGCCAATCAACGCCCCCACACGACCCGGCATGAGCGCCATGATCTGCTCGGCACCCAAGGTAAACAAATACTGCGCCGCCGACCGACGATGTTCGGCGTTAGTAACGCTGTGCTGCTGCACCTCTAACTTCAGGATATCCAGAGCGCCCTTGAACATCAGCAGCAGACAGTTGCCTTCATAAGGATCGATTTGCACGGTCACCGGCGCTGGAGTCTCGAAGGGTGAATCAAACGAAGACTCGACACTGAAGGGCAGGTGTGGCTCCACGAAGCCGCCGTGATCATAGATCTTTCGCACATCAGGATCGACACGATCCAGCATATAAGCCTGAAGGCCAGGAGAGTGATGTATGTCGTGCAGCAGCGCGGCCTGATCCGGGTACTCCTTGAAAACAAATTCCTCGTGCAGCGGTGCGTAGAGTACCCACACCCCTGGCTGACTAACCGAGGGCCCCATCAGGTACGTATTGAGTACGACATTCGGCTCCCAGCCCTCTTTGGCCGCAAGCAGCTTCAAGGGGCTGAACACCATCTTGCAGCCGTTGACAGGAAGTCGCGCGATGGCGTCAGGCATGTTCAGCACGTTTTCGACAACCCGATAGGCCTGTTCGGACAGCTCGTTCTTGAGCCTGAGCGCGAATGCCCGCAGGATGTCCAGCGAAGGGACCTGCTCGACGAACAATTTGCGCCGTTCGAGGTAGCTGGAGGTAGTCGTGGCCAACGCTGAATCCAGCATGCTCCGGAAACCTGTGGCGATGTCCAGTGACGTGACAAGCTCTCGAATATAAGCGGGCGTAAGCGCCGGGTTCAGCGGCTGATTATCCCGTGATGAGAGAGCAATCACGCCGTCCTGTCTGGACAGAAAACGGTTGATGGCATACTCCACAAGGTTTTCACTGACCGCTTGCGTCGCCGCGGGTATCGATTGAGGCGTCTGCCCTGGCGTAACCGGGGCGGGAACATAATGCTCCAGCGTGATCCGGATGTTTTCAGGATCAGGACGAGGCTCGACGAAGTCGGTGTTGAACCTGTTTTTCAGCTGCTCGCAGGAATAGTCGTAGAGGCTGGGGATATCAAACAGAAAATCCTTCTGCCCGACACAGGTCACGTAAAACCGTTGCAGGGCGGCCACCAGCGTAATCTGATCAGCCCTCGACGCGCCGCTGACCCAGGTGGGTACAATGGCTTTGTAGATGATGAACTGAATGGCAACGCCCAGGTAACTTAACGCTTTGCGATTTCGGTCTTCGCGCTCCACGGCTCCCAACAGATTGTTGAAAAGCTCTGATGGCACTCGCCAGCTCACGGCGTCCTGGTAAACGTAGGCCGCTGTGCGCCTCTGACGCTCTATTTCGTCAAGCTGCAACGCTTCGATGAAATGCCCTTCGATGCAGTGCAATGTCACTTTCAGGTCCAGCGAACCTGCACGGGCGCGATGGCCAAGCAGCGCCTGCCTGTCCGGCTCGGCAAGAACGCCTGACACGTGCGAAGCCAGTTCAGTCCCCTTCAGCAACAATGCGACATACTGTTCCAGCGCCTGCAGATTTTCAAAACGTATCAGCCCCTTGCTTAGTACCCAGAGAACGGGCTCACTGCGCGCCAGCCTGTCATGGACGACAAAAGCATTGGACACCTTGATCGCGGGTGATGCCGAGTCGTACTGAACAGCAATGGAAAAAGCATCGACACGCGCGTCACCCAGCGCCGCCCTGAGGCTGGGCAGCGGTCGATCCAGTAACTGCTGGACGCTCTGGATCATTGATTCAGGAAGCGTGGCTATACGCTTTTCAACAAGCAATTCAAGGCGCAGTAAGTACTCTCGAACCAACATGGACATCACACCGGGGTGCATGCGGGTGTCCAGACGGCGAATCGTACGTGAGTAGAATTCGCCTATCTGCTCTTCAAAGCGGCGAGAAAAATCTTCCTGTACACAGACCAGTATTTGCTCAAGCAACGCCAACGGCAGGCGTTGTACCGGTCGATCCAGAATCGGAGTTATCAGCCCTGCAACCACCACGCTGTCAGACAGAGCTGCCTGCGTATAACCGCAAACCCGATCAAGCGCCAACGAAAGCAGGCGCACGGGCACTGAGTCCTCGGCATCCGGTAACACCCAGAGCGTCCGGGCATCCAGTGGCGGTCCTCCAATGACCGCCAGATAACGGTTCAGCGCATGACGCATGCAGCCATCCACACCGGAATGCAGAGCATCAACGCGCTCAAGCAGTGCATCAAGCTTCTTCAGTTTGCCGATCCAGTTGTAAGAAGGCTCGGAGATCAGACCCGACGTCTGCCCACTGCCGACCTGCGCAGTCGCTCCCCACGCCAGATCAAACGCAAGCGGCTCCGGGCGCCAGCGCCCTGAGTCATGCAGGCTCGACAGACGTCCGTCCAGCAACCTGCGGATGTCCAGTGCATCATCAACCCGGACCGGATTTTTTTCAGAATGGATGGCGGGCAGGCCCAGCACGTAACGCAGATTGCGCTTTTGCAAGGCGATGACCGAATCGACGAATTCGCTGAAAAACGCCGCGGTGAGCGCATTCGGGTGCAACTCGACTTGCCCCTGCATCCTGACGGCAGGGTGATCGTTAAGGGATGAGTAAAACAGCAGTCCGGCATGTGAAGGGCCGCTCACTACGTGCGCGATTGCCTGAGCCGAATCGCCGAAGCGCAAGAAACCCGGCAGCGAAGAATAAAGAAACGTGCTCGACAAATCTTCTGCGGGAAAATCAATCAGGAACACGCCAACCTGCTTGACCGGCTCATCTGCGGCCACAGCGACTGACAACCGGCGGACCCGTATCGATTGCGGATCAATCGCGCCAGAACACGCAGGCAGCAGAGTGAGTAAACACCGATACTCGGCCTCGGTCATCGTGCCATGTGCCCGGCTCGCTAAAAGATGCTGACGAAAGCACTCCGCAAGCGCCTGACCGGTAAAGTCTCGCACTGTGCGCCCGTCCAGCCGTTCAGCCATCCAGTAGTCAGCCAGCAATTGCTCGTATACAGCAGGGACTGCGCAGACCGAGTCAGCCAGCGCCTGCTCGAAAAGAGCTGCCTGCGCCTGAGAAAAGGCCTGACCCTCAGCATCCAGAAATTGCCGTTTCAGGCCTGCAGGAAGAGCCTCCAATGAGTATGCCTGCACCGCAGCATCGACCAGGTACTGAGTCCCCATTACCGATGAGACCCCTGGATCCCTCTCAGGGTTGATATCCAGAAGCTGCACGATCTGACTGAAGACGTCGATACCCTCTGCAAGGCCTCTCTGCGCTAAAACGTTCTGCAACGCCTTGCCTGCCGCAGCGCGCATATCCGGCAACGCCTGCAACTGAATAGACAGGCTTTGCAGATGCCCGGCCTGCTGGCGCATGACAGCCAGCGTGCGCGCATCGAACAGCGAGCCGTCGACACGCTCTGCCTCGACAGTAGAGATATCGCTGACGTTGCTGAACCGCTCCTGCAAGGCGGTGAGCAGCGAGGTGCGGCTTTCGAAACGCTCGATTCCGAAAGCCAGCGTACTCAAAAAAAGAGATGTGGCACTTGCAACCGGATCGCTGATCAACCACGCCCCCGCAAGCTCCGCGTCATCAGGCGAATTGTCGCCCATGATCAGCCTGTCGACTCTTGGGAGGCCTGCATCGGTGCCCGGTTCAATACTCGCGGCAAGCAGCCGTTGCAACCACTTGCCATCGTCGCTGCTGATGCGAGAGCTGCCAATTGCGTCCTGAATGTCCTGTGCGAATCGGCTGCGCAGGGAGTCGCTGAAAAAATAGGGAAGTGCTGTTGGCATGTGCTGTTTCCTTTGAATGGCCCTCATCGCTCACTGCGCCGGACGCGTGGCAGAGGAAAAGGAAACAGCTTATTGAGGTAGCGAGAAGCGCCTGCGTTACATAAAGCAATTGATCAGCAGGCGCGCTTCGCTCAAATCAATTGACGGAAGGCTGAGCGTTCTTTTCAACCCAGGCGGCGAAAGCGTTGATGAACTTCTCCAGAAACGGACGGGTTTTGTCGGACAATGCTCCCGCCTCATCAAAAAAGCTCCCGGCACCGCCCAGATAGGCTTCAGGCTGCTGCAGGCACAAGACATCCAGAAACACCAGCGATTGGCGCAGGTGATGGTTGGCACCAAAGCCACCGACCGCACCGGGTGATGCGCTGATCACTGCACCGGGCTTGCCGCTGAACGCGCTTTTGCCGTAAGGACGCGAGCCCACGTCAATGGCGTTTTTCAGGGCGCCGGGCACCGAGCGGTTGTACTCTGGGGTTACAAATAGCACGCCGTCGGCAGCACCCAGTTGCTCGCGAAAAACGCTGTAGGATGGCGGTGGCGAGTAGCCATCGATGTCTTCATTGTAGAGCGGCAGATCACCGATTTCGACGATGTTCAGCTTCAGAGTGGCTGGCGCCAACTCGGCTAGTGCCAGCGCGATCTTGCGGTTGATGGACTCTTTTCGCAGACTGCCGACCAATACGGCAATGGTATGAACCTGGCTCATGAAAATATCCGTCATCTGGTGGAGGAAGGGTTAGGTATAGAACAGAAGCCAGGTTTAGACGACGTCGGCGCCACTCAATTCCGCCTGAACACTGCAAGCGCCTGGATTATTTTTTTCAACAAGGCAAACTCCCCTATAAATCAGTGGTCTACTAGCCTCGATGGATTAGTAAACCAGCAGTTATATTCAGTTTCAGAGGTTACAGAGCAAATGGCTTCAGTTCTCGTCGGACAATTTCATGCCAGAGACGCCGAAGGTCGGGTCTACCCGGTGCATGAGTTCCAGGAATCGCAGCCGGATGAGGCGCAGGACGGGCAGCCGGTGATCACCTACAGACTGGCGATCGGCGACCGGGTAAAACATCTGGGCGGAGAAGACTTTCAACTGGTGCAATCCGGCGTGAAGATCACCCGCACACCCACGTAATGCAGACATCGCTCCCGCCCGAGCCACTGATGCCGGCGGGAAGTCGTCAGTCCTGAAAGATCCGATACCAGAAAATCGCCGTTTCGCGAGTATTGGGATCAATGCCCTTGTAGCGCATGTGATCCACCCCGCCCACCACGTAGCCACAACGTTCGTACAATCTGCAGGCACCCAGGTTGTTGTTCTGGGTTTCCAGAACGATGCCCGGCAAATTGCGCTTGCGACTCCAGAACTCAGCGACATCGAGCAACGAGCGCCCTACGCCATGCCGCCGCGCCAACTCGTCCACGGCCAGCTCATCAATGTATGCGAAGCCGCTCCAGTGAGTACTCATCACGATATGGCCGACCGGGCAGTCGTCCAGCCAGGCAACCATCACCGTGCTGGTCGCGGCGTCGCGATGGTCGGCGAACTCCTGAGAGTCGATACCGTAATTCTTGCTGTAGGGCTCGACCAGCTCAACCTGCCATGAATCAACGCTTTCGCCGATGCGCGGCTGGGCGTAGCCAAGCACGGTAAAGGTAAATTCGCTGTTGAGGATGTAGTCCTCGAAGCATTCGTCTGCAACCCGAATGCTCAAAGCAGGATTTGCCACGGTCATGTCACCATTTGCCGGTTATGGTCAGGAAGAGGCCTGCGCCCCGGCTTCCAGCATTTGTACCCACAGGGCAGGCGCACCGGTGGCCTTGGCGATGGTGGTCATACGGACTTCGTGCTCGGCCAGTTCACTTTCCGAGGCACGAATAATCCGGCAAGGCTTGCGATCAGCTGGCAAGCGGCGAATTTCGCTGCCGCGATTGCCGGAGCCCTCAGCGGAGCCGTTGCCATCCGAGGCGTTGCCGGCCAGCGACAGGCTGGTCTGCCCGCCGGTCATCGCCAGATAGACGTCGGCCAGAATCTCGGAGTCGAGCAAAGCGCCGTGCAGCTCACGACCCGAGTTGTCGACGCCATAGCGTTTGCACAGCGCATCGAGGCTGTTGCGCTGCCCCGGATGGCGCTCGCGGGCCATCATCAGGGTGTCGAGAATCTTGCAGTGCCGGGTGATGTCGGCCTTGTCCTGCGCACCCATCAAGGCGAATTCGTTGTTGATGAAACCAACGTCGAACGCTGCGTTGTGGATGATCAGTTGCGCGCCCTTGATGAACTCGAAGAACTCATCGGCGACTTCGGCAAAGCGCGGCTTGCCGACCAGAAACTCGTTGGTGATGCCGTGAACACCGATTGCGCCTTCGTCACTTTCGCGGTCGGGTTGCAGGTAAACGTGAAAATGCCGCCCGGTCAGGCGGCGACCGATCAGTTCGACACAACCAATCTCGACGATACGGTGACCATCGGTCACTGGCATACCGGTGGTTTCGGTGTCGAGAACGATCGATCTGTTGTCCAGGTTTTGCACTGTCATTGACTGTTGCCTCATCTACAGGCGGCGATTCTACCACGCCGCAGCCGTTGCGAGCCTGCGGCTGGCTATGCGCGCTTGATGCCGCGAACCTCGTCGACGCCACGATTGGCCAACTGGTCGGCACGCTCGTTGCCAGGGTGCCCGATGTGGCCGCGTACCCACTGCCATTTCACCGTGTGACGGCTGACCTGCTCGTCGAGCAACTGCCAGAGATCGGCATTTTTGACCGGCTCTTTGGCGGCGGTTTTCCAGCCACGTTTCTTCCAGTTGACCATCCACTCGGTGATGCCCTTCATCACGTATTGCGAATCGGTCACCAGCGTGACTTCACAGGGGCGCTTGAGCTCTTCGAGCCCGCGAATGGCCCCGGTAAGCTCCATCCGGTTGTTGGTGGTGTTGGCTTCGCCGCCCCACAGCTCTTTCTCGACACCCTTGCAGATCAGCAAGGCGCCCCAGCCGCCCGGGCCAGGGTTGCCCTTGCAGGCGCCGTCGGTGAAGAGTTCAACGCTATCGCTCATTACGACCTTTCCAGAATGATGGGCTTCACCTGCAGCATGGCAGTGCTCAGGAACAATCCTGAGTGTTGCGACTGACCTTGGCCATGGGCATCGGGATCAGCTTGCCGATAGGGTCGCGGCGCACCTGACGCACCGGCCGCAGACCTACCACCAGCTTGCGCGCGACCAGAAGATAGAAACCGCCGCCGGGGCTCTGCCGTCCCTCGCCGAGGCTTTCGAGCCCCGCAAGACGTGATTGCCATGCTGCTGAAGCAAGGGGCGGACGATAGCATCCGAAGCGACGTTTCTCCAGCGCGAAGCCCAGCAGGTTCAGCCAGTCGGCGACCCGCGACGATGAAATGCAGCGCGCCTTGCGCAACGCATCCCGCGCAAAGACATGCCGCACGCCCCAGGCGCTCCAGGGGTTGATACCGATGATCAGCAAGTGCCCGCCCGGCCGCACGCTGCTTGCCGCTTCGCGTAGCAGCCCGTGGGGCGACAGGCAGAAATCCAGGCCATGCTGCAGCACGACCACATCGGCCGCGTGCTCGCTCAAGGGCCAGGCCTGCTCTTCACAGACAATCTCGACGCCCGGCAACGGCGCACCGAGCCGCACATTGCGCTGCACCTGAGGGGCCACGGGCGGGTTTTGCGCAGAAGGCCCGTAATGCACCAGATAACCGCCGAAATAACGCCCCAGCTCTTCGTCGAGAACCCGCCGTTCTTCTTCGAGCAGAAGCTGCCCCAACGGCCCCGAAAGCCATTCACGGGCAGCGCGGATCAATGCAAGCCACTCAGGATCAGCCTGAGCGAACGCTTCATCGGTCATGAGTTCTCCTCCGGAGGTGCTCGCGTACAGCGGCGACAGACTCTAAGATGCACCATTGTCCGCCGCTAAGCGAACTGCGCCATGATACAGATCCATGCCCTTCCTGCTTTCAATGACAACTACATATGGTTGTTACAAGACCTTTCGAGCCAGCAGTGTGTGGTCGTCGATCCGGGCGACGCCGCGCCGGTGCTGGAATGGCTGGCGCAAAACCAGCACTACCGGCTGACCGACATCCTCATTACCCACCACCACAATGATCACGTCGGTGGCGTCGTCGAGCTCAAGCAGGCCACCCAGGCGCGCGTGCTGGGGCCCGCGGCAGAGAGCATTCCGGCCCGCGATGTCGCGCTGATCGACCACGACCGGCTTACCGTGCTCGGTCTCGAGTTCGTTGTGCATGCGGTGCCCGGCCACACCTTGGGCCACATTGCCTTCTACCATGAAGACGCGACCGCGCCGCTGCTGTTCAGTGGCGATACATTGTTTGCCGCAGGTTGCGGACGCCTGTTCGAAGGCACGCCCGGGCAGATGCATGCGTCGCTGGAACGCCTCGCGGCATTGCCGGACAGCACGCTGATCTACTGCGCCCACGAATACACCCTGAGCAATCTGCGTTTCGCCCAGGCCGTCGAGCCAGACAATCAGGATATCGCCGAGCGGCTCGCCCAGGTGACCCTCATGCGCAGCGAAAACCGCATCAGCCTGCCTTCCAGCCTGGCGCTGGAAAAACGCACAAATCCCTTTCTGCGCACCCGTGAAACATCCGTTAAAGAAAAAGCGGACGAACGGAGCGGCGGGCAAAACACCTCGCAGAGTGCGGTCTTTGCCAGCTTGAGGGCATGGAAAGATAAGTTCTGAGCCGACCCTGAAACCGCAATAAAATTCTGAAAGGTTGACCGACGGCAGGCTGGTTCCTAGAATCGCCCGACATTTTCGTCTGGATGTACCCCCCGAACAATGTCGTCATCTATCAGCAAGCCTTCACATTCGGACGCATTGACTCGGTTGGCCCAGGCCATGGCCGTCACCGCGAGCGCGCTTCTGGCCGGCTGCCAGAGCACTGCCAGCGTCGACCCTGTCAGCAGCCACCGCACGCCGAACATGGCCGCCGGTATCAAGCAAAAGCCGATTTTTCTGTCTCACAAGCCCACCACGCCCCTCGCCCCGCCACAAGATGTGTGGGAGCGCATGCGTCAGGGCTTTCAACTGCAACAAGGCAACGACCAGAACCCCCGTATCGATCAACAGCGCCTGTGGTTCGCCAACAACCCTTCCTTTCTGGAAAACGCTGGTGAGCGCGGCAGCCTGTACATGCATTACATCGTAGAGCGCCTCGAAGAACGCAACATGCCGCTGGAGCTTGCCCTGCTTCCGGTGATCGAAAGCGCCTACAACCCGATGGCTGTTTCACGCAGCCAGGCCGTCGGCCTCTGGCAGTTCATCCCGTCCACCGGGCGCTACTTCAACCTGCGCCAGACCAGCTTCTACGACGGGCGTCGCGACATTCAGGCCTCCACGGTTGCCGCACTGGATTACCTGACCCGCCTGCACGACATGTTCAACGGTGACTGGTTGCTGGCCCTGGCCGCTTACAATGCCGGCGAAGGGACTGTCAGCCGTGCCATCGAACGCAACGACAAGCTCAACCTGCCGACCGACTACTGGAACCTGCCACTGCCGCAGGAAACCCGCGACTACGTGCCCAAGCTGCTGGCCCTGTCGCAGGTGGTGCTGTCGCCCGAAGCCTATGGCGTCAACCTCAACCCGATCGCCAACCAGCCCTATTTCGAAGTCGTCGAACTCAACAAGCGTGTCGACCTGTCCAAAGTGGCCAGCGCCGCCGACATCGACGAAGACGAGCTTATCCAGCTCAACCCTGCCTACAAGAAGCGCCTGACCGTCGATGGCCCCCAGCACTTGCTGGTCCCTACGTCCAAGGCGCAACTGCTGACCGCCAGCCTGCTGACCATGAAGCAGGAAGAACTGGTCGCCTGGCAGCCTTACCGCGTGCGCAAGGGTGATACGCTGGAAAGCCTGGCGAGTCGCTATCAGGTCACGACCAGTTCGCTCAAAAGCAATAACAAGCTGGCGGGCAACAAACTGAAAGTCGGCCAGTCCCTGAGCATTCCGGTTCAGCCAGGAACACGCTCCTCGCAACCGGTGTTCGAAGCGCTGGCCAGTAACGACAAGCAGACGCGCACCCGTACTTATAAAGTCAAAAGCGGCGACAACCTGACCACCATCGCGCAAGCCAACAAGGTGGATGTCGAAGACCTGCAACGCTGGAACAAGCTCACCGGCAAGAAGCTCAAGGTCGGTCAGGCGCTGGTCATGCAGGACACCAGCAAAGCCGGCAACAAGGCGGTCGCCAGCGCCAGCAGTAAAGACAGCGAAAAGAAATCCATGCAGTACAAGATCCAGAAAGGCGACTCGATGTACCTGGTCGCCAAGCGCTTCAACGTCGAGATGCAACATCTCAAGCGCTGGAACCCACGTAGCGGGCAGGCCCTCAAACCGGGCCAGACCCTGACCGTTTACCTGCCGCACTGATGACCTCGGCCACTTGCCCTTCAATGACCTTGGGGCGGGTGGCCGGCGCAGTCCTGGCCACGCCCTCACCTGCGGTCTTTTTCCAACGGGAACAAGCTGTTACTGTTAGCGACCCGAAAGCCCAGGTCGTCTGGATAGTGATACGTCCCTTCCTGCTAATCGTCAGCCTGGCCTTGAGCTTCTGCGCCAACGCAGCCATTACCGAAAGTCATGGCTACGCGCAGTTTGGTGTGCTCAAGTACCCGGCCAGCTTCACTCATTTCGACTGGGTCAATCCCGAGGCGCCGAAAGGTGGCACCTTGAGAATGATGGCGTTTGGCACTTTCGATACGCTCAACCCCTACACATTCAAGGGCAGCAGCCCGGTCTCGACCGGAAACTTCCTGCAATATGGCGTCAGTGAGCTGAACGAACCGCTCATGGTCGGCACCGGCCAGTACGACCCCTCCGGCGACGAACCGACGTCCAGTTACGGGCTGATTGCCCAGTCAGTGGAATACAGCGAGGACCGCAGTTGGGTGGTGTTCGACCTGCGCCCGCAAGCACGCTTTCACGACGGCAAGCCGATCACCGCCTACGACGTGGCCTTTTCCTACCGGACCCTGCTCAAGGACGGTCACCCTCAGTACCGCACCGCCCTGCAGGAAGTGCAACGCGTCGATATCCTCAATCGGCACCGCATCCGCTTTGTCTTCAAGCGTTCCGGCAACCCGCTGCTGATCCTGCGTCTGGGCGAACTGCCGGTGCTGCCCCAGCATTACTGGAAAGACAGAGACTTCAAGGCCACGACCTTCGAGCCGCCACTGGGCAGCGGCCCCTACCGCATCACGCGCGTACAGCCCGGACGCCAACTGGTGTTCGAGCGGGTCAAGGATTACTGGGGCAAGGACTTGCCGGTCAATCGCGGCAAATACAATTTCGACCGGGTCGAGGTCGAGTTCTACCGCGACAGTGACGTGGCGTTCGAGGCGTTCAAGGCGGGCGAATTCGATATCTACATCGAACATCAGGCCAAAAACTGGGCCAATGGCTACAACTTTCCGGCAGTCGCCAACGGCCAGGTGATCAAGGCGCAGATCCCGCACCGTATACCGACCCAGACCCAGGGCCTGTTCATGAACACCCGGCGCGCGGCCTTCGCCGACATTCGCGTGCGTGAAGCGCTGGGGCTGCTGTTCAATTTCGAGTGGACCAACCGCACGCTGTTCAGCGACGCCTACGCCCGTTCGACCAGCTACTACCCCAACAGCGAATTTTCCGCGACGGGCCTGCCGACCGGCGGTGAATGGCTGATGCTCGCCCCTTACCGCGATCAATTGCCCCCCAGCCTGTTCACCCAACCGTTTGCGCCATCGAAGACCGATGGCGGCGGCATCCCGCGCGATACCCTGCGCAAAGCCCTGAAACTGCTGACCGACGCAGGCTGGACGCTTTCCGATCAGGGGTTGCTCAACGCGAACAAACAACCGTTGCGCTTCGAGATCCTGTTGGTCAACCCCAACCTTGAGCGCATTCTGCAGCCCTACATTGAGGACCTGCGCCGTCTGGGCATCAATGTCGGCCTTCGCACCGTAGACCGCGCGCAGTACAAACAGCGCCTGGACCGCTTCGACTTCGACATGATTCTCATGACCCTGCAACAGACGCTGAGCCCCGGTCTTGAGCAGTGGCAATATTTTCACTCCAGTCAGGCCACGATCAACGGCAGCAAGAACTACGCCGGTATCGCCAACCCGGTGGTCGATGCGCTGCTGAACAAACTGCTGGCCGCGCAGACCCGTGACGAACAGGTCGCCGCCGCACGGGCGCTGGACCGCGTGCTGCTGTCCCAGCACTACAGCATTCCCAATTGGTACCTGAACAATCACCGGCTTGCCTATCGCAACCGATTCGCCATGGTCACTACCCCGCCCTACACCCTGGGGCTCCGTGCGTGGTGGCTCAAGACTCTGGAGAAGCCCCGATGAACCCATTGCATTCCCTGCGCGCGCAAGCGGCCGGCCTGCTGCTGGCCAGCCTCGCTTGCACGGTACAGGCGGCGCCTCAGCATGGCGTGACGCTGTACGACGAACCGCCCAAATACCCGGCCGACTTCAAGCACTTCGACTACGTGAACCCGGATGCGCCCAAGGGCGGCACGTTCCGTCAGGCAGGCTTTGGCGGGTTCGACAGCCTCAACCCGTTTATCAACAAGGGCGTGCCGGCAGATGACATCGGCTTGATCTACGACACCCTGGCCCGCGCCAGCCTGGACGAACCCTTCAGTGAATACGGGCTGGTTGCCGGCAAAATCGAGAAAGCGCCGGACAACAGCTGGGTACGCTTCTACCTGCGGCCTGAAGCACGCTTCCATGACGGCCACCCGATCCGCGCTGAAGATGTGGAATTCAGCTTCAAGACCCTGATGGAACACGGCTCGCCCATGTACAAGGGCTACTACGCCGACGTCGATCAGGTCGTCGTCGAAGACCCGCTGCGGGTGCTGTTCAAGTTCAAGCACAAGGGCAGCCGCGAAATGCCACTGATTCTTGGCCAGTTGCCCGTGCTGCCCAAGCACTTCTGGGCCGACCGCGACTTCAGCAAAGGCAACCTGGACTTCCCGCTGGGCAGCGGGCCGTACAAGGTGGTCGATGTAAAAGCCGGGCGCTCGGTGCGCTATGAGCGGGTCAAGGATTACTGGGGCAAGGACCTGCCGATCAACAAGGGTTTCTACAATTTCGATGTGCTGACCACCGACTACTACCGCGACAATACTGTCGCGCTGGAAGCCGGCAAAGCCGGGCAGTTCGACTACTGGATAGAGACCAGCGCCAAAAACTGGGCGACCGCCTACAACACCCCGGCAGTCCGCGATGGCAGGCTGGTCAAGGAAGAGCTGCCCAACGGTAACCCGACCGGTATGCAGGGGTTCGTTTTCAACTTGCGCAAACCGGTATTCCAGGATGCGCGGGTGCGCGAAGCGCTGACCTTGCTGCTGGATTTCGAGTGGACCAACAAACAGCTTTTCAACGGTGCCTACAGCCGTACCAAAAGTTATTTCGACAACTCGGAAATGGCCTCAAGCGGCCTGCCCTCTGCCGAGGAACTGAAAATCCTCGAACCGCTGCGCGGCAAGATTCCGGATCGGGTATTCACCGAGGCTTTTCAGCTACCGGTTACCGACGGCAGCGGCATGATTCGCCCACAACAGCGTCGGGCCTTCCAGCTTTTGCAGGAAGCCGGCTGGAAAATCGTCGATGACAAGATGGTCGACACCCAAGGCAACCCGGTGAAGCTGGAATTTTTGATCGCACAGACCGAATTCGAGCGCATCCTGCTGCCTTACAAACGCAACCTGAGTGATCTGGGTATCGAACTGGTGATCCGCCGCGCCGATGTGTCGCAATACATCAACCGGTTGCGTTCGCGGGACTACGACATGATTGTCAGCAGCTTTCCGCAGTCCAGCTCGCCCGGTAACGAGCAGCGCGTGTACTTCGACTCGTCCAGCGCCGACAATCCGGGCAGTCGCAATGTCATCGGTTTGAAGGACCCAGCCGTCGATACGCTGGTCAACGGTCTAATCAACGCCGACTCACGCGCCAGCCTCATCAACTACACCAAGGCCCTTGACCGGGTGTTGCTGTGGGGTTTCTATGTGGCCCCCAACTGGCACATCAAGACCTGGCGGGTGGCTTACTGGAACCACATCGATCACCCCAAGGCCAAGGCGCTTTCTGATATCGGCCTGATGACCTGGTGGGCCAAACCGGATGTCAAACCCGTGACCGCGACCCCGTCAGCCACTGATCAGGCCAAGCCTGCGAACGCGGAGCAATAACATGCTGGCTTATATTCTGCGGCGGCTGCTGCTGATCATTCCGACCCTGCTAGGCATCCTGATCATCAACTTTGTCATCATTCAGGCGGCCCCCGGCGGGCCGGTGGAACAGATGATCGCCAAGATCGAAGGCTTCGACGGGGCCACCAGCCGGATTGCCGGCGGCGGCGCGGAAGTCTCGGTAGCGGGTTCCAACTATCGTGGCGCGCAAGGTCTGGACCCGGCGCTGATCAAGGAAATCGAACGCATGTACGGTTTCGACAAATCGGCACCGGAACGCCTGTGGATCATGATCAAGAACTACGCCACGCTGGATTTCGGCGACAGCTTCTTTCGCGATGCCAAGGTGATTGACCTGATTGTCGAGAAAATGCCGGTATCCATTTCCCTCGGGTTATGGAGCACGCTGATCATGTATCTGGTGTCGATCCCGCTGGGCATCGCCAAGGCCACGCGCCACGGCAGCCAGTTCGACGTCTGGACCAGCTCGGCCATCATCGTCGGTTACGCCATTCCGGCCTTCCTGTTTGCAATCCTGCTGATCGTGGTGTTTGCCGGTGGCAGCTACTTCAACTGGTTTCCGTTGCGCGGCCTGACCTCCAACAACTACGAGGAGCTGAGCACGCTGGGCAAGATTTTCGATTACTTCTGGCACTTGGTGCTGCCCGTCACCGCACTGGTGATCGGCAACTTCGCCACCATGACCCTGCTGACCAAGAACAGCTTTCTCGACGAGATCAGCAAACAATACGTCACCACCGCCAAAGCCAAGGGTCTGAGCAATCACAAGGTGCTTTACGGTCACGTGTTCCGCAATGCGATGCTGCTGGTGATTGCCGGTTTCCCCTCGGCATTCATCGGTATTTTCTTCACCGGCTCGCTGCTGGTGGAGGTGATCTTCTCGCTGGACGGCCTGGGCCTGATGAGTTTTGAAGCCGCTATCAACCGCGACTACCCGGTGGTCTTTGGCACCCTGTTCATCTTCACCCTGCTTGGGTTGGTGGTGAAGCTGATCGGCGACATTACCTACACCCTGGTGGACCCGCGCATCGATTTCGAAAGCAGGAAGCATTGATATGAAGTTGTCTCCTCTCAATCGCCGCCGTTTCGAACGTTTCAAAACCAATCGACGCGGCTGGTGGTCTCTGTGGCTGTTCCTCATTTTGTTCGGCCTGAGCCTGGGCGCCGAGCTGATCGCCAACGATAAACCGCTGGCCGTACGCTACGACGGCCAGTGGTATTTTCCGGTGATCGAGCGTTACCCGGAAACCACCTTCGGCGGCGAATTCCCGCTGGAAGCCAATTACAAGAGCCCGTACATCAAGGAGCTGCTGGCTGCGAAGGATGGCTGGACCCTGTGGGCGCCGATCCCGTTTAGTTACCAGAGCATCAATTACGATCTGAAAGTACCCGCCCCTGCGCCACCGTCCCGGGAAAACCTGCTGGGCACCGACGATCAGGGCCGTGACGTGTTGGCGCGAGTGATTTACGGCTTCAGGATTTCCGTGCTGTTCGCCCTGACCCTGACCATCCTCAGCTCGATTATCGGTGTGATTGCCGGTGCCTTGCAGGGCTATTACGGCGGCTGGGTCGACTTGCTGGGCCAGCGCTTTCTGGAGGTCTGGTCGGGCCTGCCGGTGCTGTACCTGTTGATCATCCTGGCCAGCTTTGTGCAGCCCAACTTCTGGTGGCTGCTGGGTATCATGCTGCTGTTTTCCTGGATGGGCCTGGTGGACGTAGTGCGTGCCGAGTTCCTGCGCGGTCGCAACCTGGAGTACGTGCGTGCGGCTCGGGCGCTGGGCATGGAAAACGGCGCAATCATGTTCCGCCACATTCTGCCCAACGCCATGGTCTCGACCATGACCTTCCTGCCGTTCATTCTCACTGGCGCCATCGGCACCCTGACGGCACTGGATTTCCTAGGTTTCGGCCTGCCCGCCGGTTCACCCTCGCTGGGCGAGCTGGTCGCACAGGGCAAATCCAACCTGCAGGCACCCTGGCTGGGCATAAGCGCGTTTGCGGTGCTGGCCATCATGCTGAGCCTGCTGGTATTCATCGGCGAATCCGCCCGCGATGCATTCGACCCAAGGAAATAAGATGAACAATGACAATCTGATCGAAATCCGCGATCTGGCGGTCGAGTTCGTGACGGGCGACTCGCGGCAACGGGTGGTCGAGAACATCAGCTTCGATATTCGGCGCGGTGAAACCCTGGCGCTGGTAGGCGAAAGCGGCTCGGGCAAATCTGTCACCGCGCATTCGATTCTGCGCCTGCTGCCCTACCCCATCGCCAGCCACCCGAGCGGCACCATTCACTATGCGGGCGAAGACCTGCTGAAAGCAGAAGAGAAAAAACTGCGCTCGATCCGTGGCAACCGCATTGCCATGATCTTCCAGGAGCCGATGACCTCACTCAACCCGCTGCATTCGGTCGAAAAGCAGATTAACGAGGTGCTAGGCCTGCACAAGGGGCTGACCGGCAAGGCGGCCACAGCACGCACGCTGGAGCTTCTGGAACTGGTCGGCATCCCGGAGCCACATAAACGCCTCAAAGCCCTGCCACACGAGCTATCAGGCGGCCAGCGCCAGCGCGTGATGATTGCGATGGCGCTGGCCAACGAACCCGAGCTGCTGATTGCCGACGAACCGACCACTGCGCTGGATGTCACGGTACAGCTGAAAATCCTCGAATTGCTCAAGCAATTGCAGGCTCGACTGGGCATGGCACTGTTGCTGATCAGCCACGACCTCAACGTGGTGAGGCAAATAGCCAACCGAGTATGTGTCATGCAGCGCGGTTGCATCGTCGAACAGGCATCGTGCGAAGAATTGTTCCGTTCGCCGCAACATCCTTATACCAAAGTGTTGCTCAGCGCAGAGCCCAGCGGCGGTCCTTCGACCAACCCGGCCGGTGCTCCGCTGCTCGAGGTCGAGGACCTGAAAGTCTGGTTCCCGATCAAAAAAGGCCTGCTCAAGCGCACGGTCGACCACGTCAAGGCGGTGGACGGCATTGGCTTCAGTCTGCCGCAAGGGCAAACACTGGGTATCGTGGGTGAAAGCGGGTCGGGCAAATCGACGCTGGGGCTGGCGATTCTTCGACTGATTGGCAGCCAGGGCACCATACGTTTCAAGGGCAACGCGCTAGAATCTCTGTCGCAACAGCAGATCCGACCGTTGCGCAGGCAGATGCAGGTGGTGTTTCAGGACCCGTTTGGCAGTTTGAGCCCGCGCATGTCGGTGGGTGAAATCGTCGGCGAAGGCTTGCGCATCCACGGCATGGGCACGCCTGCCGAGCAGCAGACGGCGATCATCGAAGCACTCAGGGAGGTTGGCCTGGATCCGGACACCCGGCACCGCTATCCCCATGAATTCTCTGGTGGTCAGCGGCAGCGAATTGCCATTGCCCGGGCGCTGGTGCTCAAACCGGCGCTGATTCTGCTGGACGAGCCGACCTCGGCCCTCGACCGGACCGTGCAGCGCCAGGTGGTCGAATTGCTTCGCTCGCTGCAAACCAAGTACAACCTGACATATTTGTTCATCAGCCATGACCTGGCTGTCGTCAAAGCGCTGAGCCACCAACTGATGGTGGTCAAGCAAGGCCAAGTGGTCGAACAGGGTGCAGCGCAGGAAATCTTCGCCGCACCGCAACATCCTTATACACAGCAGCTGCTGGAGGCCGCTTTTCTAGCCCCCGTAGCTGTCGATTAACCTGAACCTGAAGAGGAACAACACATGGGTTTTCTCGCCGGTAAGCGCGTCCTGATCGTCGGTGTCGCCAGTAAACTGTCCATCGCATCCGGTATCGCCGCCGCCATGCATCGTGAAGGTGCTGAGCTTGCCTTCACCTACCAGAACGACAAACTCAAGGGTCGTGTCGAAGAGTTCGCCGCAGGCTGGGGTTCAGGCCCTGAGCTGTGCTTCCCTTGCGATGTGGCCAGCGACGAAGAGATCAACAAGGTCTTTGAAGAGCTGAGCAAGAAGTGGGACGGCCTGGACGTGATCGTTCACTCGGTTGGCTTCGCGCCGGGCGACCAGCTCGATGGCGACTTCACCAACGCCACCACCCGCGAAGGTTTCCGCATCGCTCACGACATCAGCGCCTACAGCTTCGTGGCCCTGGCCAAGGCCGGTCGCGAAATGATGAAAGGCCGCAATGGCAGCCTGCTGACCCTGTCATACCTGGGCGCAGAGCGCACCATGCCTAACTACAACGTCATGGGCATGGCCAAGGCCAGCCTGGAAGCCGGCGTTCGTTACCTGGCCGGCAGCCTGGGCCCGGAAGGCACTCGCGTCAACGCCGTGTCGGCAGGTCCGATCCGCACGCTGGCCGCTTCGGGCATCAAGAACTTCCGCAAGATGCTGGCAGCCAACGAAGCGCAGACCCCTCTGCGCCGCAACGTCACCATCGACGAGGTCGGCAACGCCGGCGCGTTCCTGTGCTCGGACCTGGCGTCGGGCATCAGCGGTGAAATCATGTACGTCGATGGCGGTTTCAACACAACCGCGATGGGCAGCATGGACGAGTAAGACGGCAAGCGCCGCTCCCCGCGAGCGGCACTTTCCTGCAGCTTACTTTCCTGCACTCAAAAAGAAGGCCGCTCACTGAGCGGCCTTCTTTTTTGGGCAGGTTTCGAGCTTAGAACTTCTCGATCTTCGCCTGGCTTTCCAACTGTGCACGGTAGGCCGCGAAATCCTGCTGGCCGGCACGCGACGCGAGGAAGCGGCGATATTGCGCCTTTTCCGCATCAGTCGGTGCAGCGGCCTGATTCACGCCATTGAGACGCACAATCACGAAGCTGCCATCGGCTGCGGTAATGCTGGCAAATTCCGGCTTGTCCTTGGCAACAGGCTTTGGCATGCGAAACAGCGCCTGCAGAACTTGAGGATCAACACCTTCCTGACTGCGAGAAACCGCTTCCATCGATTTCCAGTCACGACCGTCCTGCTTCGCAGCCAACGGGATCTTGCCATCACGCAGTCCGGCCAGCAGAGCCTCGCCCTTGGTCTTCGCAGCAGCCGTGGCGTGCTCCTTGACCAGTTGAGCGCGAATCGAGCTGGCAACGCTCTCAAGCGGCAACTGCTGCGGTTGCAGGTGCTCTTTGGAGCGCACAACCAGAACGGTCTCCGGATCCAGCTCCAACGTGTTGCTGTTGGAACCCTCTTCCAGGACTTCCGGGCTGAACGCAGCCTGGATGACCGCGCGGTTGGCCGTCAGGCCTTCACCGCCTTCACGACCGAATGGCGCTGTGGTCTGAACCTTCAGACCCAGGTCCTGTGCCGGTTGAGTCAGATCGGAGGATTCAAATGCAGAATCTTCCAGCTGCTTGGTCACTTCGACAAACTTCTGCTCGACCAGCTGCGATTTCAGATCGTTGCTCAGCTTTTCTTTCAGGCTGGCAAAGGTCGGCACCGACGGCGCTTCGACGCCCAGCAGCTTGATCAAATGCCAGCCGAAGTCTGTGCGCACGGGCTGCGAAACCTGGTCCTTGTTCAAGGCATACAGCGCCTCTTCAAAAGCCGGGTCGTAGACGCCCTTGCCTGCAAACCCAAGATCACCGCCCTTGCTGGACGAACCAGGGTCCTGCGAGAACTCTTTGGCCAGCGCTGCGAAATCCTCACCCTTGGCCAGACGCTGTTGAATTTCTTCAACCTTTGCCTTGGCCTGATCGTCGTTCAGCTTGTCGTTCACTTCGATGAGGATGTGTGCAGCACGACGCTGTTCCGACAGGTTGGCGATTTCTTTCTGATAGGCCGCCTGCAAGTCTTCGTCCTTGACCGTCACCTTGTCGAAGAAAGACGATTTCTTCAATTCGATGTAATCAAGCACAACCTGCTCAGGGCTCATGAACTCCTTGGCATGCTGGTCGTAGTGAGCCTTGACTTCGTCGTCGGTCACTTTGACTGCAGAAGGATCAGCCGGCAGCGTCAGCGAAGCGAAATCACGCGTCTGTTTTTCCAGACGGGCAAAAGCGTCAACCTGTGCGTCGGTCACGAAGGCACTGCCCGCAACACCCGCACGCACCTGACCGATGAGCATTTCCTGACCCAGCATCTGGCGAAATTGCATGCGGCTGTACCCGAGCTGACGAATCACCTGGTCGAATCGGTCAGCACTGAACTTGCCATCAACCTGAAACTCAGGCGTCTGCAACAGCTGTTGATCCAGCGCGGCGTCGGAAAACGAGAACCTGGCATCGCCTGCGCCTTGCAGCAGCAGCTTGCGATCGATCAGGCCTTTGAGGGCCGATTCACGCAGCAGTTTTTCGTCGAGCATCGCAGGATCGAAATCCTTGCCCAACTGCTGCGCAAGCTGCTGAGCCAACTGGCGGCGCTGCATGTCCACAGCCTGACTCAACTCATTCTGAGTGATGTCCTCGCCGTTGACCTCAGCTGCGTTCTGCTTGTTGCTGGTAGCGGTAAACATTGCCTCGATGCCGGTGAAGGCCATCAGAGCGATGATGATTCCGATAATTGTCTTGGCAATCCAGCCTTGTGAATTGTCCCTGATGTTCTGCAGCATTGCGTCCCCCAAAACGGTTGAACTGACTAACCAACCGCGGAGCGTGGGTAGAAAGCGGATAGAAGAAAGGCGCATCCGAGGATGCGCCTTCTCGTAACTGACGAAGCGGTAGGGCTCGAACCCTTCGGTGTCGCAACCGAACGCACCACCGCTGCGCTACTGGACCAGAACGGGTCTGACCCAGCGGGCAAAAGCATCAAGAGGCTTAGTTGACAGCTTCTTTGAGAGCTTTACCGGCTTTGAAACCTGGTTTTTTAGCAGCAGCGATTTCCAGCGTCTTACCGGTCTGAGGATTGCGACCGATGCGAGCAGGACGATCAGTCACGGAGAACGTACCAAAGCCAACCAAAACAACCGAGTCGCCAGCCTTCAGAGCGCCAGTGACGGATTCGATCACTGCGTCCAGCGCACGGCCAGCAGCAGCTTTCGGGATATCAGCAGATGCAGCGATAGCATCAATCAGTTCCGACTTGTTCACTCTAAGTCCCCTTATCTCTATATTGAGTATGTTTCTAAGTTTTAGGTGTTAAGCAAAACGAGCGCTGGAAGGCTTGCTGGTGATTGCTTTGAAGAGCCGCTTTATAACAAGGGCTCTAAAAAGCTGTCAAGGAAGCCTGCCCAGTCTTAATGCGTGCTAATTCTATCCTTAGAGTCAGACTCGCGTTTTTCATCCTTTGCGACCAGATCAGTAGCCACGTCCGGCAACGGCTCCGGCGCGTATTGCAGCGCAATTTGCAGGACTTCGTCAATCCATTTAACGGGCTTGATCTGCAGATCCTGCTTGATGTTGTCAGGAATCTCCTTCAAATCACGCACGTTTTCTTCCGGAATGATCACCGTCTTGATGCCACCGCGATGCGCAGCGAGCAGTTTTTCCTTCAGGCCACCAATCGCCAGAACCTGCCCGCGCAAGGTGATTTCGCCGGTCATTGCCACATCGGCACGCACCGGGATCTGTGTAAGCGCTGACACAAGAGCGGTACACATGCCCACACCGGCGCTCGGGCCGTCCTTCGGCGTAGCGCCCTCAGGCATGTGGATGTGCGTGTCATGTTTCTCGTGGAAATCCGCTGGAATGCCCAGGCTACGGGCCCTGCTGCGTACCACGGTTTGTGCGGCAGTGATCGATTCAACCATCACATCGCCCAGAGAACCGGTCTTGATCAATTGCCCTTTGCCCGAGACCACTGCGGCTTCGATGGTCAGCAATTCACCGCCCACCTGCGTCCACGCCAAACCGGTTACCTGCCCGATCTGATCCTGCTGCTCGGCCAGTCCGTAACGGAATTTACGCACGCCCAGGAAGTGTTCCAGCATCTCGGCTGTGACCTGCACGGAGAAGCGTTTTTCCATCGTGTGTTCTTTGACCGCCTTGCGGCAGACCTTGGCAATCTGGCGCTCAAGCCCGCGCACGCCCGCTTCCCGGGTGTAGTAACGGATGATGTCGCGGATCGCTGCCTCGTCGAACTGGACCTCGCCTTTCTTCAAGCCGTTGGCCTGAATCTGCTTGGGCGAGAGGTATTTGACGGCGATGTTGATCTTTTCGTCTTCGGTGTAGCCCGGCAAACGAATGACTTCCATCCGGTCCAGCAAGGCTGGCGGGATGTTCATCGAGTTCGAGGTGCAGAGGAACATCACATCCGAAAGGTCGTAGTCGACTTCAAGGTAGTGGTCGTTGAAATTGTGGTTCTGCTCGGGGTCCAGAACCTCAAGCAATGCCGAGGCCGGATCGCCACGCATGTCGCTGCCCATCTTGTCGATTTCATCGAGCAGGAACAGCGGGTTGCGAACGCCCACCTTTGTCATCTTTTGTATCAATCTTCCTGGCATCGAACCGATATAAGTACGGCGATGACCCCGGATTTCAGCCTCGTCACGCACGCCACCCAGCGCCATACGCACAAATTTGCGATTGGTCGCATTGGCGATGGACTCGGCCAGGGAGGTTTTACCCACACCTGGAGGCCCTACCAGACACAGCACAGGACCACGAATCTTCTTCACGCGCTTCTGCACAGCGAGGTATTCAAGGATGCGTTCCTTGACCTCGTCCAGACCATAATGGTCGGCGTCGAGAATCGCTTCGGCACGCGCAAGGTCCAGGCGAACTTTGCTCTGCGCCTTCCACGGCACTTGAACCAGCCAGTCGATGTAGGTGCGCACAACGGTCGCCTCGGCCGACATCGGCGACATCTGCTTGAGCTTGTTCAGCTCGGCAGTTGCCTTGGCCAGAGCGTCCTTGGGCAGGCCAGCAGCGTCGATGCGCTTTTTCAGCTCTTCGATTTCGTTGTGGCCTTCGTCGCCGTCGCCAAGTTCTTTCTGAATGGCCTTCATCTGCTCGTTCAGGTAGTACTCGCGCTGGCTGCGCTCCATTTGCTTTTTCACGCGACCGCGGATGCGCTTTTCAACCTGCAGCAGGTCGATTTCGGCATCCAGTAAGGCCAGCACGTGTTCGACACGGGCTGACAGGTCGATAATCTCAAGGATTTCCTGCTTCTGCTCGATTTTCAGCGCCATATGCGCCGCCATAGTGTCTACCAGGCGGCCTGGCTCATCAATGCTGTTGAGCGAAGAGAGGACTTCTGCGGGGACTTTCTTGCCCAGTTGCACGTACTGCTCGAATTGAGCCAGCAGGCTGCGCACAAACACTTCCGATTCGCGGTCTGGCGCATCGACTTCGTCGATCAACGCCACATCGGCACGGTAATGGCCATCGACTTCGATGAAACGCTCCACCGAACCACGCTGCTCACCTTCAACCAGCACCTTGACGGTGCCATCCGGCAGTTTGAGCAGCTGCAATACGGTGGCGATGGTGCCGACGCTGTACAGAGCCTTTTCGTCAGGATCGTCGTCAGCCGGGTTTCTTTGCGCGAGCAGCAAGATCTGCTTGTCGCCTGTCATCGCCGCTTCAAGGGCTTCGATAGACTTCTCGCGCCCCACGAACAGCGGGATAACCATGTGCGGATAAACCACGACATCACGCAATGGCAAGAGAGGCAATTCAATAGTGGTCTTCATGATTTCGCCTCTACGGCGGCCAGTTGGCCGGGACAGATGGAATTAGCTTGAAGCCAAGATGGGGGTAGCGTTCAAAAAAAACAAGCTCTAGAGAAACACCACGCCAAGATCAGTTTCTTCATACAGAACGAATGAACTGGCCAAAAATGCAAAAGGGGGCCGAAAAGGCCCCCTTTTGTGTCACTTCACACGCAAACGCACATCAATGCTTTACGCGTCAGGAGCAGCCTTGGCGGGTGGCTCGCTGTTTTCGTAGATCAGCAACGGCTTGGACGTGCCATCGATAACGCTCTCGTCGATCACCACCTTGCTCACGTCGCTTTGCGACGGGATCTCGTACATGGTGTCGAGCAGCACGCCTTCGAGGATGGAGCGCAGGCCACGAGCACCGGTCTTGCGCTCCAGCGCACGACGGGCAACCGATTTCAGCGCGTCGGTGCGGAACTCGAGGTCCACACCTTCCATTTCGAACAGCTTGGCATACTGCTTGGTCAGAGCGTTTTTCGGCTCGGTGAGGATCTGAATCAAAGCAGCCTCATCCAGCTCGTCCAGCGTTGCGAGCACCGGCAGACGACCGACGAATTCCGGGATCAGACCAAACTTGACCAGATCGTCAGGCTCGACTTCACGCAGGGACTCGCCCACCTTCTTGCCCTCCTCCTTGCTGCGAACTTCGGCGTTGAAACCGATGCCGCCACGGGTGGAACGGTTCTGAATGACCTTTTCCAGGCCCGAGAAGGCGCCACCGCATATGAAGAGGATGTTGCGCGTGTCCACCTGCAGGAATTCCTGCTGCGGATGCTTGCGACCACCTTGAGGCGGAACGGAAGCCACGGTGCCCTCGATCAGTTTCAGCAAGGCCTGTTGCACGCCTTCACCGGAAACGTCACGAGTGATCGAAGGGTTGTCGGACTTGCGCGAAATCTTGTCGATTTCATCGATGTAGACAATACCCATCTGGGCCTTCTCGACATCGTAATCACATTTCTGCAACAGCTTCTGGATAATGTTTTCGACGTCCTCACCCACATAACCGGCTTCGGTCAGGGTGGTGGCGTCGGCAATGGTAAACGGCACGTTAAGCAGGCGGGCCAGTGTTTCAGCCAGCAGCGTCTTGCCGGAGCCCGTAGGGCCGATCAGCAGGATGTTGCTCTTGCCCAGCTCGACATCGTCATTCTTCTTGTCGCGCTGGTTCAGACGCTTGTAGTGGTTGTACACCGCTACTGCGAGAACCTTTTTGGCACGTTCCTGACCGATTACATACTGGTCAAGGATGCCGCTGATTTCTTTAGGCGAAGGCAATTTATGCGCGCTGCTTTCTGCCTGTGCTTCCTGCACCTCCTCGCGGATGATGTCATTGCACAGGTCGACGCACTCGTCGCAGATAAAGACCGAGGGGCCGGCAATCAATTTGCGCACTTCATGCTGGCTTTTGCCACAGAAGGAGCAATAGAGCAATTTGCCGTTGTCCTCGCCGTTGCGGGTGTCAGTCATTCGATCGATCCAATCCGGTAGGCTTGCAACACAAGATGAAGGCTATTGCGGGCTTTTTCAAGTCCGCAGGCGGTCGGTTGTGCCGACCCCCTACATTTTGAGCCGCTTAGGCAGGCATTTGACGCTTGTTGATCACGGAGTCGATCAGGCCGTATTCCGCCGCACGCTCTGCGCTCATGAAGTTATCACGCTCGGTATCACGCTCGATGGTTTCGAGGCTCTGGCCGGTGTGATGCGCCAGCAACGAGTTCAGGCGATGACGAATGTGCAGGATTTCCTTGGCATGGATGTCGATGTCCGACGCCTGACCCTGGAAACCGCCCAACGGCTGGTGAATCATCATCCGCGAGTTGGGCAGGCAGTGACGCTTGCCCTCTGCGCCGCCAGCCAGCAGGAATGCACCCATGCTGCACGCCTGACCGATGCAGATGGTCGAGACGTCCGGCTTGATGAACTGCATGGTGTCGTAGATCGACATGCCTGCAGTGACCGAACCGCCCGGTGAGTTGATGTAGAGATGGATATCCTTGTCCGGGTTTTCCGCTTCAAGGAAAAGCAGTTGCGCGGCGATAAGGTTGGCCATGTAGTCCTCTACCGGACCAACCATAAAGATGACCCGCTCCTTGAGAAGGCGCGAATAGATGTCATAGGCGCGTTCGCCACGGGCGGACTGCTCGATAACCATCGGGACCAGGCCGCCAGCGGCCTGGATGTCAGAGTTCTGCTGAATATAAGAATTGCGGGACATGTCCTGCATTCACTCCCAAATAGTCGAGTCTTGAATACGCACAAGCCAGCGCGAAGGCTGGCTTGTGGGTGTTTTCGCACGAAAAAGAGAATCAGTCGGCTTTTGCAGCTTCCACCGGCTTGACAGCTTCTTCGTAGGAGACCGATTTGTCGGTCACGCTAGCTTTCTGCAAAACAGTATCTACAACTTGCTCTTCAAGCACAACAGAACGTACCTCGTTCATTTGCTGCTCGTTCTTGTAGTACCAGGCAACAACCTGTTCAGGTTCCTGATAGGCGGACGCCATTTCCTGGATCATTTCACGAACGCGAGCATCGTCAGGCTTCAGGTCGAACTGCTTGACCACCTCGGCAACGATCAGACCCAGCTCTACGCGACGCTTGGCCTGCTCTTCAAACAGCTCTGCAGGCAGCTGGTCTGGCTTGATGTTGCCGCCGAACTGCTGAACAGCCTGGACGCGCAGACGGTTGACTTCGTTTTCCAGCAGCGCTTTAGGCACTTCGATCGGGTTGGCGGCCAGCAGACCGTCCATGACCTGATTCTTGACCTTGGACTTGATCGCCTGACGCAGCTCGCGCTCCATGTTCTTGCGAACTTCGGTGCGGAAGCCTTCGATACCGGTTTCCTTGATGCCGAACTGCTTGAAGAACTCTTCGTTCAGCTCAGGCAGCTTTGGCTCGGAAACGGTGTTGACGGTGACAGTGAACTCGGCAGCCTTGCCGGCCAGGTCGAGGTTCTGATAGTCCTCAGGGAAGGTCACGTTCAGAACGCGCTCTTCACCGGCCTTGGCGCCAACCAGACCCTCTTCGAAACCAGGGATCATGCGGCCGGAACCCAGAACCAGCTGGGTGGCGGTGGCGGAACCGCCAGCGAATACTTCGCCGTCGACCTTGCCCTCGAAATCAATGTTCAGCTGGTCTTCGTTCTGGGCGGCACGGTCGGCCACTTCGAAGCGAACGTTCTGCTTGCGCAGCACTTCCAGCATGTTGTCCAGATCGCTGTCAGCGACATCGGCGGACAGACGTTCTACGGCGATGGTGTCGAAACCGGCAACGGTGAATTCCGGGAATACTTCAAAAGTAGCCACGTATTCCAGATCTTTGCCTTTTTCGAACGATTTTGGCTCTACAGCAGGAGCACCCGCCGGGTTCAGCTTTTGCTCGACGACAGCTTCATAGAAGGTAGCCTGAATCAGATCGCCCAGTGCTTCCTGGCGTGCACCGTCTTCGTAACGCTGACGAATCACGCTCATCGGCACCTTGCCAGGGCGGAAGCCCGGGATCTTGGCTTTACGTGCAGTCTGCTGCAGACGCTTGTTGACTTCAGTCTCGATGCGTTCGGCAGGCACGCCAATGGTCATGCGGCGCTCAAGAGCGGAAGTATTTTCAACAGAAACTTGCATGGATATTCCTCGTTGCACAGACGTTAGCCGGCCGTTTCCGACCCCAGAATCAAGGGCATGCATTCTAGTGGGTCAAACTCAAGAAGTCACCCTACTGAAAAAGGGCGGGTTAAAAAAGGAATCGGCCTACGGCCAGAGGTGAAAAACATACACCTCGCACCATTCGCGACAGGTCTGGCACGGCGTCTATATAAGGAAGCACCTGCACCGAACGATCACCGACCCCTCTAAACAGCGCCCCACTCGACCAGCGGCGATGCAGCCGCTGGGCCTGCGAGGCGGTAAAACGAATACGTTGAAACAACAAAACCGCTCAAGGCGGCCATTTTCATTTAGCTTTTTTGCAGCCTGGGCGTTCTCACCCGAGCCATACGGGACCTGGCAGATGGAAAATTCTAAAATCAACCAGATGCCTGCCATACATGACTTCAGCCTCGAAGCCTTATTGAACCCGGCGCGCATCGTACACAACGCAGCCTGGACGCGCCACCCATGGCAAGCAATTGACCAGACGGACAATTTTTGCGCAGACCAGTTCTGACACCGACTGCCAATTCAAAAATCATCATCAATAACGAAAGCTCAGGCTGATGCACCCACATCACACGCGCCGAGACTTCGGAAAATCTTGCTGTACACCGTCGAAAAGCAAGACAACTTACCGAACCAAAACATTGAAGGCCTGCCGCCCGACACGACCACATCACCCCGCAAAACATCAACATTGAAAAAGCATGAAATCATCACATCATTGTCAATACATAACGATAACGAAAAGACAGTCGCTCATGCCATCACAACAGCTTACTTAAAGGGTGGACAGCCGCGGTGCGGAAAACCAGCCCCCTATAGACAGTAACGAGCAACACAAACAGCGGCTCACCCTACCCTTGCCCCTCCCTTGGCTACGCAGGGGAAAGACTCGAGCAAAGGCGTAGCCAGCCGGATGTTGCGCCCTTGTGCTGCACCACCAACCACTCCATACTCCGACCGCTGATTTTGCTTCTCCAGCCGGGAGGACAGAGGCTTCAACCACGGTGAATTTCACAATCTCCACCCCGCACCAACACCTTGCCGAACAGTTAAAACAGTCAAGATACCTAGCCACCAAAACATCGACATCGCTCAGGAAAAAATATGTACAAAATGATTGCTGCACTAAGTTTTCTGGCTATAACTTCCGCAGCCATTACCGGCTGCAATGAAAAAGAAGGAAACAAGGAAAACGTAGCAAATACAAAAACCACCCATTACTCATCAGATAAATGCGCAGTAGACTCCATCGGCGGCAAGACAGGGTCAACTGTTTATGTCGCCAAAGGCATGGTCCAATTCAACGGATGGGCGATCGACACCACTAACCAGAGCGCACCCAAGGAAATCAGACTTCGCCTGACGGGCTACAAGGGCACCGCCACTACGTTCAAGAACCCCACCATTGTTGATCGCCCGGATTTGGTAAAAGCATTCGGCAATGAAAAATTCCTGAAGTCAGGCTTTTCATTCACAGCAGATTTATCATCACTGGAATCCGGCGGCTATAGCGTCGTTACAGAGATCCCGGGTGAAAACTCGTCTCTTCTGTGCCAATCCAGAATATTGCTGGTCATCGAGTAAGCGGCCACCCGCCCCGCAAGAGCCACCTGAAAGAAGCCGCTGCCAATATTGATGATGACCTGGCTTCAAGCAGCGCCCCTCAGGCAACTGCCCAAGGTGAGGTCAAGACGCACCGATCGACGCGCTTGAAAACCGCGGATACAGCTGAACAAATGCGAAACTCGACACGAAAAAAAGCCCGCACTGTGCGGGCCTCTTTTAGCTTTCGCGATTATCAGTGGAACCCGGCCAAAGTACATCTGGTGCGGACGGAGGGAACCAAATTCAGGCCCCAAAAACCCGGGTAACAGGCACAAAAATTCACAGGCAAGAATCGATGTACTTTTTGCTGTACTGATTAGCTGACGCTGGACCGCAGCAGACATCGCCTGAGCTCAGCCGGCAGAACACGATGCCTTAAGTCGCTTTCAAATCGTACAGGCATCGAACCTCAAGGTTCTGGATCGCGATGTTTTGGGCGCCAGTGACTGGGTCAAAGCGCAGGTATCCGGCAAAACCTTTGTCGCTTTTCATTTCAAACGTCAGTTCATTGATGCCCAATCCTACTGGCTTAACCAGCGAATTGATTTCCGAGAGCGTTTCCCCAACCGGCGTGTAAAACAACTGCGCCAGATCTGCCCTTTCCACTTCAAGGCGAACTCTGACCTGTAACAGTTGGCAAGCGGGCAATGTAGCCAGCATGGTTGGGCTCAGGATAATCATCGGGTCAGACCCGGTCATCATCCGGTTGTCGGCGTCGAGAACGGTAATATTTGCGACCTCGAATTTGTCCGATCCAATGTTGTAGAGCGCACCTGTGGTGTCGAATGCAGCAGGCGATGTGGTGGCCAGTCCGGCAAAGGACGCCCCTATAGAACGCGCGTAGCGAAGGATGAGGCTCATGTCGATTCCAGGGTGAACGCCGGGGCACTGGAAGAAACCTCCGCGCTGATTCCCCTGATTCAGGCATGCGATGTTCTCAACGCGTATATCGTAGGTTTGTTTGTAGTACGCGTCGTGTTCTGTGATTTTTGTGCCGACAACGAGTGCGACAGATGCGAAACACATAACGATGACAAGAGAAACCGGAAACACTTTGTTGGCTTTCGACATCGCAGCAAACACGGCTGCTATCACCAGTGGCCACGCAGCGCACACCCAGAAGAAATGAAATCTTACGAAACCAAACGTAAACAACTTCATTCCAGAATCGATGCTTGCTGGATGAAGGTTTGCCCGACCCGCCGAGACGAGCCCAAGGTAAACTAATATCGCAGCAAACACCGGGAACGCGATAAATGAGACTCGACCTAATGCACCGTAGTTTCCGTAACGTCGAGCCACTACCAACGACAACAGAGATATAAGCAGCAGAGAGGCAAGCCCCAAGCTAGCAATACCTAATGATAAAAACGGAAAAATTTCGGATAGATAAAGAGACCGTGCAATTTTAGAAAGAATGAATATCCAGAATTCGGCATCCCACGGATAAGCCATTGCGGTATCAGCCCGATGAATACCATGCTGTATTCCTACAATCACCCACCCTTGCAACAGGCTGGTAAGTATCGAAGGTAAAAGCATCGATATCGCCATACCCATTACTTGTGGCGACTTCTTAACCACAAACAGCTCACGAGTCAGCATTGCCACAGAGAAAGCGAGAAAAGCGAAGGCACCACTGATATAGACCAGCCCGGATGCCGTCGCCAGAAGAATGCCGAATGTGCATTTAAGCTTTGTGCCAAACGAGCTCACACTGACAAGTGAGGCCGTCAGGATGAAAAGCAAAGGCAGCACCTGATGGTACGCCATGTTTTGAAGGCCCCAGTATGAATCAGGCTGCAGCATTATCAGTAGGCTTGAAAAGGCAGCTGCGGATAACAGTTTGTCGTTCAAACAGTACTCGAGCAATTTCCATTGAATTAACAGTATCCCGCCAAGCACTAAGGTCATGCTGATGGCTTGGTATGCAATGGTGTTCCCACTCAACCACCTGAACGCCAATGAATCCAGTGCCATCCCCAGAGGGTAAAGGGTATCGTTTGAGGAGGTGAAAAGGTCGTGCAGTTTGAGGGAGCCCGCAGTTTCGTGATAATAAGGTCTGATATCGTCCAGAAAAGGGAGGTCAATGCCATAGCGAAGCCATGAGACAATATTAAAAACAGCGGAAAGTATCGGCAATCCAACTAGCAGAACGATCAGAACACGTTTACAAAACGCTTCTATTCTAATCTTCTGTGCAGCCAAGTCTGACTGTACAAGGGTTATCATTGCTGCATTCCTTCGCGTCAAGTATGAAAATACTGACCGGACTGTACCATGTATATTTGAAACACCTAGAGATAACGCAGCAATGGGGAAATAAACTCAGGACCAGAGCCCCGGGCCGCTACATCTGGTCACACGCCAGATTGCTTTTCCAAACGCTCCAGACGCTCATCGAGCTGCTTAACGCCGTTGATCAGCACCGCAATGAATTGCTCATAGCGAAGCCCTTGGCGCGAATTGCGATCATTCTTGTCGGACAATACCCATCCCGCAAAATCATCAATACCGACTGACGTCATCGCATCTTTGACCTGCTGGGCACCCAATCTGTAATGGACGCGGCAGCCTTTTGCCTTGGTCACAACATCTTCGAAATCTCTACATCTACTGTTTTCTTCCTGCCGATCTGAATTGAAGACTCCTGCAACACCTCAATAAATTTAATCTTGGTATCGCCAGTCTCATCAATGTAAGTACCGCCTGCAACCTTTGCCATAATCATGACGCGCTGACCGGCTGCATCAAATTCTGGATAGGTGTCCATGAGCTGGCGAGTTTTGATGACTGTCGATTAAACGCGAACAGCCTTGCCATCCACGACAGACACTTCAACAGTTTGCTCTTCGTACTCTTCCTCATCCGGAACTTCTATTTTTTCAACCCGAACAACAACCCGCCCCACCTCACCGGCACCACTTTCACGGCAGGTAGACGCTGCAGTCTTTTTCCTTGGGCTTTGCTTGCCGGACGGCGGTGTCAGCCAGGGGCATTAGTGCATCACCAGTCAACCCGGATTCACGACGGGCTGACTAATGTACTAAAAATGCGCGGAAGACGCTGGAGTCTTGCGGAACTCAACGCAACAAAAAGCCCGCACTTGGCGGGCTTCTTCTGGCTTTCGCGGTTCTCAACGGAACCCTGCGAAAGTACATCTGGTGCGGACGGAGAGACTCGAACTCTCACACCTTGCGGCGCTGGAACCTAAATCCAGTGTGTCTACCAATTCCACCACATCCGCATTTCAGACTTTTAAAGCAAAGGCGCCAGACTATGAATCTGGCGCCCTTCTTAATATGGGGTGGACGATGGGGTTCGAACCCACGACCGCAGGAGTCACAATCCTGTGCTCTACCAACTGAGCTACGCCCACCATATTGCATGTGACGGTGTATCTTACTTGCTGTGCCAAAGCTGCCTTTAATGGCGCACCCGGCAGGACTCGAACCTGCGACCATCCGCTTAGAAGGCGGATGCTCTATCCAGCTGAGCTACGGGCACTTATATAATTTGTATTCTTGCGATAACAAACTAAAGGGCTTTCAATCACACCGAGCTGATTTGCAACTCTGCCTGACCTAATCAACCAGTGCTAGCTTAACCAGTGCTGGGCTCTGCCCGGCAAGTGCGACGAATCTTATAGACGGCCCCCGGGGTCGTCAACCTTTTTTTGAAAAAAATTCAGCTAGATAAAGGAGTTAGCTGAATATGCAGAGCAAGCGCCTTTGCCCTCGCGCCATGTCATGCGAGAATGCGCGCTCATTTTATTTCCTCTCGATGGTTAATCACGCGTCATGACTGCAAAACTAATCGACGGCAAGGCGATCGCCGCCAGCCTGCGCCAGCAGATCGCCAAACGCGTCGCTGAACGTAGCCAGCAAGGTCTGCGCACGCCGGGCCTCGCGGTGATTCTGGTTGGCAGCGATCCTGCCTCCCAGGTGTACGTTTCTCACAAGCGCAAGGACTGCGAGGAAGTCGGCTTTATCTCCCAGGCCTACGACTTGCCCGCCGAGACCACTCAGGTGGCGCTGACTGATCTGATCGACCGCCTCAATGAAGACGCGGCTGTCGACGGCATCCTGCTGCAGTTGCCTTTGCCTGCTCACCTGGACGCGTCGCTGCTGCTGGAGCGCATTCGCCCGGACAAGGACGTGGACGGTTTCCATCCTTATAACGTCGGGCGTCTGGCTCAGCGCATTCCGCTGCTGCGTCCGTGCACCCCAAAAGGCATCATTGCCCTGCTGGAAAGCACCGGTGTCGATCTGTACGGCCTGGATGCCGTGGTGGTGGGCGCGTCGAACATTGTCGGTCGCCCGATGGCGATGGAATTGCTGCTGGCGGGCTGCACCGTCACCGTCACCCACCGCTTCACCAAGGATCTGGCAGGCCATGTGAGCCGCGCCGATCTGGTGGTGGTTGCCGCTGGCAAGCCCGGCCTGGTCAAGGGCGAATGGATAAAGCCCGGCGCTATCGTGATCGACGTCGGCATCAACCGCCAGGACGATGGCAAGCTGGTCGGCGACGTGGTTTACGAGACCGCCCTGCCCCGGGCCGGCTGGATTACTCCGGTCCCGGGCGGCGTTGGCCCCATGACCCGTGCCTGCCTGCTGGAAAACACGCTGTACGCAGCCGAAACCCTGCACGACTGATCAGCCTGTTGGCCCAAAAAAACGGCACCTCAAGGGTGCCGTTTTTTTTACCTCTTCACCACCCTACTTCTTGCCGGCTTCCCAGCTTTTCAGCAGGTCGGAGTAGGCGATGGTTTCACCCTTCGGTTTCTCGTTGGCCAGCTTGCGTTGTGGCGCGAGGAACTTGCCACCGCTTTTCTCAGCCTTGGAATACCACTCTTCGGCCGACGTCTCAGGATTCATCTTCGGTGCACATTTGCTGGCTTCCTGCACTTTGGAACGCTCAATGCGCGTCATGATTGCATCCTGATCCTTGGCCAGACCGTCCAGCGCCTGCTGCGCTGTTTTCTCGCCGGTGACCGCCTCGGCAACGTGGCTCCACCACAGTTGCGCCAGCTTCGGATAGTCAGGCACGTTGGTGCCGGTTGGCGACCACTGAACGCGCGCCGGGCTGCGATAGAATTCCACCAGGCCACCCAGTTTTGGCGCCAGAGCGGTCATCTCCTTGGAGTTGATGTCCGACTCGCGAATCGGCGTCAGGCCGACGATGGTTTTCTTCAGCGAAACACTTTTCGACGTCACGAACTGCGCATACAGCCAGGCCGCCAGACGTTTTTTCTCGTCGGAAGACTTCAGGAAGGTCCACGAACCCACGTCCTGATAGCCCAGCTTCATGCCTTCTTTCCAGTAAGGACCTTTTGGCGACGGTGCCATGCGCCATTTCGGCGTGCCGTCGGCGTTCATGACCGGCAGACCCGGCTTGGTCATGTCGGCAGTGAAGGCGGTGTACCAGAAGATCTGCTGCGCAACGTTACCCTGCGAAGGCACCGGACCGGATTCAGAGAAGGTCATGCCCGCCGCTTCCGGCGGTGCATAGGCTTTCAGCCAGTCAATGTATTTCTGTGTGGCGAAGACTGCCGCTGGCCCGTTGGTGTCGCCACCGCGGGTGATGCTGGAACCGACCGGATGACAATCCTCGACGCGAATGCCCCACTCGTCCACCGGCAGACCGTTAGGCAGGCCCTTGTCGCCGCTGCCCGCCATGGAGAACCAGGCATCGGTGAAACGCCAACCCAGCGACGGGTCTTTCTTGCCGTAATCCATGTGGCCGAAGACTTTCTTGCCGTCGATCTCCTTGACGTCTTCACTGAAGAACTTGGCGATGTCTTCATAAGCCGACCAGTTGACCGGAACGCCCAGCTCGTAACCGTATTTGTCCTTGAATTTCTTTTTCAGGTCAGGACGCTCGAACCAGTCGGCACGGAACCAGTACAGGTTGGCGAATTGCTGGTCGGGCAACTGATAGAGCTTGCCGTCCGGCGCGGTGGTGAACGAGGTGCCGATGAAGTCTTTCAGGTCCAGGGTCGGAGACGTGACTTTGCTGCCTTCAGGGCTGGCCATCAGGTCGGTCAGAGACATGGCCTTGCCGTAGCGAAAGTGCGTACCGATCAGGTCTGAGTCGTTGACCCAGCCGTCATAGATGCTCTTGTCAGACTGCATGGCCGTTTGCAGCTTCTCGATGACATCACCTTCCTGCAGCAGGTCGTGGGTGACTTTGATGCCGGTGATTTCAGTGAACGCCCTGGCCAGGGTTTTCGACTCGTACTCGTGGGTGGTCAGGGTTTCCGACACCACTTTGATATCCATGCCACGGAACGGTTCGGCAGCCTTGATGAACCACTCCAGCTCTTTCAACTGCTCGGCATCGGAAAGCGTACTCGGCTTGAACTCTTTGGCCGCCCATTCCTTTGCCTTCTCTTCGTACTGATCCGCCCATGCCGACACACTCAACCCGCTGAGCATGATCATAGTTGCCAGCGTCACGCTATGTTGCAGCTTGTTTTTCTTATTGAACATAGTCATCTCCAATGTTGCTCTTATGTAGTCCCGCTTTTCGAACACTGCCGAGCGGATCACGTTGATGATCACGCCTGACTGCCGCCTAACCCCAACGCATCACCACCACGAGCCACACCAGGGAAATCCCTGAAGCGACCCAGATATTCCAGTCAGTCACACCAATGACCAGCAAATGCAGGTAGGCGCTACCCAGAAGGCCAATGAACAAGCGGTCGCCACGCGTGGTGACAATCGGTAGAAAACCGCGACGCTCGATACTCGCCGAGCGCAATTCCCATACCGTCATACCCACCAGCAACAACCCGATACTGATGAAGAACGCCGCAGTCGGCAGTGTCCAGGACATCCACTCCATTTTCTCGACTCCTCAGACACGACCAAGAGCAAAGCCCTTGACCACGTGGTTGCGAACAAACCAGATCACCAGCATGCCTGGCAGGATGGTCAATACTCCCGCCGCTGCCAGCACCCCCCAATCGATGCCGGACGCGGAGACCGTACGGGTCATCACCGCGGCAATCGGTTTGGCGTTGACCGATGTCAGGGTGCGCGCCAACAACAGCTCGACCCAGGAAAACATGAAGCAGAAAAACGCCGTGACACCGATTCCCGAGCCAATCAGCGGGATGAAAATCTTCACGAAGAACTTGGGAAAACTGTAACCGTCGATGTAGGCCGTTTCGTCGATTTCCTTGGGAACGCCGGACATGAAGCCCTCCAGAATCCATACCGCCAGCGGGACGTTGAACAGGCAATGCGCCAAAGCGACGGCAATGTGCGTATCAAACAACCCGATGGACGAATACAGCTGGAAAAACGGCAGCAGAAACACCGCCGGTGGTGCCATGCGATTGGTCAGCAGCCAGAAGAACAGGTGCTTGTCGCCGAGAAAACGATAGCGTGAAAACGCGTAGGCCGCCGGTAATGCGACGCTCAGCGATATCACCGTGTTCAGGCACACGTAATACAGCGAATTAAGATAGCCGCTGTACCAGCTCTCGTCGGTGAAAATGACCTTGTAGTTGGCCAAGGTAAAATCCTGCGGCCACAGCGTCAGCCCGCCGAGAATCTCGGTATTGGTCTTGAACGACATGTTGACCAGCCAGTAGATCGGCACCAGCAGGAACAGCAGGTAAATCCACAGCGGTATGATTTTGCGCAGACTCATGACCAGCCCCTCAATTCTTTTCGCTGTGAGTCATGGCGGTGTAAAACACCCATGACACCAACAGAATGATCAGGAAATACACCAGCGAGAACGCCGCCGCAGGCCCCAGGTCGAACTGACCGAGCGCCATGGTGGTCAGGGTCTGACTGAGGAACGTCGTGGAGTTGCCCGGACCGCCACCGGTGAGCACGAACGGCTCGGTGTAAATCATGAAGCTGTCCATGAAACGCAGCATCACCGCGATCAACAACACGCTCTTCATTTTTGGCAACTGGATATGCCGGAAGATGGCCCAGCCGGAAGCACGATCGATCCGCGCCGCCTGATAGTAAACATCCGGAATGGCCCGCAGCCCCGAATAGCAGAGCAACGCCACCAGCGAGGTCCAGTGCCAGACGTCGATGACCAGCACGGTCACCCAGGCGTCCGAGGCATTGGCGGCATAGTTGTAGTTGATGCCCAGCACGTTGTTCAGCGTGTAACCGAGCAGACCGATGTCGCCACGGCCGAAGATCTGCCAGATGGTGCCGACCACGTTCCACGGAATCAGCAACGGGATGGTCATCACGATCAGGCACAACGACGACCAGCGGCCTTTGGTGGGCATGGTCAGGGCGATCGCGATGCCCAGCGGGATCTCGATCAGCAGCACGCAGCCCGAGTAGATGAACTGGCGCAGCAGCGAATCATGCAGGCGCGGGTCCTGCAAGACCTGTCTGAACCAGTCGGTGCCGACGAAATAGCGGCTGGACTGATCGAAGATGTCCTGCACCGAATAATTGACCACGGTCATCATCGGAATGATTGCGCTGAATGCCACCAGCAGAAACACCGGCATCACCAGCCACCAGGCCTTGTTGTTCTGCACCTTACGCATGGGGCACCTCACTCGCAGGACCGGCTTCAAGCAGGTAATCGTCGGCATACAGCATCAGCCATTGCCCCGGAAAACTGATCCAGGCCTGGCCTTGCGGCACCGGTTTGTCTTCCTGCAGACGCACTTTCAGCAACTGGCCGGCCAGTTTCAGGGTGATGATCTTGTACGTCCCCAGGTCCTCGACGTAGGTCACATCCGCGCGCATCGCGTCGTCGTAAGGCCCGTCCCAGACGTGCACGAACTCCGGGCGAATGCCCACCTTCAGACTTTTCCACGAGGTATTGGCGAGCTTGTGCTGCAGCGATTCAGACAGCGGCAGACGAATATCGGCAAAACCGACCCCACCCGGCTGCGGCGTGACGTCGATCAGGTTCATGCCCGGGCTGCCGATGAAATAACCGACAAAGGTGTGCGAAGGCTTTTCAAACAGTTCGCGAGGTGTGCCGAACTGCACGATTTGCCCGCCATACATCACCGCGATCTTGTCAGCGAAGGTCGAAGCCTCCAGCTGATCATGGGTGACGTAGACCATGGTGATGTTGAACTGCTCGTGAATCTGCTTGAGCTTGCGGCGCAACTTCCACTTCAAGTGCGGGTCGATGACCGTCAGCGGCTCATCGAAAAGGATTGCCGACACGTCATCACGCACCAGACCGCGGCCCATCGAGACCTTTTGCTTTTCATCGGCACTCAGGTTGCGCGCTTTCTTTTTCAGCAGCGGTTGCAAGTCGAGTACGTCGGCAATCTCGTTGACCTTGATGAGCACCCGCGCCTCGTCCATGCCCTGATTACGCAGCGGGAAAGCCAGGTTATCGAACACGGTCATGGTGTCGTAGATCACCGGAAACTGGAAAACCTGCGCAATGTTGCGGCGCTCCGGCGGCAGCTCGTTGACCACTTTTGAATCGAACAGTACCTGCCCTTGAGACGGGCTGAGCAAACCCGAAATGATGTTGAGCAATGTCGATTTGCCGCAACCGGACGGCCCGAGCAGCGCGTAAGCACCACCCTGCTCCCAGATGTGGCTCATTTCCCGGATCGCGTAATCCTCGGGGCCAGGGTTGGCGCTATAGCTGTGCGCCAGGTTCTGCAAGCGAATCTCTGCCATCAGGCTACCCTCGCCATGCGCAGGCCCGGTGCCTGAATCAGGCCGCCCTGCTGATCGAATACAAATAATTTATGAGTCGGGATGTACACCCGAATCGATGCGTCAACGTCGTAGGCATGCACGCCGGGCAAATGCAGGACCAGCGAGAACAACTCGTTGCGCACGTGCAGGAAGGTTTCCGAACCACTGATTTCAGCCAGTTCCACGGTAACGGCCAGTTCCAGATCGTCATCATTGGAGGGCACCAGGCTCAGGTGACTGGGGCGCACGCCGAAGCGGTATTCACCGTCGCCAACGGCACGTAAATCAACGTTGAGTGGGAAATGTACGAAGTTGGCGAAACTGACCTCGTTGCCTTCAATGCGCCCAGGCATCAGGTTGATCGGCGGTTCGGAGAACAGCTCTGCCGCCAATACGGTCGCTGGCCGGTGATAAACCTCGGGAGTCTTGCCGCTCTGCACCACCCGGCCTTCGTGCAGGATGGTCGTGGTGCCGCCCAGCGCCAGTGCTTCATTGGGCTCGGTGGTGGCGTAAATGGCGATGGTGTGGCGAGCTGCGAACAGTTCGCGCATCTCCTGGCGCAGTTCTTCGCGCAGCTTGTAGTCGAGGTTGACCAGCGGCTCGTCGAACAGAATCAGCTCGGCATCCTTGACCAGCGCCCTGGCCATCGCCGTGCGCTGTTGCTGTCCGCCAGACAATTCGAGCGGGTGGCGTTGCAGGAATTTCTCGATGCGCAGCATCTTCGCGGTTTCCTGCACCCGACTCTGGATCACGTCCCTGGACAGACCCGCCTGGCGCAGCGGCGATGCGATGTTTTCAAACACCGTCATGCTGGGGTAATTGATGAACTGCTGATAAACCATCGAGACGTTGCGCAGACGAACCGGTCGTTGTGTGACATCGACCCCGTTCATCAACACCCGCCCACTGTCGGGCTTGTCCAGCCCGGCCATCAGGCGCATCAGGCTGGTTTTACCTGACAGGGTTCGCCCCAGCAGAACGTTGAATGATCCCGGCTCAAAGCTCAGGGAAGCGTCGTCGATCCAGATCTGGCCATCGACTGCGCGACTGACATGCTCCAGCGTGAGTGACATGGCGTGCCCTTTGTTGTTTTTTTCATAAGGGTGAATGCGTGACACTTTGCAGATAGCGACATTCGTGCCAGTTCTGGCACTTTCGCGCAGAAGCCCGAGCCAGAGCATTCGCCCGGTTTTACGGCGTCAAACGGGTTTCGCAGCTGAACAAAAATGAACAGAAATATTGAACACTTGAACAAAATGAACATTGACTTTGAGCGAATCTGAACGACACTGGACGGACGTTGCGGGCAAGGATGGTCACGCCGACGGGACCTAAAAACAAAAACAATACGTCATATTCGCAGGCATCCTCATGTCTCAACCCAGCGCTTCGCTTGCTCACGACCTCATCATTCAGGATTCATGGACTCGCTGCCGGGACTTCGGTCTCAGCCATCAGACGCGTCCATCGTTCGGCCAGCTGCCGGGCGCAGAGGTTTCCCGGCTGCTGGAACGCCATCACGGGCTGGTGCAAACCACCCATCAGGAGGTGTTGCCGGTCTATGAAAACATCCTCAGCAACTCCAATTGCCTGATCATGCTGGCCGACACTGATGGCCAGTTACTCAAGTCGTGGGGCAATCAGCGTTTCGTCGAAGCTTCGCAAACCCTGGGCTTCCTGGCCGGAGCCAGTTGGAGCGAACGCGGCACCGGCACCAACGCCATCGGCACGGCGCTGGCCTGCGAACAGGCGATTCATATCGAGCCGGATGAACACTTTCTCAAAGCCAACCGGTTCATGACCGGTTCTGCTTCGCCGATCTTCGATGCCGATCGGCGCATCATTGCCGTACTGGATGTGTCGAGTGACAGCTTCCTTCCCCCTTCGCACACGCTGGGCATGGTCAAAATGATGAGCCAGTCGGTGGAAAACCGCCTGATCCTCGATCAGTTCCGCGACACGCATTTCCAGCTGATCTTCAATACAGCCCTGAACAACCTCGACAGCCAGTGGGCAGGCCTGCTGATTTTCGACGAAAGCGGCCGGATTCTCTGCGCTAATCGCCGCGCCGACAATTTGCTGGGCGCCCGGCTTTCTGGTGTCAATATCGAGACGCTGTTCAAGTGCCCGATTCTGCAACTGCTGAGCGAGACGCAAGCGCGCCCCTTCGCGCTGCACGCGTTTGGCAACAATCGCTTTCAATGCCTACTCAAGCGTCCGACTCGCAAGCCGCTCAAGCTGCACAGCGTAAAGCCCGCTCAGGCACCTGTTGCGCCGCGCAGCCTCGATCTGGAGGCGATCAGCCTCGGCGATGCGAGAATCGAGAAAGCCGTGCTCCAGGCGCAGCGCTTGCTGGAAAAAGACATACCGTTGTTGATTCACGGGGAAACCGGGGTGGGCAAGGAAGTGTTCGTCAAAGCGCTGCATCAGGCCGGTTCGCGCGCCAGCGAGCCACTGATCGCGGTGAACTGCGCGGCAATTCCGGCCGATTTGGTCGAGGCCGAGCTGTTTGGCTACGAGAGGGGCGCGTTTACCGGCGCAAACCAGAAAGGCAGCATCGGGCTGATTCGCAAGGCCGATAAAGGCACGCTGTTTCTCGATGAGGTCGGCGACATGCCGATGCCGGTGCAGGCGCGATTGCTACGGGTGTTGCAGGAGCGCTGCGTTCAACCACTGGGCAGCAGCGAGTTGTATCCGGTAGACATACGGCTGATATCCGCCACCAACCGAACCCTGCGTGATCAGGTGCAGGCCGGGCATTTTCGTCAGGACCTTTATTATCGAATCAGCGGGCTCAACATCGAATTGCCGCCATTGCGCGAGCGCACCGACAAACATGCACTCATCCAGCGTATCTGGGAGCGGCATCGCGACGCGCATCAACGGGCGGGGTTTTCCCGAGAGGTGCTTGAGCTGTTTGAACACCATCCCTGGCCGGGCAATATTCGCCAGCTCAACAGCGTGATTCAGGTGGCACTGGCATTGGCGGACGAGCAGCCGATCAGTGCCGAACACCTGCCGGAAGACTTTCTGCTGGATGTGGGCACGGATGAGGAATGCCGGGAGACGGCGCAAGCCCGTCAATCGCCCTACCGACAGTCGTCGACGCAAGACCTGAGCCACCAGTTGCAGGCCGCGGGCGGAAATATTTCACTGCTGGCCAAACAGTTGGGCGTGAGCCGCAACACGCTGTACAAGCGGTTGCGGGAACAGCGGATTGTTTAGCTTTTGACGCTCGGCAGGCCGCACAGCGAAGAACGGACGCGGAGCGTCCAGAACAGCATGCCCACGCGGAGGATGGGCACGACAGTGTTTCAGGGATAGTCCTTTATCGTTCCCATGCTCCGCTTGGGAATGCATTTCGTGACGCTCCGCGTGACCCAGTGCAAGCCACTGCGGAGTTCAGGCTGCCTTATCTAATCAGTCCCCCAGACGCCAGGTCGTGCCGCCCTTGCCGTCTTCCAGAAGCACGCCCATGGCGGTGATCTGGTCGCGGATTCGGTCGGACTCGGCCCAGTCTTTGGCTGCACGCGCGGCCAGACGCGCCTGAATCAGCGCTTCTACCTCTGCTGCATCGACCCGCCCTTGCGCGCCTGCGCGCAAAAAGTCGTCGGCTTCCAGCTGCAGCACACCCAGCACGCTGGCCAGTTGCTTCAAACGCGCCGCCAGACCCGCCGCTGCTGCAACGTCGGTTTCACGCAGGCGGTTGATTTCACGAACCATCTCGAACAGCACTGCGCAGGCTTCCGGTGTACCGAAGTCATCGTTCATCGCGGTGGTGAAACGCTCGACGAACGCCTCGCCACCTGCAGGCTCGGCAGCCGGCAAGCCTTTGAGCGCGTGATAGAAGCGCTCCAGAGCTGCCTTGGACTCGCGCAGGCTGTCTTCGGAATAGTTGATCGCGCTGCGATAGTGGCTCGACACCAACAGGTAACGCACCACTTCCGGGTGGTATTTTTCCAGCACGTCGCGAAGGGTGAAGAAGTTGTTCAAGGACTTGGACATCTTCTCGCCATTGATGCGGATCATCCCGCAGTGTAACCAGGCGTTGGCGTAAGGCTTGCCGGTGGCCGCTTCGCTTTGGGCGATTTCGTTTTCATGGTGCGGAAACTCGAGATCGCTGCCGCCGCCATGAATGTCGAAGGTGTCACCCAGGCAGCAGGTGGACATCACCGAGCATTCGATGTGCCAGCCCGGGCGACCCGCACCCCACGGCGACTCCCAGCTCGGCTCGCCTGGCTTGACGCCTTTCCAGAGCACGAAGTCCAGTGGATCCTGCTTGGACTCGTCCACTTCGATGCGCGCGCCGATGCGCAGGTCTTCAATCTTCTTGCGCGACAGCTTGCCGTAACCCTGAAACTTGCCGACCCGGTAATACACGTCGCCGTTGCCCGGCGCGTAGGCATAGCCCTTGTCGATCAGCGTCTGGATCATGGCATGCATGCCGGGGATATGGTCGGTGGCACGCGGTTCCATGTCCGGCTTGAGGATGTTGAGGCGCGCCTCGTCCTCATGCATGGCATCGATCATGCGCGCGGTCAGCGCGTCGAACGACTCGCCGTTGTCACGTGCGCGATTGATGATCTTGTCGTCAATGTCGGTGATATTGCGCACATACGTCAGGTCGTAGCCGCTGAAGCGCAACCAGCGGGTAACCAGGTCGAACGCCACCATGCTGCGGCCATGCCCCAGGTGGCAGTAGTCGTACACGGTCATCCCGCAGACGTACATGCGCACCTTGTTGCCATCCAGCGGTTTGAATACTTCTTTGCTCTTGGTGAGCGTGTTGTAAATAGAAAGCACTATCTGCCCCTCGGACATCTCAGGTCCAGGAATCCCGCAACGTGACCGTGCGGTTGAAGACTGGTTGACCGGGTTTCGAGTCCTTGATGTCCGCGCAGAAATAACCTTCGCGTTCGAACTGGAATCGGTCTTCCGGTTGCGCATGACCCAATGAAGGTTCGGCACGACAACCGGTCAGCACTTGCAGGGAATCAGGGTTGATGTTGTCCAGGAAGCTCGCGCCGTCTTCGGCTTTTTCCGGGTTGGCTGAGCGGAACAGGCGATCGTACAGACGCACTTCGCATTCAACGCTCTCGGCCGCCGGCACCCAGTGCACCACGCCTTTGACCTTGCGGCCTTCGGGGTTCTTGCCCAGGGTGTCCGGGTCGTAGGAGCAACGCAGTTCGACGATGTTGCCGTCGGCGTCCTTGATCGCTTCGTCGGCACGGATCACATAGCTGCCACGCAGGCGCACTTCGCCATTGGGCTCAAGACGCTTGTAGCCCTTCGGCGGCTCTTCCATGTAATCGTCGCGGTCGATGTAGATTTCCCGCGAAAACGGCAGCTCGCGCATGCCCAGGTCTTCTTTCGGATGGCGCGGCAGTTCCAGCTTCTCGACCTGACCTTCCGGGTAGTTGGTGATCACGACTTTCAGCGGGCGCAGCACGCACATGGCACGCGGGGCGCTGTGGTCCAGATCGTCACGAATGCTGAACTCGAGCATGCCGAAATCGACCACGCCGTCGGAACGGTTGGTGCCGATCATTTCGCAGAAATTGCGAATGGACTTGGGCGTGTAGCCACGACGGCGAAAACCCGACAGCGTCGACATGCGCGGGTCATCCCAGCCGTTGACGTGTTTTTCGTCAACCAGTTGCTTGAGCTTGCGCTTGCTGGTGATGGTGTAGTTCAGGTTCAGGCGCGAGAACTCGTACTGGCGCGGTTTGCAGGGCACCGGCAGGTTGTCGAGGAACCAGTCATACAACGGACGATGGCTTTCGAACTCCAGGGTGCAGATCGAGTGGGTGATCCCCTCGATGGCATCCGACTGGCCGTGGGTGAAGTCGTAGATCGGGTAGATGCACCACTTGTCACCGGTCTGGTGGTGGTGTGCATGACGAATGCGGTACAGAATCGGATCACGCAGGTTCATGTTGGGCGAGGCCATGTCGATTTTGGCGCGCAGTACGCGAGCGCCGTCCTCGAATTCACCAGCCTTCATGCGCGCGAACAGGTCGATATTTTCCTCAACGCTGCGCTCACGGAACGGGCTGTTCTTGCCCGGCTCGGTCAGGGTGCCACGGTATTCGCGGGCCTGCTCGGGGGTCAAATCGTCCACATAGGCCTTGCCCGCTTTGATCAGCTCGACCGCCCATTCGTGCAACTGATCGAAATACTGCGAGGCGTAACGCACTTCACCGGCCCACTCGAAGCCCAGCCACTTGACGTCGTTCATGATGGCGTCGATGTATTCCTGGTCTTCCTTGGCCGGGTTGGTGTCATCGAAACGCAGGTGCGTATCGCCACCGAACTCCTTGGCCAGACCGAAATTCACGCAGATCGACTTGGCATGACCAATGTGCAGGTAGCCATTGGGCTCCGGCGGAAAGCGCGTGATGATTTTGCTGTGTTTGCCCGAGTCCAGGTCTGCCTGCACGATCGGACGCAGGAAGTTGGTCGGTACGGCTGGGCCTGCCTTTGAATGGGCAGCGGGTTCTGGAGTGGGCTTGCTCATAGGATCCTTGGACATACGTGCGCGGCCAGGGTAGGCCGACTAAATCAAAGCGCTTATCATAGCCGAAGCTGTCAAGCCCCTGACAACAGACTGCACATTTGAGGTCATAAAAGCTGCAAAAGCGCTGAAAAATGTTACCTCGCCTGTAAACTGCGCGTCAGGGTCATAATGTGCCCACTCATGCATGACTAGAGAGCGACTTTCCACATGTCCAAAGTAAAGCTGACCACCAACCACGGCGACATCGTTCTGCAGCTGAACGCAGAAAAAGCGCCACTGACTGTAGCCAACTTCATCGAATACGTTAACGCCGGCCACTATGAAAACACTGTTTTTCACCGTGTGATCGGTAATTTCATGGTCCAGGGCGGCGGTTTCGAGCCTGGCATGAAAGAAAAGAAAGACAAGCGCCCGAGCATCCAGAACGAAGCTGACAACGGCCTGCCGAACAAGAAGTACACCGTTGCAATGGCCCGCACCATGGAGCCGCATTCGGCTTCTGCGCAGTTCTTCATCAACGTGGCTGACAACGCCTTCCTGAACCACAGCGCCAAGACCACTCAGGGCTGGGGTTATGCGGTATTCGCCGAAGTGATCGAAGGCACTGACGTCGTCGACAAGATCAAGGGCGTCCCTACCGCCAGCAAAGCCGGTCACCAGGATGTACCGGTAGAAGACGTGATCATCGAGAAAGCCGAGATCGTTGAGTGATACTGCTGATCTCCGATCTGCACCTTGAGCAGGAGCGCCAGGACATTACCCGGGCGTTTCTGGCTCTCCTCGCTGGTCGTGCCCGTACGGCCGAAGCGTTGTATATCCTCGGGGATTTCTTTGAAGCCTGGATCGGTGACGACGCCATGTCGCCGTTCCAGCTTTCGATCTGCCAGGCCCTGCGCGAACTGAGCGACAGCGGCACACGAATTTTTCTGATGCACGGTAACCGTGACTTCATGCTCGGCAAGGGTTTCTGCAAGGCAGCAGGCTGCACGCTGTTGAGCGACCCCAGCGTCGTGCAGTTGAACGGTGAGCCGGTGCTGTTGATGCACGGCGACAGCCTGTGCACGCGCGATGAAGGTTATATGCGGATGCGCCGCTACCTGCGCCACCCGTTGACGTTGTTCATATTGCGTCATCTGCCGTTGAGCACCCGCCATAAACTGGCGCGCAAGCTGCGCAACGAAAGCCGCGCCCAGACGCGCATGAAAGCCAACGACATTGTCGATGTGACGCCGGACGAAGTGCCGAGGATCATGCAGCAGTTCGGTGTGCGCACGCTGGTCCACGGCCACACTCACCGCCCGGCGATTCACAAATTGCAGATTGGCGATCAGTCGGCAAAACGTATCGTGCTGGGTGACTGGGACCGTCAGGGCTGGGTGCTGCAGGTCGATGAACAGGGGATGAATCTCGGCTCGTTCGACTTTGTGCCGGAGACGGTTGCGTTGCTGAACTGACGGCACGAAAAGTGGGGCTTTGATGATTATCTCCCCCGCGCTCAGCGTTAGACACAAATCTAACTGACTATCGTGCCGATGCTCCGCGTCGGCATGCCGTTCTGGACGCTCTGCGTCGCACGGCGGTTCGGCGAGGTCAGTGATGTTTGTTTACGGCTCGAGGCACCTTTTCGCCCCTCGGCGACCTACTTTGATGGGGCCAAAGTAGGCAACCCCCCTGGCTCCGTTTCCGGCCCGACTTCGTCGGGTTCCTTCGCCCTGACACTGATCCGGGGGTCGCTGCAACGGGCCATCCTTGGCCCGGTGCAGCTAACTCGGCATCCTTGCCGAGTTCCCCCCGGATCAGTGTCAGGGCTCAGCCGTCACTTACGTCGCAATCTGCGTCGTCAGTGCCATCGTGATCGAAAAGCAGATCTAAAGCAGTTAAAGCAGTCACAAACTGCATGCCACCCCATTGGCACGAGAAACCCTTCTCAATGCCCGCCCCCCGCCGCCGGCCCGGCCTTGGCGCCGAATGGGGGTTTGGCCAGCCAGACCAGCAGGATCAGGCCCGCGAATATCCAGCCCAGCAGGTAGAAGTAGTCCACCGTGGACATCATGTAGGCCTGGGCGTTGAGGGTGCGCTCCAGTTGCGCGTAGGCCTGTGGGCTGGCGCCGCCAAGGCTGTCGAGGGCGTGGCGGGTGGTGGGGTCGAATGTGCTGATGTTTTCGCTCAGGTAAGCGTGATGCTGGTTCGCGCGACGGATCCAGATCCAGGTGGTCAGCGACGCCGCGAAGCTGCCGCCCAGGGTCCGCAGAAATGTCGCCAGCCCCGAACCATCGGCGATCTGGTCCGGCGGCAGGTCGGAGAGCAGAATGCTCAAGGTCGGCATGAAAAACAGCGCCACACCAATGCCCATGAACAGTTGCACCATCGCCACGTGCTCAAAATCCACATCGGTGTTGAAACCGGCACGCATGAAGCAGCTCAGCCCCATCGCCAGAAACGCCAGCCCTGCCAGCAGACGCAGGTCGAACTTGTGCGCGTACTTGCCGACAAACGGCGACATCAGTACCGGCAGAATGCCGATCGGCGCTACCGCCAGCCCCGCCCAGGTGGCGGTGTAACCCATTTGTGTCTGCAACCACTGCGGCAGAATCAGGTTGATGCCGAAAAACCCCGAATAGCCGCCGATCATCACCAGCGTACCAATACGAAAGTTACGGTAGGCAAACAGCCGCAGGTTGACGATCGGATGCTTGTCGGTCATTTCCCAGATCACGAAAAACGTCAGTGCGACCAGTGAAATCAACGAGCCGAACAGGATGAAATTCGACTCGAACCAGTCCAGATCATTGCCTTTGTCGAGCACCACTTGCAGCGACCCGACGCCGACGATCAGGGCCAGCAAGCCGATGTAGTCCAGCGGTTGACGAGCAGTGCTGACAGGCCGTTTAGCCATCTGCGAGCGCACCACCAGCACGGCGAACAGGCCGATCGGGATGTTGATGAAAAAGATCCATGGCCAACTGTAACTGTCGGTGATCCAGCCACCGAGAATCGGCCCGGCGATGGGCGCAACCACCGTGACCATCGCCAGCAACGCCAGCGCCATCCCCCGCTTTGCAGGCGGATACACCGCGATCAGCAGGGTCTGGGTCATCGGATAGAGCGGCCCGGCAACCATGCCCTGCAAGGCCCGAAACCCCACCAGCTCTGGCATCGACTGAGAGATTCCGCACAGAAACGACGCCAGCACGAACAGAATGGTGGCCCACAGGAACAGTTTGACCTCGCCAAAGCGACGGCTGAGCCAGCCGGTCAACGGCAAGGCAATGGCGTTGCTGACCGCGAACGAGGTGATCACCCAGGTGCTCTGCTCAGAACTGACCCCCAGATTACCGGCGATGGTCGGCAGCGCTACGTTGGCAATCGTGGTGTCGAGCACCTGCATGAATGTCGCCAGCGACAGACCGATGGTGCAGAGCAACAAGCTGGGCGGAGTAAAAGAAGCGGGGGCATTGTTGCTCATCGCAAATTCCTGAAAACAAGTGCGGTTCAGCGCTGCGCGGATGTCTTGCCGCTGGCAGCACTGTTCTCGTGAATCAGGCGAGTGATCAGCGCATCGGCATCGGCCAGTTGCTCGGCGTACACCTGGGTGCTGAACGCCGCCTGTTTGCGCGGCTGCTGCGCCAGTACCGGACCGCTCTGATCGTGCAGATTGACCTCGACCGTGGTCGACAGGCCAATGCGCAGCGGGTGCTGAGCCAGCTCTTCGGGGTTGATGTGCACGCGGACCGGTACACGCTGGACGATCTTGATCCAGTTACCGGTAGCGTTCTGTGCAGGCAACAGCGCGAAGGCACTGCCGGTGCCGGCGCCCAGGCTGTCGATGGTGCCGCTGTATTTCACATCACTGCCATACAGGTCGGAGCTGATTTCCACGGGCTGGCCGATGCGCATCTTGCCCAGTTGGGTTTCCTTGAAGTTGGCATCGATCCACAACTGGTCCAGCGGGATGACGGCCATGGTCGCGGTGCCCGGCTGAATACGCTGGCCCAGTTGCACGCTGCGTTTGGCCACGTAACCGGTGACCGGCGCTACCAGCGTGCTGCGTGCATTGGCCAAAAAGGCCTGACGCAACTGGGCGGCAGCCGCCTTGACGTCAGGGTGTGAGGACACCACCGTGTCATCGACCAGCGCCACGCTGGTGCTCAACTGCTGCTGAATGTTGTTCAACGCACTTTGCGCGCTGGTCAGGCTGTCTCGGGCGTGCGACAGCTCTTCCTGCGAAATCGCACCGCCCGCTGCCAGGCTGCGACGACGGCTGTAGTTGTCCTGCGCGGTCTGCACGGCAGTGCGCTGTGCGGCCAGTTGCGCTTTCATGCCATCGACATTGCTGTAAAGGCCACGCACCTGCCGCACGACCTTGCCCAGATTGGCCTCGGCACTTTGCAGTGAAACCGCTGCGTCGCTCGGATCGAACTGCAGCAGAACCTGCCCTTCTTGGACCAGATCGCCATCATCGGCGCCGATACTGATGACCGTGCCGGTGACCAACGGCGTGATTTCAACCACGTTGCCATTCACGTAGGCATCGTCAGTCTCTTCACTCCACTGGCCATAAAAATGGTACCAGCCCCAAAGGGCCAGACCGCACAGCACAACGATGATCGCCAGCCCGGTGAGCAGCAATTTGCGTTTGCCGGAATTCGGTTTTTTTTCCTGTGACGCTGCAGATGTGTTTTCAGTGGCGGCAGTGGCCATGACGATTACCTTGTAGTCAGCGACGGTGGGACAGTTGCCAATGCCCGTTCAGGGCCGTGGTCGGCGAGCAGGCTCGCCATGTCGTACCGTTCAGCTTTTGGCTTTGGGAGTGAAGCTCAAGCGAGTCAGCGTGATGTGGTCATCTGCGGCCACCAGCACTTTGGTGAGAATCCGTTGCAGGGTCGCAACCTCCTCCGCGTCCAGCGTGGCGAAAATCTCGTTCATGGCATCGGCACCGATCTGCGGCAACAGGTCGCTGAGGGTCTGCCCTTGTTCGGTGAGCACCAGACGTACCTGACGACGATCGGTCGCCGAGCGCGTCCGCGCAATCAGGCCCTTTTGCTCCAGACGGTCCAGCATGCGGGTCATCGAACCGCTGTCCAGCGACAGGTGCCGACACAATTCCACCGGCGTATCGCTGGAAAACTGGGAAATGATGATCAGCACCTTGAACTGCGCAAATGTCACGTCATAAGGCAGCAGGTACTTATCCAGCATGCGGTCCTTCAGCGCGTTGGTGCGGCCGACCAGCAGCCCGATCAGGCTGGAATCGAAATTCTCGGAGCTGAAATGTTTCAAGGTTTCACCCGGATAGCTGCCTAGGCAGTGATTACAAAATATTACTGCCTAGGCAGCCATTGTCAAAGCATTTATTAGCTTGCTTACTAAAAGCGCAAAAAAAAACGACCGCTGGTGAGGCGGTCGTTTTTTGAGGTGTTACGAACATCAGGCGGCGGCAGATACGCCAGCAGGTACGCCACTGTGAAAGCGGAATTCTTCGTCCGGGCTCTCGATCAGCTCGCGCTCGGCCAGGCGGATTTCCTCGATCTTGGCGTCTACGTCAGCCTTGTCGCCATAGCTGTAAGCCAGCTTCAGATAATCCTGAAAATGCCGCGCTTCGGACTTGAGCAAACCGCCGTAGAACTTGGCCAGCTCTTCATCCAGATGCGGCACCAGGGCAGCAAAACGCTCGCAAGAACGCGCTTCGACGATGGCACCCACGATCAAAGCGTCGGTCAGCCGGTACGGGTTGTGATTGCGCACAAGTTTGCGCAGCGCTCCGGCGTAACGCGCCGAGCTGATATTGGCCATCGGGATCTGGCGCTTTCTGATGATGCTGATTACCTGCTCGAAATGGCGCAGTTCTTCGCGGGCCAGGCGCGACATCTTGCTCAGCAGATCGAACTTGTCGTTGTACTGGAACATGAACTGGAACGCCGCCCCTGCGGCCTTCTTCTCGTTGTTCGCATGGTCGATCAGCAGGATGTCCAGGTTGCGCAGTGCAGCCTGGACCCAGCTGTCGGGTGTGCGGCAGAGCAGAAAGGCTTCGATTTCAGGGATCGGGTACATAAGCTCACAGATGACAGAGAGGCAAAGCGCGGCATTATACGAGCAGCAACAGGGACTCGCGACACAAAAGCACAAACACCCGCTCAGGCGCCGAATGCATCCTTCAGAAAGCCCGGTGCGATGTAGCGCTGGTAGTGCGCCTCGGACAGCAGGAAGAATTCGCGGTCGATCGCGTCGCGCAGCTCCGGCAGCGTCCAGTTGCGAAACTCCGGCAACAGCACAAACCCGTAGGCCTCGACCTGGCTGATGACCCGCGCGCCGCGGGCGATCAGTTGATAGGCCCAGCAGTACTCGGATTGATGCGGCACGAAGCGGATTTTGCGCTGAGTGAGCTGCGCACGCAGCTTGCCAGCATCGAAAACTTCAAGCTTGGCGGTCATCACCTGAACCAGCAATTGTTCCAGACGCAACCAGACGGCTCTTTTTTCGTCTTCGTTGTAGCCGTTCCAGTGGATGACCTCGTGGTGGAACCGCTTGCAGCCACGGCACACCAGATCCCCGTAAACAGTGGAGCAAAGGCCGACGCAGGGTGTCTTGATGATGTAATCGGGCATGTCAGGCAGGACTGGGGAAGGCGAAACAAGCGCGTATGTTAGCCCTTTGTCTAAGCAAGTTCACCCCCGAAGATGTAGGGGCTAACTTACCTTTAGCGAAGTTTTGGCGTAGAATCAGCGAGCCTTTTAAAGGCGCCAATGTCCGTTGGAAGCTGTTTTCAAAGCGTCACGAGCACAGTCAGGTTAACCCCGCATTGCGGCGTCGACGGGCCATTCCCTCATCAAGAATGGCCGTGTCGACCGTCCCTCCCCCCGTTCTGCAGGCGTAAAACTTTGAAAACAGCTTCTGTTAGGAATCGCCGACACCCTGCCAACAAGGCTCAATAAGCCTTGCGTGGGTGCGTACGATTTCTGGATGAGCGTCCCGGACACCCATTTGGGACCACTGATGAGGGTTAATACTGTGCTTGAAGCCTACCGTAAACACATCGAAGAGCGTGCCGCCCAGGGTATCGTGCCCCAGCCGCTTAACGCCGAACAAACCGCAGGCCTGGTCGAGCTGCTGAAAAATCCCCCGGCTGGCGAAGAAGCTTTCCTTGTCGACCTGATCACCAATCGCATTCCACCGGGTGTTGACGAAGCTGCCTACGTCAAGGCCGGTTTCCTGTCTGCCCTGGCCAAGGGCGAAGCCACTTCTCCCCTGATCGACAAAAAACGCGCAACCGAGCTGCTGGGCACCATGCAGGGCGGCTACAACATCGTCACACTGGTCGAACTGCTCGACGACGCCACGCTGGCCCCGGTCGCCGCCGAACAACTCAAGCACACTCTGCTGATGTTTGATGCCTTCCACGACGTCGCCGAAAAAGCCAAGAGCGGCAACGCTCACGCCAAGGCTGTCGTGCAGTCCTGGGCTGACGGCGAGTGGTTCAAGAAGCGCCCGACCCTGGCCGACAAGATCAGCCTGCGCGTCTTCAAGGTGACGGGCGAAACCAACACTGACGACCTGTCCCCGGCACCCGATGCCTGGTCGCGCCCGGACATCCCGCTGCACGCTCTGGCCATGCTGAAAATGGCCCGTGACGGCATCGTTCCGGACGTACAGGGCTCCATCGGCCCCATGAAGCAGATCGAAGAAATGCGCGGCCAGGGCTTCCCTATCGCCTACGTCGGTGACGTGGTCGGTACAGGTTCTTCGCGTAAATCGGCAACCAACTCGGTGCTGTGGTTCTTCGGCGACGACGTTCCTTACGTGCCGAACAAGCGTGCCGGTGGTTTCTGCTTCGGCACCAAAATCGCTCCGATCTTCTATAACACCATGGAAGATGCTGGCGCTCTGCCAATCGAATTCGATGTCTCGAACATCAACATGGGCGACGTGATCGACGTTTACCCTTACGAAGGCAAGGTCTGCAAGCACGACAGCGACGAAGTCATCACCACCTTCGAAATGAAGACCCCGGTGCTGCTCGACGAAGTTCGCGCTGGCGGCCGTATCCCGCTGATCATCGGTCGCGGCCTGACCAGCAAGGCGCGCGCCGAACTGGGCCTGCCGGCATTCGACCTGTTCAAGACCCCGGACCAGCCAGCGGAAAGCACCAAGGGTTTTACCCTGGCGCAGAAGATGGTCGGCAAGGCGTGCGGCGTAGCCGGTATCCGTCCTGGCACCTACTGCGAACCGAAAATGACCACCGTCGGTTCCCAGGACACCACTGGCCCGATGACCCGCGACGAGTTGAAAGACCTGGCCTGCCTGGGTTTCTCGACCGACCTGGTCATGCAGTCGTTCTGCCACACCGCTGCCTATCCAAAGCCGATCGACGTCAAGACACACCACACGCTGCCTGACTTCATCATGACCCGTGGCGGCGTATCGCTGCGGCCGGGCGACGGCATCATCCACAGCTGGCTGAACCGCATGCTGCTGCCGGACACCGTCGGCACCGGTGGCGACTCGCACACCCGTTTCCCGATCGGCATCTCGTTCCCGGCCGGTTCCGGCCTGGTTGCGTTCGCCGCGGCCACCGGCGTCATGCCGCTGGACATGCCCGAGTCGATTCTGGTTCGCTTCAAGGGCAAGCTGCAACCTGGCATCACCCTGCGTGACCTGGTTCACGCCATTCCTTACTACGCGATTCAGGCTGGCCTGTTGACCGTAGAGAAGAAAGGCAAGAAGAACGCCTTCTCCGGTCGCATTCTGGAGATCGAAGGCCTTGATAACCTGAGCATCGAACAGGCTTTCGAGCTGTCCGACGCCTCGGCCGAACGTTCGGCTGCCGGTTGCACCATCAAGCTGGCCAAAGAGCCGATCATCGAATACCTGAACTCGAACATCACCCTGCTGCGCTGGATGATCGAACAGGGTTACGGCGATCCGCGCACCCTGGAGCGTCGTGCTCAGGCGATGGAAGCCTGGGTGGCCAACCCTGAACTGCTCGAAGCCGACGCAGACGCCGAGTACGCTGAAATCATCGAAATCGACCTGGCCGACGTCAAAGAGCCTGTGCTCTGCGCGCCGAACGACCCGGACGATGCCCGCCTGCTGTCTTCGGTACAGGGCGAGAAAATCGACGAAGTGTTCATCGGTTCGTGCATGACCAACATCGGCCACTTCCGCGCTGCGGGCAAGTTGCTGGAACAGGTCAAAGGCCAGTTGCCGACGCGTCTGTGGCTGTCGCCGCCGACCAAGATGGATGCTCACCAGCTTACCGAAGAAGGCTACTACGGCATCTACGGCAAAGCAGGCGCACGCATGGAAATGCCGGGCTGCTCGCTGTGCATGGGTAACCAGGCGCGCGTCGAGCCGAATTCGACTGTCGTCTCGACATCGACCCGTAACTTCCCGAACCGTCTGGGTGACGGCGCGAACGTCTACCTGGCCTCGGCCGAGCTGGCGTCCGTCGCTTCGATTCTGGGTCGCCTGCCGACCGTCGAAGAGTACATGGGCTACGCCAACCAGATCGACACAATGGCCGCGGACGTGTACCGCTACCTGAGCTTCGATCAGATCGCCGAGTTCCGTGAAGCCGCTGCAAACGCCAACATCCCGGCGCTGCAAGTGTAATCACGGAATCAAGCATTGAGAGAACCCTGACCTTATAGTATTCCCCGCAAGGAGGAATACAGAGGTCGGGGGACTTTGAGTCAACTCACTTGAACACCCCTCTTATGGGGTGTTTTTTTGTCCTTGAACATTGACGTCATGCAGTCATGCCGTCATGACAGATCAGGCGTTTTCAAGACAAATGCCAGGGTCACGAAACGTCCAGAATCAACGCCGACTTCACGTAAACGATGTGAGAGGCGCCGATCAATCGAGGTCGCTGGTGACTTTACCAATGGCCCCCACAACCTGCCTGGCCCCCTGCTGAATATCCGCCATCGCCGTACCTGCCTGCTCCGCCAGCCCCAGCAACCGATCAGCCTGATCTCGACTGCACTGAACCTGGGTTGCTGCTTGATCAGCCAACCCGCGATTCTCTCGTACCACGCCGGTGATCTCTTTCGTGGCGGTGCTGGTGCGGCCAGCAAGTTTACGCACCTCGTCCGCAACAACCGCAAAACCACGCCCGTGTTCGCCCGCTCGCGCCGCTTCGATGGCAGCATTGAGCGCGAGAAGATTTGTTTGAGCAGCAATCGAGCCAATAGTATCGACAATGGACCCGATCAATAGCGCCTGAGATTTAAGTGCCGTCATGCTGTCGGTTACCGAGGCCATCTGTTGCGAAATCGTTTGCACGGCGATGACTGAGTCACCCACCAGGTCCATACCTCGATGCGCTTTCACATCGGTATCAAGTGAGACCTCGTAAGCCATATCTGCTGCCTGTTTGACCCTATCAGCTTTCTCCACCTGCCCGGTCACGACACTGGCGAACTTTGCGACTTTATAAACCTGGCCTGAAGCATCTTTTATGGGATTGTAGGTAGCCTCCAACCACACCACCCGGCCGCGTTTATCCAGACGACGAAATCGCCCTGCGACGAACACTCCCTCACTCAACGATTTCCAGAACTTGGCATAGTCCGCAGAGGCCGCGTCCTCGTCCAGGCAAAACAATCGGTGGTGCTTGCCCTCGATTTCCGCGAGGCTGTACCCCATGGTCTCGATAAATGGCTTGTTGGCATACAGAACTGTACCGTCGAGGCTGAACTGTACGATCGCTGTCGAGCGGTTCAGTGCGCATAACAGTTCAATGCTTTCCTGCTCATCCCTCGTCAGAATCGGCGCGAGACAGCCATAGCACTGGAATGTGCAGTCCGACAAAGCTATCCAACAGGTACTGAGCGTTACAATCCGGCCATCAGCGGCGGTGTAGCGCATCTGCTCATCGGCCATCAGGCTTGGCGAAAATACGCCGTGTGGTTCAGCAAGGATGTCGCCGATCTCTACGCCCGGCAGTTCATCCAACAAGTAACCGAGCGTCTGGGCAAACCGGTGGTTGGCAGAAATGATCCGGCCGGCCTGATTGATATGTACTGACAGAAAAACCGATTCGAGGCGGGCGCACATGACTTGCAATGCAATCAACTCTTCCTCGCAGGCAAGCAAGGCATTCTTGATACGACGATTAAACACACTAGACTCCGGTCTTGACGATTATAATTTCAAGAAAAACGGACGGCCCCATGAATTAAGCCACCTCCGTTATGCAACCTTCAAAGAACCGCTGAAACCGAAAAACTACTCACCCGACAAAGAACCTGCTGCGCAGAGTCTGTTGCGCTTGCTGCCGTACTCCATGCCCAGTTCCATACTGACCCGCGCCACGGAAAAATAGATTGCCATGATTTTTCGGACGAGATCAATGAACGCAGGAAGCAGTTCAACCTGATGTTTGCGGCATTTGAAATAGCCGCGTAACTCGCCTTCTTTGACCATTCGTATGATATGAGTTTTGGACACCCCCAGACGTGCCGAGAGTTCAACATACGTCGCGGCTTTGTAGCCGACCTTCAACGGTCCGTTCCTCAGGCTATCCGAGTACAGTGCAAGCATCGGCAAGTGACCGCCATCCCGGTTGATCATCCACCTTGCTTCAGGCAATCGCTGGTCGAGGGTCCCGTTTGCGTACAACACCCTGGCAATGCCATGAAAGTAAGAAGGCACAACATCTTCTGGTATACCGGCGCCTACGAGCCCTCGTTCATACGGTGCGACAATCTGCGAGGGCAGCACATATGAATCAATCATTTGTCTGACCTCGCACACGGCCCGATCCGTCAATTTGAAAACACGCTGCCGCTCATCTTCATCATGGAGTCGAACCTGCATATAACCCGCGCTCAATAAAAAGGAAAAATAGGTATCCAGGCTGTTGCGCGACATATAACCACGTGCCTGACAGAACGCTTTCACTCTAGACAGAGGAACCCTATCGTCCGCAAACATGAAACTTAACAGCGAGAGGGTGACGATAAACCTGTCGTACTTCAACAGCTTCTTATAGAAGAGCGGCTTGCGTCGGTAGCTCTCCATGATCAAGTCATAATGCAGAAGAATGGCCTCATCCATATCGCCTTGAAATATCGAAGAGCGAGTTTCTTCCACACACGCCAGCAAGTCAGGTTCATTCATCGGTGCCCAACAGACCTCCTACGACCACCGCCTCAGTATAGGCGTATCCGATCAGTATGAATTTTCACCCCAAAAATGTTTTATTTAGATACCGGCCTTGAATGACCATCAACTTTTCAGGGACGCCCTACCGCTACTTTTTTGATCAGGAACGGTCAGTCGCACGCCCGCATTTTCGATGACGGCCATCATGAGCGAGTCTGAAAGCGACAGGGGCCTGAGCGCAGCCCGACCTTTGATCTCATGGCCTGACGCCGAACTGCTCTACCCGATCAACTGCCCTTGGTCGTCCATGGTTTCCTCTGAGCCGGGCTTTGTACGAAAAGTGGCTGCGCTCGGTGGTGCTGCGTTAAAAACAGGCTCGAGCGCGAGTCCGATCGGAATGCTCATCTACAACCCGTAGAGTCGAACGCGACCCCGGCCGTTCCTCACCTGTTTTTGCCTTGCCTGACCTTCGCTCGCCGACTTTTCGTACATAACCTAAAACCTGTCTGTACATATATTTTTCACATTCAAATGGCTATAGTGACGGCCCTTGTTGGGGAGTAGCCTGCTCGTGACCCCGGTCACCGAGCGTTCGTATCAACATTCTCGGCAGCATGCCGTGGTACGAACACCTTCTGGTTGGCGAGACCAACGATGCATCCATGCCTAAAGTCGGGCGTGTGGTTGCGTCGTTGACTCATAGCCCGACTGGATATAACCGTGAACCCGATTTCCCTCCTCTTTCTCGCGCTTGCCATGTCCACGGATGCCTTTGCTGCGGCCCTGTGTAAAGGAGCAAGCCTGCACAAACCGCGCTTTATCGAAGCGCTTCGTACCGGCCTGATATTCGGCGCCATCGAAACCATCACCCCGGTGATCGGTTGGGGCATCGGTCAAGTGGCGGCCCGCTTCGCTGAAAGCTGGGACCACTGGATCGCCTTCACGCTGCTGCTGGTGCTCGGCCTGCACATGATCTACAACGGCCTCAAGCATGACCACGAAGAGGAGCAGGAAAAACCCGGCTCACACTCCTTCTGGATTCTTGCCGTGACCGCCTTTGCCACCAGTATCGATGCACTGGCGGTTGGCGTGGGCCTGGCGTTTGTCGACGTCAATATCATGGTCGCTGCGCTGGCTATCGGCCTGGCCACGACCGTAATGGTTACCATCGGCGTAATGCTCGGTCGTGTGCTCGGCACCATGGTCGGCAAGCGTGCTGAAATCGTTGGCGGTATCGTGCTGATCGTGGTTGGCGCAACAATTCTGTACGAGCATCTGACTGCGGCGGCCTGATTGAGGGCCCGAGACCTATAAACGCAGAATCGAGTAGGGGGCGGGGTCACACCCGCCGTCCTCTCACACCACCGCCCCCCCCCCGGGCCAGCCAGATCCTTTCAGGCACTAAGATTTGTTACCACTACGACGATGTCACTCACCAAAGCCAGAAATAAAGATGACATCTCGATCAGATTCTCAGGGCACTTCGCGAAAATCAAGACTTCTCCTACAGACCGCCTTTCACGTTTCGGATAGCCTCCCATGCGTCAACTAAACGCTGGTTATTGTTTACGGATCAAAGACACAAGGACGGCCTGCAATGATTTCTTCATCCCGATTGGGCGACAAGCACGCCTGCCCATTGCCGGGTCACGGTACAACGCCGATCGCTTCTGCATCCGGTGACGTCAACATCAATGGCCTGGGCGCGGCACGCGTGGGTGATACCTGTGGGTGCGGGGCGGTCATCACTTCGGGTTTCCCCTCTATTCAAGTGAATGGCCGTCCTATGGCCCACCTGGGAAGCCCAACCAGTCACGGCGGGACAATCATCACGGGCTCCAATAATGTTGGTGGCGGCTTCGTCATGGGTGACGCCGGTGGCGCGACCATTATTAACTTCATGGCGCTGGGGGCCTTCCGGCCAGACGGTTCCGTGGACGACGAGAAGATGGCGACCTTGTTGGCTGATCCGAAGCTCACGGAGAAAGCCTTGGCGGCGAATACTTTGGTTGAGCCTGGGGCTGCCGGTAAAGAGTCAGAGGCGAAGCCTGAGCCAAAAGCGGAAACCTTTGTTTGCAAAGATCCCGACAGGATGGAAGAGCTGGCGACCTACATTGCTGGCGAGATGAACACCAACATCAACAGCCCAGAAGTTCGGCAGATGAGAGACCTCAATAGCTTCGATGCGGCTGCAAAGATGAAGGAGTATGAGGCGCTTCCATTTTACTTGCGCCTTGGTCCCGGCCCGGACTTCTACAACATGGCGGCCGGTATGCAAGCCAAGGCTTTTGCCATCTGGGCAGAACGTGTTGGTCAGAATCGCCCGTGGGATCACAAGCCGATACTCGCCGCGAAATACGATGGCGTCGTCTACCACAAACAGGGCGATTACGATTACTTCTATGATATCTGGTCGAACATTCACTATGGATACGTCGGGCGAGCTGGCGGGCTTTCCGAAAGCATCCTTTTGGATGGCGCAGGTGCGGAGCAGATCGTTTCAGACACACTCAGGAAAGTAGGCGAGGTCCTACAGAAACCGAAAGAGGAAAGAAAACTTCCCGGGCCTAATCGCTCGGCCGACATTGATGGACTCCGTGCATGGGACGACGCCCCAGACCGGATTTCGATTAGCATTGGGATCAAGCTGTTCAGCCAAAATCCCGCCGGTGGAATTACGGCACAAATGATAATGAAGGAAGTTCTGGCAGTAGCACCTGAAGCATGGGGGAAAGGCATCCGTGAACACAAATGCAAGCAAAACTAAAAAAGGGTATGGCCGTTGGCTGCTCGTTGGCCTATTGGTCGGCCCTATCGCCTTTTGGTACTTGGCTTCTCCAGTCGTGGCAGTAAATTTTTCTCATGAAGGAAAGGACGGGTTTCGATACATCTGGAACACTCAGCATCAAATCTATAAGGGTGACATGCCCGCAGGTGGCGGCTCAGCGGTCGAGTGGGGCCAAATCTTCCCTGATAAAGATTTCTTCATGAGGTTCGATTGGTGGACCGATAAGGGAGTTCAGAGGTGTTTCTACGTGACGCCGAAATGGGGGCGGATGATAGACATTTACCTTGATGATAAAGGTCGAATCGACACTGCTGTGACTGACCATGATGTTATTGCTCGTTTAAAACAGTGTGCCGGGGAACCTGATCCTTTTCGGTCCTAAGGTTGCCTACCAGCGTCACCAAAGGACACCCTTCACAGCCACCAAGTAGAACGCAGACGACATCCTCAAGAAAGCATCACGGCCAAGATGATCATGGACGAAGTGCTTGCAGTACCGCTCCAGGCATGGGGTAAAGGGGTTCAACTACATGTCTGTCAATAAACCCAAGATCCGATATGGCCGTTGGATGCTTCTTCTACTCGTCATCCTTCCTGTGGCTTTTTGGTATTTTGCCTCTCCGGTCGTTGCGGTCAATTTTTCTCCGAATAGCAAGGAGGAGTTTCGATACGTTTGGAATACTCAAGACAGAATCCACAGGGGTGATATCAGGCACGGCGGTTCAGCCGTTGAATTCAGCTACATATTCCCTGACAAGGACTTTTTCATGATGTTCGATTGGTGGACCGACAAGGGTTTTCAGAGGTGCATCGACATCACGCCGGAATGGGGAAGAACGATAGACGTCTATCTTGATGACATCGGCAGGATCAACACAACCAAAACGACGCCGGACGTTATTGCTCGTCTGAAACAGTGTGTGGGGCAACCAGACCCCTTCCGCAGTCACCCGTGACACCCTTGCCTCCGGCTAACGCTTCCCCTTGCCGGGTGTGTAGATGACTTGCACCTCCAAGTCACCAGCGTGGCCACCATATCCAAGCTGGTTGCGCTTAGGCGCAACGCGCCATGCTTGGCGCACCACAAAAAAACCGCATCTCTCGATGCGGTTTTTTCATGGGTCAAGCTGTTACAAGCGGATCAGACCGTGAGGCTCTGCCCGCTCATGGCCAGGTCCAGCAGTTCGCGGTTGGCGACGGCATACATGGCGTAGTCCGTGCCGCTGGCCGCACGCAGCTCGACCAGCATGGCGCGCCAGCGCTCGACCATCAGCGAATGCTGTTCCAGCCACAGAGCCAGACGCGCTTCGATGTCTGACGGGCCGTCTGCCATTTGCAGGACCGACACGGTGATCGCCCGCTGTTGCCAGTCGATATCGTCACGGAACGCTTCACGCGCCAGGGCTTGCCAGTTGTTTTCCACCGGCAGGCTGCTGATCTGCTGCAAGTACCAGGTGATGTCCAGCGCGCTGCCTACGGCGAAGTAAGCCTTGGCCACATCGGCAGCGTTCTGCCCGGTGACGTCGGAGGCTTCGATGATCGGCAACAGCGTGTACAGGTGAGTCGTCCCGGCAACCATGCGCGCCAGCAATTCCGGCACGCCGGCTTCGACATAAGCCTGATAACGCGTCTGCCAGATCTCGCGGGTCGGACCTTCCAGCAGTTCGTCGAGCTTGAGGCCCAGCGCAGCGAGGTGCGGACCGAAGTGCGCCACGTCACGACCGGCATCCAGCTCGTTGCGACGGCTACGCAGGAACCAGCGCGTGGCACGACGCCCCAGACGCATCAGCTCATCCATCAGCGCCAGCTGGATTTCAGCCGAAACCTTGTAGTCCAGCGATTCGATCTGACGGAACCAGTGCGGCAGGTGGAAGATGTCCCGCACAATCACGTAGGCACCGGCCACAGCCGCAGCACTCATGCCGGTCGACTCCTTGAGGCGCTGCACAAAGGTGATGCCCATGTGGTTGACCAGGTCGTTGGCGATCTGCGTGCTGACGATCTCGCGCTTCAGACGGTGGCTGCGCATGGCCGTGGAGAACCTGGCACCCAGTGACGGCGGGAATGCGGTTTCCATGTCGCGGGTCAGATAGTCATCATCCGGCACACGCGATTCGAGCAACGCTTCCTTGAGGTCGATCTTGCTGTAGGAGATCAACACCGACAGCTCGGCACGACTCAGGCCTTGTTTGGCCGCAACCCGCTCGGCAATCTGGTCTTCAGCAGGCAGGAACTCGATGGCGCGATCGAGCTTGCCACGCGCTTCCAGGTCGCTCATCAGACGCTTGTATTCGGCAATCCGCTCGTACGCACGGCGTGCGGCCAGCGACAGTGCCTGGGTCTGCTTGTAGTTGTTGCCGAGCACCAGATGACCCACTTCGTCGGTCATGCTTTCGAGCAGCTGGTTGCGCTGCTTCTCGGTCATGTCACCGGCCTGCACCACTTCATTGAGCAGGATCTTGATGTTCACTTCGTGGTCGGAGCAGTCCACACCACCGGCGTTATCGATGAAGTCGGTGTTGGTTGCGCCGCCATTGAGGCCGAACTCGACACGACCCAGCTGGGTCATGCCCAGGTTGCCGCCCTCGCCCACCACCTTGCAGCGCAGCTCGTTGCCGTCGACACGCAGCGCGTCGTTGGCCTTGTCGCCGACATCGGCATGCGACTCTTCGCTGGACTTGACGTACGTACCGATGCCGCCGTTCCACAACAGATCAACCGGCGCCTTGAGCAGCGCGTGCAGCAGCTCGGTCGGAGTCAGCTTGTCGGCCTTGATGTCGAAGCGCGCCTTCATCTGTTCGGTGATGGCGATGCTCTTGAGGCTGCGCGGGAAGATCCCGCCGCCAGCGGACATGATGCTGGTGTCGTAATCGGTCCACGACGAGCGAGGCAGATTGAACAGACGCTCGCGCTCGGCAAAGCTGCTGGCCGGCTCCGGGTTTGGATCGATGAAGATGTGCAAGTGGTTGAACGCTGCGACCAGTTGCAGTTTGTCGGACATCAGCAGGCCGTTGCCGAATACGTCACCGGCCATGTCGCCGATGCCGATCACGCTGATGCTGTCCTGCTGCACATTGATGTCGCGTTCACGGAAGTGACGCTGCACGCCCACCCACGCGCCCTTGGCAGTGATGCCCATTTTCTTGTGGTCGTAACCGGCCGAGCCACCGGAGGCGAACGCATCACCCAGCCAGAAGCCGTAGTCGATAGCGATGCCGTTGGCGATGTCGGAGAAGGTTGCGGTGCCCTTGTCGGCGGCGACCACCAGGTACGGGTCATCGTCGTCGTGGCGTACCACGTTGACCGGCGGCACCAGCACGCCTTCCTTGAGGTTGTCGGTGATGTCCAGCAGGCCCGAAATAAAGATGCGGTAGCAGGCAATTGCTTCTGCCTGCACTTCGTCGCGGTTGCCAGTGGTTGGCAGACGGCGCGGCACGAAGCCGCCCTTGGCGCCGACCGGCACAATGACCGAGTTCTTCACCTGTTGAGCCTTGACCAGACCGAGCACTTCGGTACGGAAGTCTTCTTCGCGGTCCGACCAGCGCAGGCCGCCACGCGCCACGTTGCCGAAGCGCAGGTGCACGCCTTCGACACGCGGCGAATACACGAAGATCTCGAACTTGGGCACCGGCTTTGGCAGCTCGGGGATCAGGCGCGGGTTGAACTTGAAGCTGAAGTAACTCTTGCTCTGCCCGTTTGCGTCAGCCTGATAGAAGTTGGTCCGCAGGGTGGCCTTGATCAGGTCCAGGTAGCGACGCAGGATGCGGTCTTCGTTGAGCACCTGAACATCGTCCAGTGCGGTCAGAATCGCCTGCTCCAGACGCAATTGCTTGTCGTCCAGGTCATCGGAGCCCAGTTTGCGCGCCAGATAGAAACGGGTCTTGAACAGACGCGTCAGCTCGCGGGCGATGTCGGTGTGGTTGTTCAGGGTGGTGGCGATGTAACCCAGATCAAAGCCCAGACGAATCTGCTTCAAGTAACGCGCGTAGGCACGCAGCAACGCCACGTCGCGCCATGGCAGACCGGCCGTCAGCACCAGACGGTTGAACGCATCGTTTTCGGCATCGCCGCGCACGATATGCACGAACGCATCCTGCAAGGTGTCGTTAAGCTGTTGAATATCGAGGCTCAAGCCTTCGCCATAGGTAAAGGCGAAGTCATGAATCCAGAATTCGCGACCATTGGCGTGGTGCAGGCGATACGGGAACTCGCCCAGTACGCGCAGGCCAAGGTTTTCCAGAATCGGCAGCACGTCGGACAGCGCCAGCGGCGTGTCGGCGTGATACAGCTTGCAATGCAATTGCTGACGATCACCGGCCAGCGGCTGATAGAAGCTCATCACCAGTGGATTGGTTTCGCTCAGGCTCAGCATGTGCTGCATGTCGACCACGGCCGAGTGCGCCGCAAAGCGCTCGCGATAACCCGCCGGGAAGCCTTTCGGGAAGTCGGCCAGCACGTTGGTGCCTTGCGCTTCGCCGAAGCTTTCCACGACCAGACTGGCGTAGTCGTCCTTCCACGAGCGGCAGGCCTGAATGACTTCGTTTTCCAGCTGGGCAACGTCGATGTCCAGGTTGATCTTCGGGTCTACCCGCAGGATCAGCTGCACACGCGCCAGGACCGATTCGGAGAAGAATGTCCAGAACTCGCAGTCACTGGCTTTCAGGCGATCCATCAGCACCTGCTGGATCTTCTGCCGCACTTCGGTGGAATACACGTCACGCGGCACGTAGGCCAGGCAGTAGCAGAAACGGCCGTACGGGTCCTTGCGCAGGAACACGCGAATCTTGTTGCGCTCCTGAATCTGCACGATGGACATGACCGTGGCGAACAACTCGTCCACCGGGGTCTGAAACAGGTCGTCGCGGGGCAGCACTTCGACGACCTGCGCCAGTTCCTTGCCCAGATGCGCCTTGGCATCGAAGCCGGAACGACGCTCGACTTCTGCAACCTTGCGGCGAATGTACGGGATCTGCCGCACGCTCTCGCCATACACCGACGAGGTGTACAGGCCCATGAAGCGGCATTCCTTGATGACCTTGCCGGAGGCGTCGATCTGCCGGATCGACACGTAGTCCGGGTAGGCCGGACGGTGTACGCGGCTCGGGTGCGCGGCCTTGGCGAACGACAGCAGCACCGGCTCTTGCAGGTATTTCACCGCATAGTCTTCGATGTGCAGGTCTTCGTGGCTCAGCCCCGGACGCAGCAGGCGGGTCAGGCCCAGGAACGAAGATTCGTCGTACACCAGTTGACCGCCATTGGCGTCCGTGCGCACCTCGAACTCTTCGTACCCCAGAAAGGTAAAGTGGTTATCCACCAGCCATTGCAGGAAGACCTTGATTTCGGCCTTTTCTTCGGCATCGGTATTGGATTGGTTGGCATCGATGCTCGCGAGCAGATCATGCAGACGCGCTTTCATCGGCGCAAAATCTTCGACCGCAACCCGCACCTCGCCGAGCACCTGCTCCAGCTCGCGAGCCAGCACGTTCAACTCGCTGGCGCTGGCGCAGCGGTCGATCTCCAGGTACATCAGCGATTCCTGCAGCACGTCTTCGCCGGTGGCGCCCTTGGGCAGCAGCTCCAGCAACTCGCCGTTCGCGCCGCGGCGCACGCTCAACACGGTGGTTTGCAAGGTGTGGATGCTGTAACCGCGACGGTTCAGCTCGGTGCGTACGGAGTCGACCAGAAACGGCAGGTCGTGATGCAGCACTTCGACGGCAGTGTGAGTCGACTGCCAGCCGTGGCGCTCGTAATCAGGGTTGTAGACGCGCACCTGCGGGTGAGCGTGTTCGAAACGCTCCAGCAGACGCCACGCGGACAAGGTGCAGCCTGCCAGGTCGGACAGACGCCGCTGGGTGAGTTCGTCGAGGGAAATGATGCCGAAGAATTGCTCGGCAAACAGCGCCACTTGTGGCAGTGCCTGTTCGCTGATGTGCTGAGCCAGTGCCGCTTGCAGTTGATGCTGGAAGTCGGACTTGCTGGCTGCGGTGAAGAACGCCATCTGTGGTACTCCGCTTTGGCTTTTATTGGGGAGGCTTGAAGAAGGTGTTGCGACCGGGGTGCCCTCACGTTCAACTGTGTGGGCACGACCCCGTCGAGTGTAAAGCTAAAGTACTAACGCCCGCTGTGTCAGGGTAGTCACATTTGAATGCCGGGATGAAAAAACCGGTACGCAGGGCAGACACCCTACACCACTCGTCTGCCATGCAGCTTAACGAGAGCTGACCGCGCACTGCTTACGAAGCTGCGACATATTCGGTCATCAGGTCACGCTAAAATCCGCACGATTGTGCCAATACCGACCGACAATTTATGCCCGGTGCTGGCAAAATCCATCCCACGCTTCCCAACCGCACTGGAAACCCTATGCAAATCAAGACCGCCGCCCTGATCGTCAATGCCTGCGACGACGAATACGACAACATGGCGCTGCTGTGCTGCCACGGAGAAGGCGGCGACCTGTTTTCCCTGACCCGTTTCCCGGATGAAAACGAAGTGGAAATCACCGTTGGCGATGACACGTCGCACACCGTCTCCAGCCTTGAAGTCACCCTGGATGGCCAGCGCCTGCTGGTGCAAATCGGCCCGGCAGATGCCGCGCAACTCAAGGGGCATGAGCAATTTGAAATCATCCACGGCACAGACGCGGACGAGCTGGCGGAGGTTAACCGGACGTTGCGCATCATCACGGCCAACGTGGGTGAGTACGTCAGCAGCGTCGATTGAAGGGCAAAACCCGTTAGAGTGATGGCTTCGCCACCTGGGAGCCCATCATGAACCGTATTTTCGACGCCCACTGCCATATCATCGACCCGCACTTCCCGCTGATCGCCAATAACGGCTACCTGCCGGAGCCGTTCGGCGTCAGCGACTATCTGGCAAGCGTCGGGCCGCTGGGCGTTCAAGGTGGCGCGATTGTGTCCGGTTCTTTCCAGGGTTTTGATCAGGGCTACCTGTTGGAGGCCCTGCGTCTGCTGGGGCCGGGGTTCGTTGGCGTGACTCAGTTGCCCGCCAGCGTTACCGATGCCGAACTGGACACCCTGAATGCGGCGGGCGTTCGTGCCCTGCGCTTCAACCTCAAACGTGGCGGCTCGGAGCAACTTGACCAACTGGAAGCCCTGGCGCTGCGCGTGCATGAGCGTGTGGGCTGGCATTCGGAGCTGTACATCGACTCACGAGAGCTGGCTGAAATTGAAACACGCCTGCACAAATTGCCGGCGATCAGCATCGATCATCTGGGATTGAGCGCAGAGGGCCTGCCGGTGTTGCTGCGCCTCGCGGAACGTGGTGTGCGCATCAAGGCCTGCGGCTTTGGCCGTGTGGACTTTCCGGTACGCGAAGCACTCAGGGACATCAATGCCGCCAACCCGAATGTGCTGATGTTCGGCACCGACCTGCCTTCGACCCGAGCACCGCGCCCTTTCCAGGCAGACGATATCGAGTTGCTGATCGACGCCCTGGGTGAGAAAGACGCACAGCGTGCAATGTGGGACAACGCCGCGAGTTTCTATCGCCTGCCGTGAGCGGTGCTCAGGGCCTGCGCCTCAAGCCCTACATAATTGCCGACGGAACGTGTAGGACAATTCTCGGATAAGTGAGGTATCCGTCTCTAAATGCAATAAAAAACCCTCCAGTCGTTAGTGGATAACGACCCGGATGGATTAAAGTAACGCCCCCAGTTCAGCGGTCACCCGACACAGCTGATAACCCTGCCAGGAATCGTCACCGATGGAACATCGTGAAGCGCTGATTGCGCTGCGAACATTTCTTTCAACGCAGATCCTTGGCCAGGAAAAGCTGATCGAACGCCTGCTCATCGCCCTGCTCGCCGACGGCCACATGCTGGTCGAGGGCGCACCGGGTCTGGCCAAGACCAAGGCCATCAAGGAACTGGCAGAAGGCATCGAAGCGCAGTTCCACCGTATTCAGTTCACCCCCGACCTGCTGCCTGCCGACATTACCGGCACGGAAATCTATCGCCCGGAAACCGGCAGCTTCGTGTTCCAGCAAGGGCCAATCTTCCACAACCTGGTGCTGGCTGACGAAATCAACCGGGCTCCGGCCAAGGTCCAGTCGGCGCTGCTTGAGGCCATGGCTGAACGCCAGGTCAGTGTCGGTCGCAGCACCTACGACCTGTCGCCGCTGTTTCTGGTCATGGCGACCCAGAACCCCATCGAGCAGGAAGGCACCTACCCGCTGCCCGAAGCCCAGCTCGACCGTTTTCTGATGCACGTCAAAATCGGCTTCCCGGATGCCGCCGTCGAACGCAAGATCTTGCAGCAGGCGCGTGGCGAAGCCCTCAACGGCGAGACCAAGCCCGAGCGGCGGGTCAGCCAGCAGGCGATCTTCGCTGCACGCAAGGAAATCCTTGGCCTGTACATGGCCGATGCGGTCGAGGAATACCTCGTGCAACTGGTCATGGCCACCCGCACCCCGGCCAAGTTCGACCCTGAGCTGGCCGAATGGATTGCCTACGGCGCCAGCCCGCGTGGCTCCATCTCGCTGGACCGCTGCGCCCGCGCCCATGCCTGGCTGGCCGGACGCGACTTCGTCAGCCCCGAGGACATTCAGGCGGTGCTGTTCGACGTGCTGCGCCACCGCATCATCCTGTCGTTCGAGGCAGAAGCCGCCGGCATCGATCAGGATCGCGTAATTCAGCGCATCCTCGACGTCGTGGCCGTCGCCTGACCCCATGCAACCCTACCTGATCCCCCAGCCGGGCATTCGTGTCAGCCTCAGCGAGCTGATCGAGATGCGTCATCGGGTACGGGAAGTGCAGCTGTTTTCCACGCCGAGCCGACGCAGCCCGTTGATCGGCCTGCACCATTCCAAGCTGCGCGGGCGGGGTGTGGACTTTGATCAGGTGCGCGTCTATCAGGCGGGCGATGACGTGCGCAGCATCGACTGGCGCGTCACCGCCCGTACCCAGGAACCGCACACCAAGCTATTCCATGAAGAGCGCGAGCGGCCGATTTTCATTCTGGTGGAACAAAGCCGCCGGTTGTTTTTCGGCTCCGGCCTGATGTTCAAGTCGGTGCTGGCCGCTCAGGCTGCCGCGCTGATCGGCTGGGCCGCGCTGGAGCACAACGACCGGGTCGGCGGGCTGGTGTTCGGCGATAACGAGCACTATGAAATCAAACCGCGACGCAGCAAGCAGAGCCTGTTGCAACTGCTCAACCGCCTGGTGCGGGTCAACCAGTCGTTGCACACGGAAATCCCCGCCGACCGCGATGCCTTTGGTACTGCATTGCGGCGCGCCCGCGAAGTGCTGCGCCCCGGCAGCCTGGTGATCGTGCTGTGTGATGAGCGCGCGCTGTCCGATGTTGCCGAACAACAGTTGAGCCTGCTCTCACGCCACAGCGACCTGCTGTTGCTGCCGTTGTCCGACCCGCTGGACCGCGCCCTGCCTGCCGCAGGCCTGTTGCGCTTTGCCGAGCGCGGCGCGCAACTGGAACTCGACACCCTCAACCCCGAGTTGCGCCGCGCCTATCGGCAACAGGGCGAAGACCGCTCTGCCCGCTGGGAATTGCTCGCGCAAAAGCTGCGTGTATTGCTCATGCCCCTGAGCACGCAAAGCGAACTGGTCGAGCAACTGCGTGAATACCTCAACGCCCAGCGTCCGGTAAAACGCAAATGAACCCGCTGGATCAACTGCAACCGCTGATCGCCCCCGACGCTGTCGGCTTCTGGCCGCTCGCGCCGGGGTGGTGGGCGCTGCTGTTGCTGATCCCAGCTGCGGGCTGGGGCCTGTGGCGCTTACGCCGACTGCTGCCGGTCAAGGCTGGCAAGGTACGCAGCGAGCAACCACTGGACCCGGTTCGCGTCGCAGCCCTCGCGGAGCTGGCCAGCCTGCCCAAACCCTATGACGGCGCGCCCGCCGGTGCCTGGCTGCAACAGATCAACGGGCTGCTCAAACGCCTGTGTCGCAATCATTACCCGCACAGCCAGAGCCACACCCTCAATGGCCGCAAATGGCTGGCGTTCCTCGACAATCGCTGCCCGGCCGCGGGCCTGACGCGCTGGATGATTCTGGTCGAAGGCGCTTACAAACCCGAGTGCAAGCTGGATGACAAGGCCATCACCGGGCTGACCCAGGCGGTCGATACGTGGATTCGCAAACATGTTTGAATTCGTCTGGCCCTGGGTTTTCGTCCTGCTGCCACTGCCGTGGCTGATGCGCGCCTTGCTGCCGATGGCTGACAGTGGCGAACCGGCACTCAAGGTCAGTTTTCTCGGCGAACTCGAAGGGCTGAGCGGACGCCGTGCCAAGGCCAATCTGCCGGTCTGGCGCCAACGTGCGCCGTTTCTGCTGATCTGGCTGTTGCTGCTGATTGCAACTGCGCGCCCGCAATGGCTGGGCGAACCCTTGCCGGTGGCGGCCAGCGGTCGCGACCTGCTGGTGGCGGTCGATGTGTCCGGGTCGATGGACTACCCCGACATGCAGTGGAAAAGCGATGAAGTCAGCCGACTGGTGCTGGTCCAGCAACTGCTTGGCGACTTTCTGGAAGGCCGCAAGGGTGATCGGGTCGGCCTGATCCTGTTCGGCACGCAGGCATTTGTTCAAGCACCGCTGACCTATGACCGACGCACCGTGCGGGTCTGGCTCGACGAAGCGAAAATAGGCATTGCAGGCAAGAATACCGCCGTTGGCGATGCTATCGGCCTGGCCCTGAAACGCCTGCGCCTGCGCCCGGCCAACAGCCGTGTGCTGGTGCTGGTCACCGATGGCGCCAACAACGCGGGGCAGATCGATCCGATTACTGCCGCACGGCTGGCCGCCGAAGAAGGCGTGAAAATCTACCCCATCGGCATCGGCTCGGACCCCGATAAAGACGCCCTGCAAAGCGCGCTGGGCCTGAGCCCGAGCCTTGACCTGGACGAACCGACGCTCAAGGAAATCGCCAGTATCAGTGGCGGCCAGTATTTCCGCGCGCGCGACGGCGACCAGTTGGAAAAGATCCGTGCCACCCTCGATGCGCTGGAGCCGGTTGCCCAGCAGCCCACCCAGGCGCGCCCGGCACAGACGCTTTATCAATGGCCGCTGGGGAGCGCCCTGCTGCTGAGTGTGCTGCTGGTATTGCGCGAACTGTGGCCCAACAATGCCCTGCAACGCCTGCTTGCACTTGCCCGTTCCATTCAATGGCGCGAGCGCCTCAATCGTCTGCGGAGGTCGCGATGATCGCCGCGCTCTGGCCGCACTGGTTCCGCCCCCAATGGTTGTTGATTCTGCCATTGCTGGCACTGCTGATCTGGCGGCTCTGGCATCGGCAGAAACGTGCCGGGCGCTGGCAAATGCTGCTGCCCACGCACTTTCATGCCGTTTTGCTCAATGGCGGGCGAGGCAGCAACAGCAAATTGCCGTGGCTCGCGCTGGGGCTGGCCTGGTTGCTGGCACTGTTCGCCCTGCTAGGGCCGAGCTGGCAGCGCGTCGAGCAAATCAGCCAGAAGCCGGTCGATCCGCTGGTGGTGATACTCGAGCTGACCCCGCAGATGCTCGCCACCGACACGCCACCGACGCGCCTTGAACAGGCCCGGCGCAAACTGCTGGACCTGTTGCAGAAACGCAGCGACGCGCAAACCGCCATTGTCGTCTACGCAGGCAGCGCGCACACGCTGGTGCCGCTGTCCGACGATCTGGTCACCAGCCATAACCTGCTTGATGCCACCAGGCCGTCAATCATGCCCATGACCGGCCAGCGCGCCGACCTGGCGGTACACAAGGCGCTGACCCTGCTCAAGCAAGGCGCGCTGGGTCAGGGGAGAATTCTGCTGCTCACCTCGTCGCTGAGTGAGCAGGAGCGCCAAGGCATTCGCGAAGCCCTGCGCGGCCAGTCGCCGCCGTTGCTGATCCTCGGCATCGGCACGGCCGAAGGCGCGCCGGTGACCCAGGAAAACGGCAGCCTGTTCAAGGACGATCAGGGCGCGATTCTGGTGCCACGCCTGGACAGCGCCAGCCTCAATGACTTCGCCGATCAGGTCGGCGGCAGCTACCGTCAGGCGCGCGGCGACGAAGAAGACCTGCGCAGCCTCGGGCTGTTGGCCAGCCCTCAGCACGTGCGCAGCGACGGGCAACTGGTGCAACTCGATACCTGGGCCGATCAGGGTCACTGGTTGCTGTTGCCGCTGTTGCTGATCGCCGCGCTGGCGGGCCGACGCGGCTGGTTGTTCTGTCTGCCGCTGGTGTTCGTGTTTCCGCAGAACAGCCAGGCGTTCGAGTTTCAGGACCTGTGGCTGCGCCCCGATCAACAGGGCCAGCGGCTGCTGGAACAGCATCGGCCAGCCGAGGCTGCGCAGCGCTTTGACGATGTGCGCTGGAAAGGCGTAGCGCTGTACGAAGCGCAGGATTACGCCAGCGCCGCCCGGCAGTTTGCCCAAGGCAACAGCGCGACAGACCACTACAATCGTGGCAATGCGCTGGCGCGCAGTGGTGAGCTGGAAGCTGCACTGGATGCCTACGAACAGGCGCTGGACCGCCAGCCGGAGTTTCCTGCCGCGCAAGCCAATCGGGCGCTGGTGCAGGGTGTGCTGGATCAGGCCAAGGTGCAAAAGCCTGCGCAGGACGAGCAAAACAAGGCCGATCAGGGCGAGGAAGGCCAGCAAGCCTCACAGGACCCGAACAGCAGCGCGTCGCCAGCCGATGAAAACCCGTCCCGAACGGACCAGCCCGGCACCAGTGAAAGCCTGCCGCCGGATACCAGCGGCCAGGCGGCCTCAGGCTCGGCGATGGACGACGAACACACCACTCGCCCGCCGACTCCGGGCGCCGACAGCCCGATCACCGGCGAGCGGCGTCAGGAGCTGGAGCAGTGGCTGAGGCAGATTCCGGATGATCCGGGCGAACTGCTGAGGCGCAAATTCCGCTACGAACAGCAACATCAGGAAAAGACCCGATGAGTCGCGTGTACACCTTATTGACCGGCCTGCTGCTCAGCCTGATCGCCTTGTCGTTGCAGGCTGCGCAACTGACGGCCAGCGTTGACCGCACGCGCCTGAATGCGGGTGAAACGGTCGAGCTGACGCTGGAAACCGACGACGTCACGCAGTTCGGCAAACCCGATATGAGCTCACTGGAGGCCAGTTTCGAGGTACGTGATACCCGCCAGCTCAACAGCCTGAAGACACTCGACGGCAGCAGCCAGGCCACCACGCGCTGGATCGTCACGCTGCTGCCACGCGAGACCGGCAGCGTGATCATCCCCTCGTTGCAGCTGGGTGAACTGAAAAGCCAGCCCCTGACCTTGCAGGTCATGCAGAGCGAAACCAAGGAACCAGCCAGCCACCTGGCGTCGATCTTCATCGAAGCGAGTCTTGATCAGGACAGCGTCTATGTTCAGGCTCAGGCCGTGCTGACCCTGCGCGTCTATCATTCGGTGTCGCTTTTCGACGACAGCAGCCTGAGCCCCTTGCAAGTGCCGGATGCGCGGGTCGAAAAACTCGGCGACGCGCGCACCTACGAAAAGCTCATCAATGGCGTGCGCCACGGCGTGATAGAGACACGCTACGCGATTTACCCGCAGCAAAGCGGCGTGCTTACCATCCCGTCGCAGGTTTTCAGTGCCACGCTGGTGCAACCCCCTGCCGAAGCGCAGGGCCAGGAGGCCAATCCGTTCGGCCCGCAACCGGGCAAATCAGTGCGGGTCAAGTCCGCCGAAGTCCCGCTGACCGTCAAACCCAAGCCTGCCAACTACCCGGCCGACATCGCCTGGTTGCCAGCGCGCAGCATCAGCCTCGAAGAAAACTGGAGCCCGGAGCCGGGTACCACTCAGGTCGGCGACTCATTGACCCGAACCATCACCCTCAAGGCAGAGGGGCTGGCCGGTGCGCAATTGCCGCCGCTTGCGCCGACCGAAGTGCCGAGCCTGCGGCGTTATCCTGATCAGCCACAATTGCGCAACCTGCCCAGCGAACGGGGCCTGATCGGCACGCGTGAAGAGCGCGAGGCACTGGTACCCGGTCGTGCAGGAGCAATCGAACTGCCTGCCGTCGAAGTGACCTGGTGGAACACCCGTGAAGACTACCTGGAACACACCAGCCTGCCGGCGCGAACCCTGCAGATCAGCAACAACCCCGGGCTTGCGGTGGACACACCGGTGAGCAATGAGCAAGGCGGTATGACCGTGATCGGCCCGCCGGTCTGGCCTTGGCAATTGAGCACGTTGCTGTTTGTCTGCACCACCCTGCTGGGCCTTGCGCTGTGGTGGCGGGCGCGTGGGCAACCGGCAATCGCCCGGACCGTGCAGGCCGGGCCGAGCCCGCGTACCGTGCTGGATGATCTCAAGCGCGCCTGCCTGGCCAACGACCCACAAGGGACCCGTCAGGCACTCGACGCCTGGGCCCGCCAACAGCCGGAAACCCTTGCCGAAATGGCAGCGCGCTTCGTGCCGCTGTCTGATGCGCTGGACGGCCTGAACGGTGCGCTTTATAGCGAAACCGGCAAGCTGTGGCTGGGCGAAGACCTCTGGCGCGCCGTGCGCAAACTGCCGGCCGCCGAACATATTCAGGACCCGGCAGGCGATGCCGGGTTGCCGCCGCTGTATCCCAAGTGAGGATGCAGCGCAGGCATTACCCTTACACGACAAGGTAAACCAATGCGTCTGTTTCACACCTCCGACTGGCATTTGGGTCAGAACCTGCATGGCCAGGAACGGGACTTCGAACATGCCTGCTTTCTGACCTGGCTGCTGGCCCGTCTGGCCGAACGACAACCTGATGTGCTGCTGATAGCAGGCGACATCTTCGACACCGTCAACCCGCCGGTCAAAGCCCAGGAACGGCTGTACGACTTCATCGTCAACGCCCACGAGCAACAGCCGCTGCTGACCATCGTGATGATTGCTGGCAACCATGACTCCGGGTCGCGCATCGAACTGCCCGCGCCGCTGATGCGCCGTCTGCGCACCCATGCGCTGGGCAGGGTGATGTGGCTGAACGACGGCGTACTGGATGCCGAACGTCTGCTGCTGCCGTTGCCCGATGCCAATGGCGACATCAAGGCCTGGTGCCTGGCGCTGCCCTTCCTGCGCCCCGCTGAAGTCACCGGCCCGACCCTGGGTGATGACTACCTGCGCGGCATTGGCCGGGTGCATGAACTGCTGATCGATGCGGCCAATCTCAAGCGCCAGCCAGGCCAGGCATTGATCGCCATCAGCCACGCACACATGGCGGGCGGCTCGGTCTCGGAAGACTCCGAACGCAGCCTGATCATCGGCAACGCCGAAGCCTTGCCCGCCAGCCTGTTCGGGCCGAGCATCACCTACGTCGCCCTCGGCCATCTGCACAAGCCGCAGCGGGTCAATGGTGAAGAGCGTATTCGCTACAGCGGCTCGCCGATCCCGCTGTCCTTTTCGGAAATCGGCTACCAGCATCAGATTCTCGAGATCAATTGCGACGGCGACACGCTGACCAGCGTCGAGCCCTGCCTGATCCCGCGCGCCGTCAACCTGCAACGTCTCGGGCCTGCGCCATTGGCTGATCTGCTGGTGCAGCTCAAGTCGCTGCCGGACATCGACCTGCTCGCCGACCCGGACCGCCAGCCGTGGCTGGAAGTGCGCGTGCGTCTGGATGAGCCGCAACCGGACCTGCGCAACCAGATCGAAACCGCGCTGCAAGGCAAGGCCGTACGGCTGGTGCGCATCGGTGCCGAATACGCCGGTAAAGGCAGCGCCGATGGCAGCGACGGCGAGGCGGGCCTGATCGAACTGGACCAGCTCACCCCACAGGAATTGTTCAGCCGTGCCTGGCAAGACAACTTTGGTAGCGAGGTGGACGAACAGACCCTGACCGATTTCGCCACGCTGCTGCGTGAAGTTCAGCAGGAGAGCGAACAGCCATGAAGATTCTTGCCATTCGCCTGAAAAACCTGGCCTCGCTGGCCGGGCCGTTTGAAATTGATTTCACCGCCGAGCCGCTGGTCAGCGCCGGCTTGTTCGCGATTACCGGGCCTACCGGCGCGGGCAAAAGCACCTTGCTCGATGCCCTGTGCCTGGCGCTGTTCGGGGCGATTCCGCGGCTGAGCAATATCGGTCAGTCCAAGGTCCCGGACATCGACGGCGACATCACCACCAGTGACCCGCGCACCCTGCTGCGTCGTGGCACCGGAAGCGGTTACGCCGAGGTGGATTTCATCGGTATCGATCAGCGTCGCTATCGGGCCCGCTGGGAAACCAATCGCGCACGGGACAACGCCACCAAGAAGCTACAGGCCAGCCGTCAGACGCTCACCGATCTGGACAGCGAGCAAATCCTCAGCAACCAGAGCAAGCGAGAATTCGAGCAACTGATCGAAAGCCGTCTGGGCTTGAATTTCGAGCAGTTCACCCGCGCCGTGATGCTCGCCCAGAGCGAGTTCAGTGCCTTTCTAAAAGCTGATGACAAGGAACGCAGCGAACTGCTGGAAAAGCTGACCAACACTGCGATCTACAGCCAGTTGGGTCGGCGCGCCTACAGCAAGAGCAAGGAAGCCGAAGAAGCGCTGAAAGCCCTCACCACCCAAGCCAGCAACATCGTCCCGCTGGGCCCGGAGCAACTGGTCGAGCTGGAACAGCGCTTCAGCGACGCACAGCAACACCTCAAAGCCCATCAAGCACAACAGCGGCAGCTGGAACTCAAGCAGCAATGGCTGATCGAGCTGCATCGTCTGCGTGACGAACAGCTCGCCGCGCAGGAAGCGCTGAACAGTGCGCAACAGACCTGGGACCAGCAAAGCGGCGAGCGGCAAACTCTCGGCCAACTGGAGCGTCTGGGCCCGCAACGCCATCGCTTTGCCCGCCGGACCACCTTGAACGCCCAGCTCGACCCGCTGGCCGAGCAGATTCGTCAGCATCAGGCTCAACACACCTCGCTGCAGGGCCAGCAACAACAGCTGGAAACCCACCGCGCTCAGGCGCACACCAGCCTGCTGGACGCGCAGCAGCAACACGGCAGCGCCAAACCGCTGTTGCAACAGGCGTTTGATGCCCAGAACACCCTCAATCACCTGGCCCAGGAACTGACCAAGGCCTGCGACCTGCATCAGCACACCGGGCAGCTTTGCGCTGAAGGTCAGGCCAGCCTGCAAACCCTGCTCGACCAGCAGCAACAGGTTGCGCAGCGCCTTGAACGGATTGCCGAACAACTGCAACGCAGCAGCGAGCTGGCCCCGCTGGCTCAGGCCTGGAACGCCTGGCGCGACCGCCTGAAATCCCTGACGCTGATCGCCAACCGCCTCAAGCACGGGCACAGTGAGCTGCCAGCGCTGCAACAACGCGCTGGCGTCGCCGACCAGCAGTTGGACGAGCAGCGCAGCGCGCTGGAATTGCTCTATCGCGAAGCCGACTGCGAAGTCGAGGCTGTGACCGAGCAGGTGCAGATTCTTGGCAGCCTGTTGCAGGACAACCGTAAACAGCAACGCGCGTTTGAAGAACTGACTCGCCTGTGGGCCAGCCAGCAAGACGTCGACCGTCAGCTTGCTGATCTGACCCGGCAACAGCAAAGTGCTCAGCAGCAACGCGAACAGCTCAACAGTGAAGGCCTGCGGGTTCGTGACGAACTGGCAGTCGCCGAGCAGACCCTGACCGTCACCCGGCAACTGCTGGAGCGTCAACGCCTGGCCCGCAGCGCCAGTGTCGAAGAACTGCGCGTGCAGTTGCAGGACGACCAGCCCTGCCCGGTCTGCGGCAGCGTCGAGCATCCGTGGCATCAGCCCGAAGCGTTGCTTGAAAGCCTCACCCGGCATGACGACGACGAGCAGGCCAGCGCGCAGAAAGCGGTAGACCTGCTGACCGAACAGCGCAATCAGTTGCGTGAACAGGTGGGTGGCGTGATCGCTCGCCAGAAAGAACTGCTGCGCCAGCACGAGCAGCTTCTTGAGCGTCATCAGGCATTGGCGCCCGACATTGAAGCCCATCCCCTCGCCGCTCAATTGCTGGACCGCGACGCCGATAAACGCGACGGCTGGCTGAGCCAGCAACTGAGCCAGTTGAACGAAGTCATCGCCCGTGACGAGCAGCGTCAGCAGGCTTTGCTGACCTTGCAGAAAGACGCAGCCCGTTTGCAGCAGCAGCTCCAGGCCGCAACCGACGCCAGCCAGACCGCTGCGCGCCATGTTGCCGAGCAACTCAAGCAACTGGACGCCGATCAACAGCGCCTGGAAGAAGAACTGACGGCGTTCACACCGCTGGTCTCGCCGCAGGTGCTTGAAGGCCTGCGCAGCGACGCATCGGCTACGGTGATGCAGCTTGAGCAGCAAATCACCCAGCGTCTGGACCAGCTTGAGCAACAGGCTGAAGAACAGCAGGAACAGCGCGAACGCCAGCAGAAGCTCGAAAAGCAGCAAATCGAGCAGCAGGCGCGCCTGCAACGTCAGAGCGAACTGGCGCTTGAAGTCACCCGGCTCGACGCGCAGCAACAGGCCAGCCAGCAGGCACTGACCGGTCTGCTGGGCGAGCATGACACGGCCGAGCAATGGCAGCAGGCGCTGGAGAACGCCATCGAGCAGGCCAGGCAAACCGAAAGCTCGGCCGCCGAGGCCTTGCAGCAGATTCACAGCCAGTTGATCCAGCTGGCTGGCGAACTCAAATCCGGCCAGCAACAGCAGCACGCCATACAGCAAGAGTTGGCCGAACTCGACGTGCAGATCAGTGAATGGCGCAGTCAGCACCCGGAACTGGACGATGCCGCGCTCGACACGCTGCTGACCTACGATGACGCACACGTCGATCAACTGCGCCAGCAATTGCAGGCGACCGAGAAGAACCTGGAGCAGGCGAAAGTCTTGCTGCAGGAACGTGATCAGCGCCTGCAACAGCATCAGGCGCAGCACAGCGACCTGAACGACGACCAGCAACTGACCGCCGACCTGCAAACGGCTCAGGAGCAACTGGCGCAGAGTGAGCAGCAGTGCGCCGACCTGCGCGCCGAACTCAGTGAAGATCAGCGTCGCCGCAATGCCAACAGCGAACTGCAGACGCGTATCGCCGACGCCAACAGCGAATACCTGCGCTGGGCTCGTCTGGCGTCACTGATCGGTTCGGCTGAAGGTGATAAATTCCGCAAGATCGCTCAGGCCTACAACCTCGATCTGCTGGTGCATCACGCCAATGCGCAACTCAAGCAACTGGTGCGCCGCTACCGCCTGAAACGCGGCGGAAGCATGCTCGGCCTGCTGGTGATGGACACCGAAATGGGCGATGAACTGCGCTCGGTGCATTCGCTGTCAGGCGGGGAAACCTTTCTGGTCTCGCTGGCGTTGGCGCTGGGCCTGGCGTCGATGGCCTCCAGCACGCTGCGTATCGAATCGCTGTTCATCGACGAAGGCTTCGGCAGCCTCGACCCTGAGTCGCTGCAACTGGCCATGGACGCACTGGACGGGTTGCAGGCACAGGGCCGCAAAGTCGGCGTTATCTCTCACGTACAGGAAATGCATGAGCGAATTCCGGTGCAGATCAGAGTGCGTCGTCAGGGCAATGGGTTGAGTACGGTCGAGGTGGGTAACTGAGAAACCTGTGACCCAGAGCGTCACGAACGGCATGCTCACGCTGGAGCGTAGGGAACGATAATCTCAATTATGACTATCGTGCGACGCTCCACATCGGCATGCCGCTCTGGACGCTCTGCGTCCGATCTTGAATGCACCACCGCCATAAGCGCTTTCGCGAACAGGCTCACCTGACATTCCGTGCATGGCCTGCCGCGCAGTGGGCAGTAAGTCGCAGGGACCTGTGTGGGCGAACATGCTCGCGAAAGCGTGACGGCTGACGATTTACTGGGGAGTTTTGTGGTCCAGCGCGGCGTAGAAATTGGCGCTTTGTTGCAGATATTTCGTGGTGTAGGTCTGGCTGGCGTAAGCTTTTTTATCAGTGACGTCGACACTGGCGCTGGCCGGAAGCACGACGCTTGCCGAAATAGCCGATGCAGCGATGATGGAGAAAATATTGAAGTTCATATCGGTCACCCCTCGTTGTCTGTCTGTACGTTTGCTTGACGTGTTGGCCGTCTTGGCCGTGACTCAAACTTACGCCCGAGGGTGGTTCAGCAGAAATCTTTTGTAGCACTAACCCATATCATCAAGAATGATAACGGCTCCAGCCCTTATATCTTGCGGGCTGGAGCCGAACTGACCTACTTGTCGGTCAGAAAACGCAAGTAAGACGGTGAATCTGCATCAAATTTCTGCACCGTGTCACCGATCATTCCGCTTTGCGGATCACGGCGCACGGTCACGATCTGATTGCTCTTCTGATTGGCGAACAGCATGAACTTGCCGGTCGGATCAAAAGCGAACTCGTGAGGCTCCTTGCCTTCAAGGGAACGACGCTGAATTTCTTCAAGCTTGCCGCTGGCCTGATCGATCCGGAACACCACGACCTGGTTCGCGTCACCCCGATTGGTCACGTACAGAAACTTGCCATCCGGTGAAGTGTGCAAGGCACCACCACCGTTTTTCTCCTCCACACCTTTGTTCTTCATGTCGACCAGCTGGGTCTGCTTGAAGCCGCCGTCGTGGTAATCAAACACAGCAACCTGCGCCGTCATTTCCAGCACCAGCCAGGCATGCTTGCCATCAGCACTGAACAGGGTATGACGTGGCCCCGAGCCGCCTGGCAACTGCACGGTCGGCACTTTGGCAGGCTGCAGTGGCTTGGCCTGGTTCGCGTCGTAGCGATACACAAACAGCTTGTCGGCGCCCAGATCGGCACTCACCACGTACTTGTTATCCGGGGTCGGCACGGCCAGATGCACATGTGACGACAGTTGCCGCTCACTGTTGACCTTGCTTCCGGGCCCCAGTGGCAAGACCTGAACGGCCTCACTCAACGTGCCGTCCTTGCCTACCGGGACCACTGTCAGCGCGCCGCCAGGGTCAGGGTTCACGGCGTAGTTGGCAACGAACAGATAGCGACCGTCGTAGCTGAGGCTGGAGTGTGTCGGTTCTTCACCACGGCTTTGAACCTGATTGATCGGCGTGATCTGACGGGTTTTCGGGTCGATCGCAAAGCTGCTGACCTTGCCGACCACGTCTTTTTGCCCCGGGCCGTTTTCATTGACCGCGAACAGGTGACGCTGGTCTTTGGACAAGGTCAGCCAGGAGGGGTTGTCGGACTTGATGACCTGTAACGGTTTGGCATCGATCAAGCCGGTCTGGCTGTTGAAGCCGAAGCGGTAGATCCCTTCACTTTTGCCTTGCGTGTAGGAACCCATCAGCAATTCAGTATCGGGCATGGGTTGGGCCTGCAGGGTGAACGCGCTCATGGCACTGGCAATCGCCAGCCAGGGCAGGAGTTTATGGGGCATGGGGGCATCCCTTTTTGTTGAGGTTATTGATGCCTGTTACGGCACTGTCGGGTTTATGACAGCGCCCACCCGAATTTAATCAATCCTCCCCGGAATCATCTTCATCAGAGGGGGTAAAAGCGTCCAGGCAGATGATGCGGTGATCGGCATTGCCATCGTTGACGACCCAGCTTTGCAGGGACTCATCGAAGGTTGCAGCTTCGACCTGGGCTTTGCTGAAACGCCATACCTTGCGCTCGCGACCGTCCATGCATTCGATGTTCAGGTCATCGGCAAGCGAAAAGTCCCAGGCGTGCAGCCCGTCGATTTCCAGCATGGTGGTCGCTTCAAGGGCGGCGAGCAGTGTGGTGGGTGTGGTGGTCATGATATTTATCCGGCCTGCAAAAGCGCGAATGATAGGGCAAAAGGCAGGAGGAGATACACCGGTGATCGCCGTCACACGGTGAATAGCGGACGCAGAGCACTCATCGTTGTACAAGTCCGCTCTTGATTCTGGCCGTAGGCCGTGGGAGCGAACTTGTTCGCGAAAGGGCGGGTGTAGTCGCCGAAAATGTAGCGCCTAAAACACCGTTAAAGCTTGCCAATCCCGCCCGGCTGAAACACCACTTCGCTCGGCGCCAGGCCGTTGATCAGCGGCTGGCCGAACTCGGCCTGGCTGACCTCGAAGCGATCACCGGGCTGGGTGCGTACGCCATCGGCAAACGACAGGGTTGCGGTGCCGAAAAAATGCACATGCACGTCACCCGGCCTTAGGAACTGGGCGTATTTAAAGTGGTGGTACTCAAGGTTTTCCAGGCTGTGGCACATGTTGGCCTCGCCGCTGAGGAATTCTTTCTCCCACAACACTTTGCCATCACGCCAGATGCGGCTGGTGCCGGTCAGGCTTTGTGGCAGCTCGCCTACGCGCAGCTCCGGCCCGAAAGAGCAGGCGCGCAGTTTCGAGTGGGCCAGGTACAGGTAATTGCGGCGTTCCATGATGTGATCGGAGTACTCGTTGCCAAGAGCGAAGCCCAGGCGATACGGCTTGCGATCATGGCCGATCACATAGAGGCCGCTCAGCTCAGGCTCTTCCCCACCATCTTCGGCAAAGGGCGGCAATGAAAACGCATGCCCAGGGCGTACGACGATGCTGCCGTCACCTTTATAGAACCACTCCGGCTGAACACCCGCCTGCCCCGCCGCTGGCTTGCCGCCCTCCACGCCCCATTTGAAAATGCGCATGGTGTCGGTCATCGACGCTTCGTCGCCAGACTGCTGGTGCATCTTGTCACGCGCAGACGCACTGCCCAGATGCGTCAACCCGGTGCCACTGACCAGCAAGTGCGCCGGATCAGGATGGTCGAGCGGCGGCAGAATCCGCAAGTCCTTGAGCAATTGCGGGTAGTCATGCGTCTCGCCAACGCCACGCTGCTCGACCTGACGAGCCAGACCTGAACCCGCCTCGATAGCCGCCAGCGCCAGCTCGCGAACGCTCTCGACACCCTGCACTTCACGCACCTGATCACCGTCAATCAGCCCGACCCGACGCTGACCGTTGCTCAATTCAAATTGCACTAACCGCATAAAATTCTCCCTGCATCACCATTAAAAACGCCAAGGCCTGCTTCTTCTTGCCGCTTGAAGCTTGAAGCTCGCAACTGCTTCACCTGGCACTCGCCGCAAAATCAGAAGCCGGCAACACATGCTTACGTTCCAGCACGTGATAAACGATCCCGGTCAACACCAGGCCGAATACCATCACCCCGGACAGGAAATACAGGCCCGAGGCCAGGCTGCCGGTCATTTCCTTCAGCGCACCGATCACGAACGGACCAATGTAGCCGCCCAGATTGCCGACCGAATTGATCAGCGCAATACCGGCTGCCGCGCTGGCACCGGCAAAGAAGCGACCCGGCAAGGTCCAGAACACCGCCGTGCAGGAAAACAACGCGAAGGCCACGACACACAGCGCAGCCAGTTGCGCGACCGGCAAGGTCAGCCAGGCGCTGCAGAACAGGCCGATGGCGCCCAGCACATAAAGCACTGCCAGATGCCCGTAACGGTCATTGAGGCGGTCAGAACTGCGGGGCACGATCAGCAGGCCGATGATGCCGAAGATGTACGGCACCGAAGACACAAAACCGGTGGTCAAATCGCTGCCGCCAAACTGCTTGATCAGCGTCGGCAACCACAGGCCCAGGCCGTAAATGCTCAATGTCACCGGCAGATAGAACAGCGCCAGAAGCAACACACGCTTGTCTTTCAGCGCATGCAACGGGTTGCCGTGCCGAGTCTGGCCGTAGTGTTCGAGGTCTTTTTTCAGTTCACCGGCCAGCCAGTCTTTCTCGGCCTGGTCCATCCACTTGACCTGTTGCGGACCGTCCGGCAACCAGCGCAACACCGGCCAGGTGAGCAGAATCGCCGGGGTGCCGATGACGATGAACAGCCACTGCCAGCCATGCAGGCCGAGCACGCCGTCCATGCCCAGCAGACCGCCCGAGACGGGCCCGGTGATCATCATGGCGATGGGTTGCGACAGAATGAACAGACCGAGGATCTTGCCGCGATGGCGCACCGGAAACCACTGAGTGATGTAATAAAGCACGCCGGGAAAGAAGCCCGCCTCGGCCGCGCCCAGCAGAAAGCGCATCACATAGAAACTGTGCGGCCCCTGCACAAACGCCATGCCGATGGTGATCGCGCCCCAGGTGATCATGATCCGCGCGAACCAGCGGCGTGCGCCAAAGCGCTCGAGCATCAGATTGCTGGGGATTTCAAACAGGAAGTAGCCGATGAAGAACAGCCCGGCACCCAGACCATAGGCGGCGTCGCCGATCCCGATGTCCGCGCCCATGTGCAGTTTGGCAAAACCCACGGCGGAACGATCTACATAAGCGATGAGGTAAAGCAGAATAAGGAAAGGAATCAGTTTGAACGTGATGCGGCGTATAAGCCGCAGTTCCTGGCTCATGTAGGCGGTCTCCCATTGTTTTTGTTATGGAACCTGCGGGGATCACCTCTGTGCCTGGGTGCTGATGAAGCTGCCTAGGCGCCAGGATGAACCCTCGTCTACGATCGACTATATAGTAATACTATTTGAACTGACAACTCTTCCAATACGGGTTTTTTAGGCTTACCTTAGCCAGCAGCGTCGTCATTAAGTCTTACAATAAGAGAGCCGATCATGTCTGACTCCGATAAAAAACCGACCCTCCGTTCTGCCCAGTGGTTTGGCACCGCCGACAAGAATGGCTTCATGTACCGTAGCTGGATGAAGAATCAGGGTATTGCCGACCATCAGTTTCAGGGCAAGCCGATCATCGGCATCTGCAATACCTGGTCGGAGCTGACCCCTTGCAACGCGCATTTCCGGCAGATTGCCGAGCATGTCAAACGTGGCGTGATCGAAGCAGGTGGCTGGCCGGTCGAGTTTCCGGTGTTCTCCAACGGCGAATCCAACCTGCGCCCCACTGCAATGTTTACCCGCAACCTGGCGAGTATGGACGTCGAGGAAGCGATTCGCGGCAACCCGATTGACGGTGTCGTGTTGCTGACCGGCTGTGACAAGACCACGCCTGCACTGTTGATGGGTGCCGCCAGTTGCGACATCCCGGCCATCGTCGTGACCGGCGGGCCGATGCTCAACGGCAAGCATGAAGGCAAGGACATCGGTGCCGGCACCATCGTCTGGCAGATGCACGAGTCTTACAAAGCCGGGACTATCAGCCTGGATGAATTCCTCTCCGCCGAAGCCGGCATGTCCCGCTCGGCAGGCACCTGCAACACGATGGGCACGGCCTCGACCATGGCCTGCATGGCTGAAGCACTGGGCACCTCGTTGCCGCACAACGCCGCCATTCCTGCGGTGGACTCGCGCCGTTACGTGCTGGCGCACATGTCCGGCATGCGCGCAGTGGACATGGTCCGCGAAGACTTGCGCCTGTCGAAGATTCTCACCAAGGCCGCCTTTGAAAATGCCATCCGGGTCAACGCGGCCATCGGCGGTTCGACCAATGCAGTTATCCACCTCAAGGCCATCGCCGGACGCATTGGCGTCGATCTGGACCTGGACGACTGGACCCGCATGGGCCGCGGCATGCCGACCATCGTCGACCTGCAACCGTCCGGGCGTTTCCTGATGGAAGAGTTCTATTACGCCGGTGGCCTGCCCGCCGTGCTGCGCCGCATGAACGAAGCCAGACTGCTGCCCAACCCGGATGCGTTGACGGTCAACGGCAAGAGCATCGGTGAGAACACCTGCAATTCCCCCATCTATGGTGAAGATCAGGTAATCCGTGCCTTGGACAACCCGATTCGGGCCGACGGTGGCATCTGTGTGCTCCGCGGCAACCTCGCCCCGCTGGGTGCCGTGCTCAAGCCTTCAGCCGCCACACCGGCACTGATGCAGCATCGTGGCCGTGCGGTGGTGTTCGAGAATTTCGAAATGTACAAGTCGCGGATCAACGACCCGGATCTGGACATCGACGCCAGCTCGGTAATGGTCCTCAAGAACTGTGGCCCCAAGGGTTATCCGGGCATGGCCGAGGTCGGCAACATGGGTCTGCCGGCCAAGCTGCTCGCTCAGGGTGTGACTGACATGGTACGTATTTCCGATGCACGCATGAGCGGCACAGCGTACGGCACGGTGGTTCTGCATGTCGCTCCGGAAGCGGCCGCCGGTGGCCCGCTTGCGGTGGTCAAGGAAGGCGACTGGATCGAGCTTGACTGCGCCAGCGGCCGTCTGCATCTGGACATCCCGGAAGCCGAACTGGCCGCACGCCTGGCGCAATGGCAAGCCCCGCCACAATTGTTGCTTGGCGGCTATCGCCAACTGTATATCGATAAAGTGATGCAGGCCGATCAAGGCTGTGATTTCGACTTTCTGGTCGGTTGCCGGGGTTCCGAAGTGCCTCGTCACTCGCACTAGTCACTTGCACTACTTGCATTAAAAGAAGCGGCGGTCCCTGTTCTGGCGACCGCCGCAACCGTTGTGCGATGGTATGATGCCCAGCAATCACCGCCAGGACCGACTTGCGTTCCCATGGACTACCGAAAGCCTTCCGACCGAAAAAGCATGCACGCCCGTATCGTCCAGGAACTGGGCATGCAGATCGTATCCGGCCGTTTCAAACCTGACGAAAAGCTGCCCGCCGAAGCGTTGCTCTGCGAAGAATACGCGGTCAGCCGTCCGGTACTGCGCGAAGCCACCCGAGTGCTGGTGGCCAAGGGGCTGGTTTACTCACGCCCACGCGTCGGCACGGTGGTCAAGGCCCGCCGCGAATGGCACTTGCTGGACCCGGACGTGCTGCATTGGGTGATGCAAAGCTCGCCGCAGAACGAATTCTTCAACTTGCTGACCAGCGTGCGCGCCGTCATCGAGCCGGCTGTTGCTGCGCTGGCTGCGCAACATGCCACGGACGCAGAAATCGAGTCGATCCACGAAGCCTACCTGCGCATGGAAGCCGCACCGACGCCGGAAGACCTGCTGCAACCGGACCTCGACTTCCACAGCCGGATCGCCGACGCCACCCACAACGACCTGTTGGCGCACTTGTGCAACATGCTGTCACTGGCCTTGCGCGAAGCACTCAAATACTCCAACAAACGCCCCAACCTGCACGAGCTGGCCATGCCCCGCCACAAAGCCATCCTTACCGCCATCCAGAACCGCGACGCCCTCGGCGCACGCCATGCCTCGCTGGTGCAACTGGACGATGCGCGCAATGCGCTGAGCGTAGTGTTAGGCGGCGGTTGATCAGTCGGTTCAACTGAATCGATAACGTCTTGGGTCTGTCTGTTCGCCGTATTTATCAATCAAGCAGGGCGAACCCTATCGATTACCGATACCCACCTCTGAATGTTCTATTTCTGTGGGAAATATCCAGCCCATAGGTAAGAGTTTTATCAGCCCAGCGTAAGCTCAGTCCTTAAATACCGTAAATAGCGATCTGCCATTTCCGAAAACATAAAGTAATGATATCTATCCCTGCACATTAATTAAGACACCGCGCCTGTTCATACACGTCGATTAAAAAAATCAGATGTCAGGGATTCGTGCGGCCGGTAGAAAACACGACTCAGGGAGAGTTGCATGAAACTTCCGGCCATCGTCCAGGGCGATACCACAGACCACGGAGGGTCTGTTATCAATGGCGATCAAACAAAGCAAATCAATGGTTTCCCCGTAGCGCACAGGGGCTGTGACGTCATCTGTCCACTGCATGGCGCCAGCAAAATCATCGGCGAAGAAAACAACTTTCATATCGAAGGAAACATCATCGCCCTGGAGGGCGATCTGACCAGTTGCGGGGCTCGGTTGATATCCAGGCAACAGAGTTTCTTTCGGGTTGAGAGGCGGTCGAGTGTTGTGCAGTCTGCGCCTGATACTTCCGTGGATAATGATCAGAGTGTGGCCAGCAAGTGCTTGGTGGATGGGGGTGTGCAATCGGTTAATTCGTTGGTGGGCGAACGGGGGCCAATTGTATGCGATGAACGTTTTCGTCTGTTCAATCAAAAGCGTTCCAGTCTTGGCCATCTGGTCTATGTGGTCATGCAAGACCAACGGTGCACCGCCATTGGCGCGCTTGACCTGCAAGGCTACAGCCGCCGCCATACAAGCCCTGCGGTCATCGCATTACAACTCGCAACCACCGCCCCTTGGCCGATCATGGAGTAACCCCGATGTCCCTGAACGATTTCCAGCGCATCAACGCCTTGGGCCCCGATACCTACTACGCCTTGCCCCAATTTACTCAGACATTTTATGGAAAAAATCTGATCAGATCATAAAATTGGGAGTCCGTAAATGAAACCACTTTCACAACGGCTCAAATTTTGTATAGCCTACATTACTATCGCCGGTAGTCTCTGGACCGCATCGGAATGGTGGGAAAAAGGGTTAGCGGAACGCTCTGGCGAGCCTGACATAAGCCCTGGAGGCTGTTACCGAGTGGAGCTGTTCAAACCACTCTGGGTTCTCCCGATGATGTTTCATTCGATGCCACACCCGGATAGTGAGGTGCCAAGAAGGTGGCTATCCTTGTGGGAGTACCCTGCGTTTTTTCGGCTCTATGATCATCGCACTGGCGAGTTGATTTCAGAGACAGAGGTTTACGATCTGGCGTCAGCGAGTGGGCCACTGGATTGGGGAGACGGATCGAGTGAGGTATCGGCCGGAATGATCTCGATTGGCCCCAATCTCCCTGATTGCATGGGTGATCGCACTACTCGCGTGCCCCCTCAATAACGAGAGCATCATGATGCTGGACGTTTTTAGATAATCGTTCCAACGCTCCGCGTGGGAATGCCGTTCTGGACGCTCTGCGTCTTGTCTCAAGTAAGCGGCGCGGCGCAAATTTGTGACGCGGAGCGTCACGAACTGCATGCCAACGCGGAGCATTGGCACGATAGTCATCTTGAGGCGTAAGTCATCGTTCCAACGCTCCGCGTGGGAATGCCGTTCTGGACGCTCTGCGTCCTGTACCAAGTAAGCGGCGCGACACCAATTTGTGACGCAGAGCGTCACGAACTGCATGCCAACGCAGAGCATTGGCACGATAGTTAAAAGAACGCAGAGTGACAGGCCGCCACGGGCTCAATGCGAAAACAGCGAGTTGCCCACCTTCCCCGCCATCTTCTCCGGTTTGATCAGGAACCGCGCCAGCGCTGGCAGCAGCCACAGTGCGCCGAACATGTTCCACAGCAGCATAAAGGTCAGCATCAGGCCCATGTCGGCCTGGAACTTGATCGCCGAAAAAATCCAGGTGCACACACCAATAGCCAGGCATAGGCCGGTGAACAGCACGGCCTTGCCGGTGGATTTCAGGGTTTGATAATAGGCCTCCTGCAAGGGCAAACCGGCGCGCAGGAAGCTTTCCAGGCGGCTGTAGATGTAGATACCGTAATCGACGCCGATGCCCACGCCCAACGCCACCACCGGCAGGGTCGCGACCTTGACGCCGATGCCCATGAACGCCATCAGTGCGTTACCCAATACCGACGTCAGCACCAACGGCAGGACGATGCACAAAGTCGCCGCCCAGGAGCGGAAGGTGATCATGCACATGGCGGCCACGCAGATGTACACCAGCACCAGAATCACCAGCTCGGACTGTTTAATGACTTCGTTGGTCGCCGCTTCGATCCCGGCGTTGCCGGCAGCCAGCAGAAATTGCATGTCTGGTTTGTCATTGTGCCTGACGAAATCCTGCACCGCGTGCACGGCGCGGTCGAGGGTTTCGGCCTTGTGATCGTTGAGGAAGACCAGCAACGGGGCCAGCGAGCAATCAGTGTTGTAGAGGCCATCAGCGCGGGCGATGGAGTTATTCAGCACGTCTTTGTTGCGCGACAGGCTTTCCCATTTCAGGTTGCCCTCGTTCATGCCTTTGATGACCTGCTTGGAAACGGTCACCAGCGAAATGGCCGACTGCACGCCTTGGGTGTTCTCCATCTTCCAGGCCAGTTCGTTGATCGCCGACAGGGTCGAATACGCCGAGCAGCCCTCTGGCGGCGTCTTGACCATGACCACCAGCACGTCGGAACTGGTGGAGTAGTGCTTGATGATGAACGCGTTGTCGTTGTTGTAGCGCGAGTCAGGGCGCAGCTCCGGTGCACCCTGGTCCAGGTCGCCGATTTTCAGGTTCTGGCTGTACCAAAGGCCGCCACCAAAGGCCAGCACTGCCAGCGCGATCGAGACCGGCGCGACTTTGGCGCTGGCAAAGTTCGACAGCAGGCGCCAGAAAGGATGCTCGGACACCGCGTCCTGCTTGCTGCGACTGACAGCCCTTTTGCTGATGCCCACGTAGGAAATGGCCACCGGCAGCAGGATCAGGTTGGTGAAGACGATCACCGCCACGCCAATGGACGCGCCAATCGCCAGTTCGCGGATCACGCCGATGTCGATAATCAGCAGAGTAATGAACCCGACCGCATCCGCCAGAATCGCGATCATGCCCGGCAGGAACAACTGGCGAAACGTGCGACGCGCAGCGGTCAGGGCGTTTTCGGCTTCACTGGATTGCAAGGCAATCCCGTTGATCTTCTGCACGCCGTGCGAGATACCGATGGCGAAAATCAGAAACGGCACCAGCATGGAATAGGGGTCGATACCGAAACCCACCACATGCATCAGGCCAAGCTGCCAGATCACTGCAATCAGCGTGGTGCTGAGCACTGCAACGGTGCTGCGGATGCAGCGGGTGAACCAGATCAGCAGCACCAGCGTGATCAGAAAAGCGATGCCGAAGAACATGACCACCATGAACAAACCGTCGATCAGGTCGCCGACTTTTTTGGCGAAACCGACAATGTGAATCTTGATGTTCGGGTTCTGCGCCTGGTACTTGTCGCGGATCTTTTCTTCAAGCTGATGAGAGAACTGCTGGTAGTCCAGCGCCAGCAACTTGCCCTGATCGGCCGGGTCCGGGTACGACTCCTGGAGCGGCACGTCGACGATGCTCGACTTGAAGTCGTTGGCGACCAGCCGCCCTACCTGCCCGGACTTGAGCACGTTGTTGCGCAACTGATCAAGACTGGCGTCCGAGCCGTTGTAGCTCTGTGGAATGACTTCGCCCCCAGCAAAGCCCTCCTCGGTAACTTCGGTCCAGCGCACGCTGGGGCTCCAGAGCGATTTAAGACCAGAACGGTCCACGCCGGGAATGTAAAATACTTCGTCACTGATCTGGCGCAGGGTCTCCATATATTCTTTGGAGAAAATGTCGCCATCCACCGCTTCTACGGAAATGCGCACCGTATTGCCCAGGTTCGCCAGATCGTTGCGGTGCTTCATCATGTTCTGAATGAACGGATGAGACAGCGGGATCATCTTTTCGAAACTGGTGGAAGGCCGAACCTGCGTGGCCTGCCAGAACAGAAAAATACTCGCCAGCAGGCAGAGGATAATCACGGCCGGACGATGATTGAAAATCAGGCGCTCAAGAAAGGTTGCCTTGTCATCTGAATGTGCTGGGTGTTGAAGATTGCTCATGCCTGAAGGTCCCCGCCCTGAAAGGTCTTATTGTTGGGTCGTCTCGGCGCCCGTCGGCGAGGTGACGCGTACGCCGCCCTGTCCTACCAGAATCAGATTGCCTTGAAGATTAGCGGTGACTCCCGCCAGCGAAATGCGATCGGGGCGGTTGAAGACCTCGAATGTCTCACCGTCATCAGTGCTGCGCATGACACTGCCGCCGTTGCCGACCAGCACCAATGTGCCATCGGTCAGCAACGTGGCGCTGGCCAGACCGAACTCGACCGGCCCGCGTGCGCCGTTCAGTTCGATGGGTTGCCAGGTGTCACCAAAATCACTGGAGCGAAACAGGTTGCCGCGCAGACCGTAAGCCAGCAACGTGGCAGGCTGCGCGGTGCCGACGACGCCAAACAACGAGCCCTGATAAGGACCTTCGAGCTTTTCCCAGGTTTGCCCCTCGTCGCGAGAACGAAACATGCTGCCCGCTTCACCGACGATAAACAGCCCTGCGTCTTTTATCTGAGCGATACCGTTCAGGTGGTACTGATCTTCGTTGTCCAGCCGGTCGCTGACGTCCTGCCAATGCCGGCCGCCGTCGCCGGTGTTGAGCAACGCGCCATACGCGCCAATGGCGAAACCGTTGTTGAGGTCCTTGAACCAGACATCCAGCAACGGTGCTTCGCGCTTCAAGTCCTCGAACTGTTTGTTCCAGCTTTTGCCGCCATCGCTGCTGGCGAGGATTTGCGCATCGTGGCCGACCGCCCAACCGTGCTGCTCATCGACGAAGAACACCGCCGTCAGTAGCTGGCGGGTCGGCACTCGGGCCTGGCTCCAGGTCTTGCCCTGGTCATCGGAATACAGAATATGCCCGTGATCACCCACTGCGACCAGGCGTGCACCGGCATGGGCGACATCCAGCAACAGGCCGCGTGAGGCTTTGGCTGATTCGACGGCATACGCGGCGGTGTCCGCAGCGGCTGCGGCAACGGGAGCCGAATCGGCAAACGAGCAGCACGTAAAGATCGCCAGGGACATGCCCGTGCATAACCGAGTGCGCCAGTGGAAAGGCTCACGCATGGACTTCTCCCCTTTCTTATTATCAGGTGGCTGTTACCAATCAGCGCGTCTTGAACCGGACGTCCGCAAGCGTCTGGCCCCGCCTTTCTGGAAGCTCGGCCATCCTAGGCAGTTTTGCAAATGCCTGACAATCGGCATGTCGTTATCTTTTGTTAAGCGCGCAGGATGTGATTGATCAATCATCACGATTGCTGATCGACCAAGTCCGCCAGACCGTCATTGCACAGGTCGTCAGCGAAAGCCTGTCCGGCGCAGCGCAGCCGGTTTAAAGGCGTTTGCACCGGGCACAGGCTGGGAGAAGTCGCTGGTGCCGGGCGCCTGATTTTCCAGGTTCTGGACGTGATAACGCCGCGCTTGCAGGTCATGAAACACATCCAGTGCAGACCATGTGGTAGGCAGCTCGTAATAGTTTTTCAGGTAGGCCATGGAGACCCGCCACAACTGACCGCGACCGTCGTACTGATCGACGATTGCGGCCTGCCAGCTGTCTTCGTCCAGATACAGGGTGCGCCGCGAATAGACATGCCGCGCCGTGGGTTTGAGCCTGCCCTCCACCACCCACACCCGGTGCAGTTCATGGCGCGTATACGCCGGGTTGATATGCCCGACCTGCAACAGCTGCCGGTAGGCGATATCGGGACTGGAAATCCGATAATTGTTGTAAGGGATATACACTTCGCGCTTGCCCATCAGCGTCCATTCATAACGGTCCGGTGAGCCGTTGAACATGTCGGTATCATCTGCCGTGCGCAGGCCATCCGAGGCCGGGATCGGCAGGTCGTAAGCCAGGCTCGGTGCACGTCGCACCCGCCCTTGCCCGGCATTGTAGGCCCACGCCTGCCGGGGTTCCTGCACTTGATCCAGCGTTTCATGGACCAGCACCGCCGAGTCGGTCATGCGCGCCGGGCACTGGGTGAACGACAGGTAGTAGAACAGCACATTGTCCAGACTGGCGAAGCTGCCGCGCGGGTCATAGAAACGGAACAGGATTTCCTGCCGCGTGATGACCGGTTTGAAACTACCGTCACGCTGTATCGCGACTTCTGAAGCTTTGCGCACCACGTAATGACCGCGGTAGCGGGCGATATGATTCCATATGGCCTGAATGCCTTTTTCCGGAACAGGAAATGGTATTCCGCCGTAGGCATCGACAAAGCCGTTGCCATCAGCGATCAACCTGGCTTTTTCGGCATTGCGGCGCGTGTTGTCGTATACCCATTGTGGCGCCGACCCGGAGCGCCGGGTCGGGTAAATGGGCATTTGATAAGTGTCGGGATAGGTCTCGAACATCGCCACTTGCCCAGGCGTCAGCCGCGCGCGGTAGTGTTCCAGATTGGCGTGGGTGATGGTAAACAGAGGCTTGTCAGCGGCGTACGGATCGACATGCCGTGTACCGGAGCCTTTATAACCAGGCGGCGGGCGGGTAATTCCGCCACTCCAGGCCGGTATGCTTCCGGCGTCGTTACCGGCCATCTCGCCGCCGAGAGGCGTCAGCCGGCTGCCCAGCAGCGTGACATCGCCGGCCAGGCTGGTGTTGATCGCGATCAGCAGCACCAGCGCGACCCCCATCAGGTGTTTCATGAACATGTTGGTTCTCCTTACATGACCGGCTTGCCTGACCAGCCCCGGACAATGGGCTGACACACAGACCGGTGCTGTTTCCGTTGTAAACGGTATTATTGTTAGTGCGACGAACGTAACGACTGCCCCGCGCCATTATCGTCAAGAGACAAGCAAGGCATTCAGCCAGCGTGTGATCCTGCAAAAATCTGTATGCCTTACGTCAAGTTGTAGGAAACTTCCAGAACTTAAAACACGCACTAAACACGTCGACGGGACAGGCATCCAGGAGTGCCCACAACAATGCAACCCGAATGCCAACACGAGAAAAAACAACAGATCTTATTTTGTATAAAGTACAGATCAGACGAAAAGCGAACGACTTATATTTCAGAACGCAACACCGTGGTTGCGGCCTGTTTAATTGTCAGACATCCATGAAAAAACCTGGCGTGTTTACCGGTTATCGAGCGCAGAAAAAACCGACGGTAACAGCGAAGGTGTTACTTATCTTTCATAAGTAACACCTTTTTCAATAAACAAGGGTTTAATCGATAACTACGTGGGGCAGGAACCGGCTGGTATCCTTGGTGATCAGGCTGTCATCTTCACGAATGCCGATTCCTGATGCCAGGTCGCCAATAACCCACGAGCCGATCAGTGTGTAGCTGTCGCCAAACTTCGGAAGTGGCGAGTACGCCTGAAGAATGTAAGGCGCATCGGTGTAAGGACCATCGACCGCAATGACCTGGTCGCTCGGCGTGCGCATTTCGATGTTGGCGCCTTCGCGGGAAAAGTACGGCTTGCGCACCCACCCTTTGGGCACCGGTTTCGTGACGTCCTGATCAACTCGCGAAGGCAGCAGGTTCGGATGGCCTTGATTGAATTGCCACAACAACGGCAAGATCCCCTTGTTGCTGAGGATCGCCTTCCAGGCAGGCTCGACAAACTGAGTGCCGCTGGCCGTAACGTTCTTGCCGAATGCCTCGTGAAAGATATGTTCCCACGCATGCAGTTTGAACAAGCGCTCGATCCAGCGCCCGTCCAGGTCTACAAAACGCCCTTGGTCATCGGGCCCGATGTCCTCGATGTCGATGTGCCTGGCATCGATACCGACGTGCGCGGCCATGCGCCGCAGGAAATCGGTGGTGCCACGGTCTTCGACAGAGCCGGACATCGCCGCAAAGTAGAACGGGCTTGCCCCCGGAAACTCGGCGAAGGCGCGAACAAGGTCCTCGGCAATCGAGTTGAACTGGCTGGCATGCGCCGGCAATACCCCACGCGCCATCTGCTCTTCGAGCCAGAGCAGTTGAAACGCGCCAGCCTCCATCAGGCTGGTCGGGGTATCGGCATTGATCTCGTACATCTTTGCCGGGCCCGTACCGTCGTAGGCGAAGTCAAAGCGTGCGTAAAGATGTGGGTGCCCTTGCTTCCATGATGTCTGAATTACATCGAAAAACGCTGCTGGAATGGCCAACTGGTGCAGCAGCTCCTCACTGTCCACCACCCGCGCCACCGCATCCATGCACATCTGGTGAAGCGCCTGGGTCGGCGCTTCCAGATCGCGGGTAATCTGCTGTTCGGTGAACAGGTAATAACCGCGCTCATCCCAGTAGCGCTCGCCGTCGATGGTGTGAAAGTTGAAGCCTTCACGTTCGGCGGTGGCACGCCAGTCAGGGCGTTCTTCGATGCTGATCTTTTTCATGGCGCGCTCCGTCAGCCTCCGAAACTGCTGCTGCCGCTGCTGCTCTTGCCGCCCCAGCCGCTGCGTGCCGAAGCCTGACTGCCGAAACCGCCACGCGAAATGGTCGATGACACCGACGACGAGCCAGAACCTGAACTGCCCAGGTTGCGCCCCAGCGTGCTTTTGCCATAGCTGCGGTCCGGGCTGGACTGCGCCTGACTCGAACGGCCGAAGGTCTTGCCGCGATCAATCTGGCTGGGCAAGGATGAGCTGTAATAACCGCCACGGTCATCACGTGTCTGGTAGATAGGCTGCGAGTAATAACGGCTGCCACCACCGAAACCGTTACTGAGCAAATTGCCGATCAGCAAACCGGCCATCAGCCCGGTAGTGCCGCTCATGCCTGCGGGCGCGGACTGGGCGACTTCCTGATTGGCCCGGTCCAGCGCCTCTTTGGGCACATGCCCGGAAAAACCCAGTTCGAAGCCGCCGAGCTTCGGCACGTACTTGCCGTCCGAAGTGACCTGGCAATAATCCGGTATGAAGTCAGCGTCACAAGACGCCTTGTCATCGTAGGTCGGCGCGATGCGACGATGGTCGGACAGCGCCTGCATGTAGGCATCCGAACAGACATTGACCGGCACCTTGGCATCGACGCATTCCTGCACCGAACTGAAGTTGGCCTTTGCGTTGAAAGTGTCCTTGTCTTCCGACGGGCCACAGGCGGCGAGAGCCAGGGGAAGCGTGCTGGCGAGCACCAGCTTTACTGAACTACGTCTCATCGTGAGTCTCCTTGTCCAAGGCTGCCGTCAGACCGAAGGGGTCATGCAGGCGGCGTTGAGAAGACCGACGCTGATTGCGACGCTGGCCGAATAGATAGCGGCGGCCATTTCGCCTTTGGCGATGCGCGTCGACAGGCCCTTGAGCACCAGGCTGGTGACGCCGAACGCCAACAACTGCACCACGGCGGCAATCACCACCCAGACGATGACGTCCAGAATGCTGATGCTGTAGGTGATGATGTTACTGGCCGGCAACGCGAAACCGATCAGTGAACCGCCCAGCGCAAGCGCGGCGGCACTGTTGTTTTCGCGGATCAGCGCGAACTCCTTGTGCGGCGTAATCCTGCTGTAGATGAACTGGAACAGGGCGAACAGAATCGCCGCCACCAGAATGTACATAACGAAGCCGAATACAGCGGTGGCATTGAGCGACATACGCAGCGCGTCGATCATGAGAATTTCCTTGTCAGAGAACGTTGATATCAGTGGATTGCAGCGTTATGCCAACCGCCGTGGTGAGCGTGATGCTGCCCTCTTCGTCTTCCTCCACGGAAAACAGCAGAAACTCACGGCGGTTTATCAGTCCCGTTTCGCGGGCGTACAGCATGCTCAGGTGTTTCACGCGATAGGCAGCATCAGGGCTGACGATATCTTCGTCCAGGGGCGTCAGTTCGGTCTGGCCCGGTGAAGTGCCCCATTGCCGCTCGAATTCCTCGCCATCGTGCTCGTAGGTGGGCAGGCCGATCTTCGACGACGGGCCGGTCAGGCGCAGCAGCTCATCCTTGTTGGTGATCGGCTCGGCGCTGTAATAACCGAACAGGATGATGTCCTGAACGTCTTCCGGGTTGGGGCCGTTGCTGACCACTTGCAGAAAGTAATCCTCGTTATCGAGGTAGAAACGATGCAGGGCCATTGCCTGGCCCAGATCGACACGCCCTACGGCCCAGACCTTTTCATCACCAGGCACGACCACTTCCGAATGCCCGTCGAGCAACAGCTTCAATGAGCTGTCCAGGCATAACATCCGCCCGGAGGCCAGCCCCAGCGGGTTGGCCGACGCGTCACCCTCACGACCCGACGCCTTGGGTGCTTCCAGACCCATGGCACGTTTGAACCAGCTCATAGTGCGTTTCCTTGAAGTCGACTGGAGGCAATGTAGAAAATTTCCCCGCCCAGGATAGACATATCGTTGGCCGGATTGATCTCGAACTGCTGCATGGTTGAGGAGCGATAACCAATCAGCGTGGCATTGAATTCCTGGCGCATGCGTATGTACAGCTCGCCGCAGGAGCAGGCGAAGTCGGCAGGCAACACATGACGGTACTGCGTGGCACCCACGCCAACACACAGCAGCTCGGTGATCACCGAACTCGAGCCTGGGTCCTGCGCGGAGCGAACCAGCATTTCAATGGCCATGTTCGAGGTGCATTCCAGCTCGGGTGCGTAGGTTCTGGCCAGCGCGGCCCGTTCGGAATTATTGAAGTGCGCGACCACATGACCGGTCGGCCCGAGGCTTTTGAGCGTCAGTACGATGGCGAGTGTCAGGCTGTCGGATTGGGTGTGGACCAGAATTCTCTGCGCGCCCACAACCCCCGCGCGGCTCAGCACCGCCGGCGAATCCAGAGAATCGCCCTTGATGAACGACGCCCTGCCCGGCAGCGGGTTTTCCGTGATGATCGAGTCGCAGATAACAAGCCCGGCCCGGCTGGTAGAGGTGTCTTGACCGAGCAGCTCGACGATGCGCTCGCTGGCTTCTCCGTCCCAGCCAACCAACACTGTATGACCTGTCAGCGCCGAGCAATCGCCTTGTCCTTTCATGTTCCTTCTCCAGATATCACCGACCGACGTCGACGCCTTGCCGATGACCGTGGTCAGCAAGGCAATGCCACCCAGCATGATCCAGGTGGTGGTGACCAGCTTGCCCCACCCTGACTTGGGCGACAGATCGCCATAGCCGACGGTGGTCGCAGTGGTGAGGTAGAAATAAGTGAAGTCAGCCCCCTGCAACAGGTGCTCTTCACCGGCCAGCGTCAGCAACAGCCAGGAAACGCCATAGTGCACCAGTAACAGCATGCCGATGCCAGCCCAGCCGAAACGCTCGAAAAACGACGAGGTGTGACGCCGAAGTAACAGGAGCAGAGTCATCCTTTCAAATCCTTGAGCCAGGTTCCACTTCCCTACGGGTCAACAGGGTCTTCCCGGTCAACCGTCATCGATAACAGCCGCAGTGCATCAGGCCTTTTCTGCCAGCAATGCCCTGGAATGCATCAGCCACGCCACACAAACCCCGGCAAACGCCCCGGCGATATGTGATTCAAACGAAACACCGGCCACCGGCACGAAGCCGAAAACCAGCCCGCTGTAACCGGCCAGCACAATCAGCGCCAACAGCACGCTGGCGAGGCTGCGCTGATACCACGCACGCGCCAGCAGATAAGCCCACAAACCGAAAATCAGACCGCTTGCGCCAACATGGATATTGTTGCGACCAAAACTCCAGACCAGCAGCCCGCCCAGCAGGCAAACCAGCCCGGCGACCCAGGCATAACGCCTGACACCCTCGGTAGCCACCAGCCAGCTCAGCACAATGAACGGCAACAGGTTGCTGAGCAAGTGTTGAATCGAGCCATGCAGAAAGGGAGCAAAAACAATTCCGCGCAACCCGTCAAGGCTGCGCGGAATGATACCGAAATGAACCAGACTATTGCCCGTGATCGAGTTGATTGCCTGCACCGCAATCAACACGGCCGACAGGGCGAGGATGACCTTGAGTCGTTTGGAAAACGCCATTCTCCACCCTCGCCTGCCTGGCTGCGTCGATTACTGCGCCGGCGTCTGGTTTTTGGCTTTCAGGCGTGCCAGCACATCTTGCGCGCCGCCGCTTTTGGCACCAATACCGGCGTCCTGCAAACGACGCTCAAGGTCACTGCCGCTGGACTGGCTGGCCAGTTCTTCGGCCGCTTCCAGCTTGGCATCCTGTTCGTCCTGGCGCTGCTTGAGGCGCGCCAGCGAACCCACTGCAGTCTCGACCGAACCACTCGCGCCACCGGTTGCAGTGGCCGTCGCAACGCGGGCGCGCTGGACAGTTTCACGGGCCTTGGCCATCTCGACCTGTTGCTTGAGGCTCTTGATTCGCGACTCGGCCTTGATCACCTGCTCCTGCAACAGGCTGACCTGCTTGCCGAACTGATCGGCCAGCTCCTGCTCCTGGTCACGCAGGGCTTCGATCTCGGCAATCTTGCTGGCACATTCAACGGCCAGCGCTTCTTCGCCCTTGTTCAGGGCCTGCATGGCGCGGCCTTCCCAGTTGGCAATGCTGGTGGCGTGTTCTTCAAGACGCTGCGCCGAGAGCTTGTGCTTGGCCTTGATGGTGATCAGCCCGTCGCGGGCCTTGACCAGCGCGTTGTCGGCGTCACGGATTTCCTGATCCAGAATGCGAATGGCATTGGCATCGGCAATCGACTCGCCCACTTCGGAAGCGCCACCACGAACGGCGGTCACCAGTTTTTTCCAGATACTTGTAGTCATGAATGTTCTCCGCCTGACAGCGCTGTTCAGTAGATGAAATGATCTTCAAAAGCGTCGGCCGCACGGATCACGTTGTCCGCGAGGGTGAGAATTTCCTGCACAACCACCGTGAGCGACGAAGCAGCGCTCAGCGCGCCAAACAGGCAGTAAACTTCCTGGCCGTCGCCCAGTTTTTCGATACCGACCGATGACAGCGGAAACAGATCGCGACTGCGCAGCACGACATCGTTGAACGCCTGCACATTCTTGATCTTGTTCACTTCGATCAAGGTCGCGTCGGCCAGAATCTGTTCGCCTTCCACTGCGATATAGATCGGCAGGTCGCCGTGGCCGGTCATGGTCAGCCTGATGCCCGAGGCATCACCTTCGGTGACGTCCAGTTCGATCTGGCCCTGAGTCACCAGATCCAGTTCACAAAGAGCCTTCTGCAAAGAGCTGATGGTCCAGTGGGTATTCTCGGTCATGAAATCCTCCAATTTGATCCTCTCGCCCAAAAAGGGCTGTCTTAAGGCTTTTTCAATGCCACGCAGGGCATCGACATTCTCGGGCCGGATCCAGAACTCCCGCTTGACCAGCCCCGCATCCTTGAGTCGCAGACGCATTTCACGCATGTAATCGGTGGAGCTTTTGGAAACCCTGGCCGGGACTGTTGCGTTGTCGCCTTGGGTTTTACGAGGCATTGGCGCTTCCCCTTGCTGCTGGCCGTGGATCAGGTGAGCAACGTATCAGATGTCTCCGAGGATGGATATACCTCACATGTGAGATTTTTTCAGGACAACCTGTGCGTATGAGCCCTTGTGGGAGTGGACTTGTCCACGAAGACGGATCATCAGGCACCGAATAAATCGGGGCGAAAGACACAAAAAAGGCGCTACCCACATCAGCAGATAGCGCCTTTCCCGAGCGTGCCATTTACGCACTCAGCACCGCATCAACCCTCATTCAGCCAGGCTTTTGCTCACCACTTCATACACATCCGCCGACAGTTTGCCGGAGGCGAGGATGCGCTCCAGCTCTGCTTTCATCAGCGCCTGACGGGCGCTGTCGTATTTGCGCCAGCGGGTCAGAGGGGCCAGTTGGCGGGAGGCGATTTGTGGGTTCAGGGCGTTCAGTTCAATGACCAGGTCCGCCAGGAAGCGGTAGCCAGAGCCGTCCGCAGCGTGGAAGTTGATCAGGTTCTGCCCGGCAAACGCGCCGATAAGGGCGCGGACCTTGTTCGGGTTCTTGATGCTGAAGGCAGGATGTTTCATCAATTCCTGTACGCGTTGCAGGCCACCCGGCTGGGTGCTGGCCGCCTGGACGCTGAACCATTGATCCATGACCAGCGCGTTGTTCTTGAAGTTCTCAGCGAACACGGCCAGCGCTTTGTCGCGCTCTTCAGTGAACGGCGAATTGACCAGCACGGCCAGTGCCGTCAGGCGCTCGGTCATGTTGTCGCTGGTATCGAACTGGTCGATGGTCGCCGCCAGCACTTCAGGTTTGCCGCTGAGCATCAGGTACGACAGCGCGATGTTCTGAAGCGCGCGACGGGCGAAATGCGCAGATTCGGCAACGTATGGCATGGCCTTGGAAAGCTCGCGGTTGGCCTTGTAGCGCGCCAGCAGGCTGTCAAACAGGCCATCGGCCAGTTGTTGGCGAGCAAATTCGCGAGCAGCGTGAATGGCATCGACATCAGCCACTTCGCTGATCTCGGCCAGGTAAGCCTCGCCCGGCAGCGAAAGCATTTCCGCGACCATGGCCTGATCCAGTTGCTCATCCGCCAGTACGGTGCCCAGTGCGGTAATCAGGCGCTGATCCATGACCAGTGGCTGACCTTGCTGGTGCTGAGCGATCAGTTCCTGCAACACCTGAACCGACAGTTGCTGGCCCGCATCCCAGCGGTTGAAGCCGTCGCTGTCGTGCTGCATCAGGAACATCAACTGGTCGCGGTCGTACGGGAAGCTCAGCCTGACCGGTGCCGAGAAGCCACGCAGCAAGGACGGCAGTGGCTTTTCAGCGACATCGACAAAGGTGAACGTCTGCTCGGCCTCAGTCACCGAAAGCACCCGCGTGCTGCCGGTTGCGGCGGTTTCGTTGGCCAGGCGCAGGGCGATCTCGCCACCTTTGCTGTCCAGCAGGCCCAGCTCGACCGGAATCACGAAAGGCTGTTTCTTATCACCAGGCTGGCCCGGTGTGCTCGGGCAGCTCTGGCGGAAGGTCAGGCTGTAGGTGTTCGCAGCAGCGTCATACGACTCGCTGACCGCCAGACGCGGCGTGCCCGCCTGGCTGTACCAGCGCTTGAACTGGGTCAGGTCAACGCCATTGGCGTCTTCCATGGCCTTGATGAAGTCGTCGCAGGTCACTGCCTGGCCGTCGTGGCGCTCGAAGTACAGGTCGCTGCCCTTGCGAAAGCCTTGAGCCCCCAGCAGGGTGTGAAGCATGCCGACCACTTCCGAACCTTTTTCGTACACGGTCAGGGTGTAGAAGTTGGAGATTTCGATGAAGCTGTCCGGGCGCACGGCATGGGCCATCGGGCCGGCATCTTCGGCAAACTGGTGGGTGCGCAGGTAAGCAACGTCCTGAATACGCTTGACCGTGGCCGAGTTCATGTCGGCCGAGAAACCGGCGTCGCGATACACCGTGAAGCCTTCCTTGAGTGACAGCTGGAACCAGTCACGGCAGGTCACGCGGTTGCCCGACCAGTTGTGGAAATATTCATGGGCGACGATGGCTTCGACACGCTGGTGCGCGGCGTCGGTGGCGGTTTCGGCACGGGCCAGCACGGCGCTGGAATTGAAAATGTTGAGGCCCTTGTTCTCCATCGCGCCCATGTTGAAATCGTTGACCGCCACGATCATGAAGATATCCAGGTCATACTCGCGACCGTAGGCCTCTTCATCCCAACGCATGGATTTTTTCAGGCTGGTCATGGCGTGCTGGCATTTATCGACGTTTTCTGGCTCGACATAGATGCGCAGGGTCACTTCCCGCTGGCTCATGGTGGTAAAGGTGTCTTCGATGCACCACAGATCACCGGCCACCAGCGCGAACAGGTAGGCTGGCTTCATGAACGGGTCTTCCCAGGTCGCCCAGTGCCGTCCGCCCTCTTCTTCACCGCTGGCAATCGGGTTGCCGTTGGACAGCAGGATCGGAAAGTTCTGCTTGTCGGCGCTCAGCGTGGTGGTGAATGTGCTCATCACGTCAGGGCGGTCGAGGTAGTAGGTAATCTTGCGAAAGCCCTCGGCCTCACACTGGGTGCAGAACATGCCGCTGGACTTGTACAGGCCTTCCAGCGCGGTATTGGTTTCAGGATGGATGCGCACGGTGCTGTCGACCGTGAAGCTTTCGGCCTGTGGATGCAGCGTCAGGTGATCGTCTGTCAGTTGATAATCAGCAGCGCCCAGCTCGATGTCGCTCAGTTTCACCGAAACCAGTTCCAGATGCTGGCCGTCCAGCACCAGCGGCGGCAGGCCTGCGCCACGCTCCGGGTTGCGGCGCATGACCAGTTGGGCGTGGACCAGCGAGTGGTCGTCGAACAGCTCGAAGGTCAGGTTCGTCTCATCAATGAGGTACTCGGGAGCCTGGTAGTCCTTCAGGTAAATCATTTTCGGTTGTTCGGTGCGCATACTGGAATCCTTCTACTGATGCACGGCCAGTTGATAGGCCGTGTATTTGCGAATGTTGATCACGCCAGTGTCGAAAATCAGGTATTGGCCCTTGATCCCCAGCAGCGTGCCCTCGGCAATCGGGTTCTTGTCCAGGTTGAAGCTGACAATCTTGGTCGGATACGCCTCGACCGGGTAACGAAACTCGACAGGCTCAGCGTCATGTAGCAATTGGATGGCTTGCAGACCGAATCGTTCTTGCAATCCAAGCAGCCCGGCGCCGCAGCTGTCGAACAGTTCCTGGCGAATGGCCTTGAGATCGACAGGCTGAGCGTCGCCTTTGAGCAGCGCACGCCAGTTGGTGCGATCGGCTACCTGGCTGCGCAGCAGGTCTTCGACGAAGCCCGACTGTTGCCGGGTGGCCACGCGCAGGATCGGCAGCGCCTGGCTTGCGCCCTGATCCAGCCAGCGGGTCGGCAGTTGAGTGGACCGGGTGATGCCCACCTTCACGCCTGACGAGTTGGCCAGATAAACAATGTGATCAGTCATGCAAAATTGCTCGCCCCACGACGGATCACGGCACGTGCCCTGATCGTGGTGGCATTTTTCCGGGCTCATGATGCATATGTCGCACTGCGCCAGCTTGAGCATGCACGGATAGCAATAACCCTGGCTGTAACTGGATTTGGTCTTGCGCCCGCAATGACTGCAGTGAATGGCGCCGAGAAACTCCAGCCGCAGCGTCTTGCCGATCAGCGGGTTGACCGCGATCTCGGTGTCGCCCAGGCGAAAAGCGTATTGCACAAACGACGCGTCATCCTGACGCGCCGACATTTTGTTGACAGCTCCGCGACCAATTTCGATCAATGAATGGCATCCGATTTGAACAGGATATTAGGCACAGGCGCCGATTTTGAAGCGCATTCCTGCGGCCCCATGTAGCCCGTGCGCTGGTCTTCCGGCAGGTTCTGCGCTTCCCAGGCGATCAACGCCTGCAACGACAGTTCACGCTGTTCCTGAGTCAGCTTGCGGCCATCGGACCATTTGCCGATTTCCACGGCCAGCTTCAGGCTCTCGTAGACATCCGGGGTGATGTTTTCAATCATTTCTATAAAAGACGACATAGGGCACTCCAGAAAGTAGCCAGTGATTCTAGGCCTTGCGGCGTGCAATCGCACCACCGAAAAGGCCGGTGATACAGCCGATGATCAGCCCGCCGACATGCGCACCGTTGGCGATCTCGCCGAAGCCGAGCATGCTCACCAGACCGGACAGGCACAGCGCCAGCCAGACCAGCATCATGATCAACACGCCACGTGGCAGTCGGTAAACCGGGTTGGGTGCCAGCATTTGATAGATCCAGCAATGACCCAGCAACCCGTACAGCACCCCAGACAGGCCGCCGAACAGGCTTGGACCGCTGAACAGGTATTGAACGTAGTTGGAAACCGCAGAAAACAGCAGCGTCAGCAACAACAGGGACACGCTGCCCTGACGAATTTCGATGCGCCGGCCCAGCTCCCAGAACCACATGCCGTTCATGGCCAGATGCAGAATGCCGAAGTGGATCAGCATCGGCGAGACGATGCGCCACCATTGCCCGGAAGCCAGCGTTTCAGGCAACGGCAGAAACGTCGCGTATTCGCCATTGATACGAAAATCCTGAAAAGTCAGCCAGCGGATGGCGTCCAGGTTGTCGCCCAACAGCGTCAGGCCCGCCACCAGCAAAGTGACCATCAGCACCAGCGCTGTCACCGGGCTGTTGCGCAATTGCTCGATCAGGCCCGGAGCCTTGTACGTGGGCGCCTGGGAAGCGTCGGCCAGTTGAACGTGTTCGTCCCCCTCGGGAAAGCGCGTATACAAGTCCCGCACGTCATCGGCCAGCCGCTCGGCGTCCGGAACCCAGAGCACCTGCTCACCAGCCTCTTCGCTGACCCGGTGAGGGATCTGCAAGCGCTGCAACAAACGAACAAAACCGCTCAGATCGGTAGTCAGCGGCAAACGCAAGACGGCAACGGGACTCATGGTGAAACCTCGGGACGCTGAACATCGACCCAGACGAATTTGTCCGGATCGACGTGTGTTTCCTGATCCAGCCGATAGGCGACCAGCTTGCCGTAGAGCACCGCGCTGTAATCCAGGCATGCCAGGTTCGGCCGGATGGGTGCGGGGATACCGCTGCGCCAGTAATGACCGACAAACAGCAGCGGTTCGTTGCTGCCGTAGCGCAGCAATGCGTTTTTTTCGGACGTGGACAATGGCGTCTTGGCCACGCCTTCGGGCAGAGCGTCGGGCTGGAAGACCACGTCGCCGTAGGTCTGCGGGTTATCTTCCCAGAACTTGGTGCGGAAGAACTCACGCGTCAGCCCGTCGCCACCGGTCAGGGTCAGGCCATGCGGCAGGCGCATGTCGGTGCCTCGCAACAGGCGGTTGAACACGTTGCTGGCGAAACTGCCGGGCACTGCCGACGCTTGCACAAAATGCCTGTCGATGCAGCCGGTCCCGTGCAGGCCGCGCAACGGGTCGATCAGGGTCGCGTCCCAGCAGGCGTGCACCACTCGGAAACGTCCGGCATCAATATACAGGGGCAGCTCGTAGAACCAGTTGACGAACTCGTTCCATTCATCCGGATACGCTTCGAATTGCGCCAGCGTTTCGCCGATCAAACGGGCATGGCGCGGGGTGTGCTCGCGCACAAACAGGTGACCGCTCTCGGGCAGCGCCGGTGTCATCCAGCCCAGCGCATTGAACTCATGGTTGCCCATGATGCAGTACGCTTGCCCGGCCTGAACCATGTCGCGCACGATATGCAGCGATTCGCGAATACGCGGCCCTCGGTCGATGATGTCGCCGAGGAAAATCGCGATGCGCTCAGGGTGGCGCCACACGCCAGCCTGCAGACGGTAGCCCAGCAGTTCCAGCAAGTGCTCCAGGGTATGGGCGCACCCGTGCACGTCACCGATCAGATCATAGCCACGCGCCGGATCGAGCATTAATCGCCCCCGCCGCCGAGCCTGCTGCCCCAGCCGAGCTTGGTGCGGCAGACTTCGTAATAGTTGTGATCCAACGGGTGAATCAGGCGCAGCTTCTGCGGCTTCTTGCTGACCGTAATGGTGTCACCCGGTGCGCAGGTGAAGTGGTTCTGCCCGTCGCAGGACACTTGCGGATAAATGGTCATGTCCTTGGACACGACGATTTTCAGCTCGCTGTTGCCGTCAACCACGATGGGCCGCCCGGACAGCGTGTGCGGGTACATCGGCACGATCACGATGGCGTCCAGCTTGGGGTGCATGATCGGCCCGCCCGCCGACAGCGCGTAGGCGGTCGAACCGGTCGGTGTCGCGACGATCAGGCCGTCGGCCTTCTGGCTACAGACAAACTGGCCGTCTATGTAGATTTCGAACTCGATCATGCGCGTGGACTTGCCGGGGTGCAGTACCACGTCGTTGAGCGCATCGCCCTGGCCGATGGCTTCACCGTGGCGGCGCACTTCGGCCTGCAGCAGGAAGCGGTTTTCGACCAGATAATGCCCATCGAGCACTTCGGCGCACTTGACCTCCAGCTCGTCGGGGCGGATGTCGGTCAGAAAGCCCAGGCTGCCGCGATTGATGCCCAGCACCGGCACATTGTGCCGGGCCAGGGCACGCGCAGCGCCCAACAGGCTGCCATCGCCACCGACCACGATGACCATGTCGCAGACCTCGCCAAGCATCTTGCGCGACGAAGTCTGCAGGCCATGACCGGGCAGGACTTCGGCAATGGTCTCTTCGAGGATGACATGCAGATGCCGGTCCAGCAGGAATCTCTTGAGTCGGCGTACGGTATCGAGCACCTGAACACTGCCGAGGCGACCGATGATGCCGATATTTCGAAATTGCTCCATGAGGCTCCTGCTGCGGTTCGAGACGACTTAAAGCAGCGATTATGGGCGAAACGGCAAGGCAGCGGCAAACCGGCACGCAAAGATCCATCGAAAAGACGTTGATTCGCTCAAATCTCTCGGAATCGCCTTACATACCCGGCAGAGAATATTCTCTAGTTTCGTCCGTTTTCAATGCACCAAGGCTTTGTACGAAAAGTCGGCGAGCGAAGGTCAGGCAAGGCAAAAACAGGCGAGGACGCGGAGTGTTCTCGCCCGTCACTCCCGATACGACCACAGAGCCGGTCTGCAATCACCCGGATCAGATGGCAGAACTGACCCGTTACATCGCTGACGAGATGAACCGAAACCTTCTACATCCCACCGTCCAGAAGTTGAAGAAACTGCTCAACTACGACGCTGCGCAAGAAACCCGACAATGGATGATGTCCCTGCCGATCAATGGGGAGACGCGCTGAGATTGCACACATGCTTTGACGAGTCTATGAAAAAGAGCAAGATATGAATCGAAAAATCATATTCAATACACTGATTCGCTCCCCAAGGTTAACCGCCATTTTTTTCATCCTGGCGCTACGGGATTTTGCGACCCCTGAAGTAAGGGTTTATTATTCAGATAAAGCGGCCAGAGGGGTTCGTTATACATGGATCACCGATCACCGTATAAGCAGAGGGGGTATATCGCCTGGCGGGGCAATCTCGGATGCCGGCCACATATTTCAAAAAAAGATTTCTTCATGCATTTCCAATGGTGGGACAACGCAGGAATCAGCGGCTGCGTGAACATTGATCCAAAATGGCCAACTACCACGATCCACATTGATGCCAACGGCCGTATCGACTTGAATGCCAAAGGGGCAACCGATGTGAATCGGTTCTCACCCTGTCCCGGTGAAGAGGATGATTTTCTCGGAGTGCCCAAGCCTGCCGTTTTGTAATTCATGTTCACAGCCTGCCAGGACGACCGATGATTATTTCAAATCTACCCAACGGGGCTTCGGCCCTGTTTCGCCGCGTCTGAACAAAAACACTACGGCGCCAACGCCCGAACCTCTTCGCCCTCACCCATCGGGCCTTGCGCTGGCAAGTCAGTCATCGGCGCCCCCCTCCAGAACGCCCGGTCCTTACCCTCCCGCTTGGCCTGATACATATTGATGTCAGCCGTCTTGAGCACTTGCGAACTGGTCGAGTTCGCATCGATGTCGGCAAGCCCTGCACTGCAGGTCAGAGAACTGACCGCCGGCGATCTTCTGATGGTGTCCAGCAGGCGCAGTACATAGTCACAGGCCACAGGCTCACTGGAAACAGGAAGAATGACGCCAAACTCCTCTCCCCCCATGCGACCGAACGCAAGACTTCCCGGCGTTTGTTGCAGGCATGACGCCATGAGACGCAAAACTTCATCGCCTGCGTCATGCCCGAACTGATCGTTGATGGTTTTGAAATTATCGATGTCGAGCATCAGAAAATAACCGCCACTGTTATTCGCCAGCTGTTCATCGAGTGCCAACATCAATGCCCGGCGATTCAATATATCGGTCAGGTCATCGGTCAGCGACAGTTCGCGAAACCGGCTTTCCAGCGTCAATACCTTGCGCAGGGTTCGGGTGTAGGTGTGATTCAGTACGACACCCAGAGCAATCGACGAAACAAAGAACAGCATCATGAATACATAGGCGGCACTGTCCGTGTCGATACCCTGCGCGGGAGAAAGAATGATCCAGGAGAGCACCGACACAAACAGATAGTCGCGGGTATATACCACCAACAATGTCGAGCACAGGATGATCATGAGCGCGATCGGCAATGCCCAGTTGATACCCAGTTCGCTGTTCAACTGACTGGCCCGCGAAAAGCTCAGGGCCACGATGATTACCGAAGCCATGCCCACACCACGCCAGACGCTGAAATGCGTGGCGCGATATTGCCACCAGCAGGTCAGCACCAGCCCCGTGGTCAAGGCGATCTCGCGAGCGCCGCAATTAACATTCGGCGTGACGATCAGGACAGCCAGCCAACAGACAATCGCAATACATTGCACAAGCGCAATGGCGGGCGAGAGCAGATGCTTTATCCGTGTCTGCATTTCACCATTCATAGACAACTCCAGGCATCCAGTTTCCCGAGAGGAACATCTGCCGCAAAAATACCGCTTAACCCACGCGGCAAAAGAGTCGACCGAATTTTCATAATCACCCGGCTTGATCACACTTGAAACAGACGGAATGAATAAACATGATTTACAAATATCGCTGATATTTCAAGCAGGAAAAATACAGCACCTATTTGACAGACCGTACGCACGGCCTTATCAAAAGACTTTTCAACCGACGCTTGCCCTGCCCCATGATTAATCTGCGCTGTAATTAATCGGTCTCTTGATTAAAGAATCACGAATGATACCGACAAACGGTTACAGGCCTGCGTATGAAAGCTTCGCCGCCTGTGCGCAAACAGACTGCCTGCGAGCACTGACTCACGCTATCCTCGGTGCATGACTCTATTTCCCAGCCTGATCGACCTGCCCCGCCAATTGCGCCACCCCGAGGTGCGCGACCTTGCCTGGGTGATCCTCGCGCCACCCATGCTTGAAACCGCGCCCTGGGCGCAGCGCCATCCGCTGGCCGGCAGCGAGTGGGTAAATGCCCCGGAACAACTCGCAGACTTCCTCTGGCGCCTCGACCGTGACAGCGGCCCGCTGGAAGACTGGCTGGCGCTGGCGGCAACCCGGCGACTGGGCCGCTATTACGAACGGCTCTGGCAGTTCGCAGTACAACACGCGCCGGGGGTGGAGATCATTGCCGCCAACCTGCCGATCCGGCTCGGCGGCCAGACGCTTGGCGAACTGGACATGCTGCTGCGTGATCGTGACGGCGTGCATCACATCGAGCTGGCAATCAAGCTTTACCTGGGGCCGCAGGACGGTGACGGCCGCGATCCGGCCTGCTGGCTAGGGCCTGGCTGCAATGACCGGCTGGACCGAAAGCTTGCGCACCTGAGTCAGCACCAGTTGCCGATGTCCGCTCGCCCGGAAAGCCGTGAGGCACTGGCGGCGCTGGGCGTCGAGGCTTTCAGCGCGAAATTGTGGCTGGGTGGCTACCTGCTGTATCCGTGGCCCGGTTCGTGCTCCTCTCCTGAAGGCGTTCATCCCCGGCACCTCAAAGGGCGCTGGCTGCACCAGCGTGACTGGAAAGCGTTTCTGGCACAAAGCACAGCGGGCCGCTGGCAACCGCTGCCGCGCCACGCCTGGCTGGCTCCAGCGCGTTACGCCGAGGCCTGGAGCGGCGGGCAGTTGCAAGACTGGCTGAGCGACCTCAATCCGCTGGCCCCGGCGCAATTGCTGGTGCGCCTGAGCGAGAACAACGAGGGCCACTGGGAAGAAGCCGAGCGTCTGTTTCTGGTGTCGGACATGTGGCCGAACCTGGCCGATACCAGCCATGCTTTCAGCTCAATCGCAGCGCCAGCGCCGCCAGCGTGATCAACAAGACCGGCAAGGTCAGTACGATGCCGACCTTGAAGTAATAACCCCAACTGATGGTGATGCCCTTGCGCTCAAGCACGTGCAGCCAGAGCAGCGTAGCCAGACTGCCGATCGGGGTGATTTTCGGCCCCAGGTCGCTGCCGATCACGTTGGCGTAGATCATCGCTTCCTGAATCGCCCCGCTGGCGTGGCTTGCGTCGATGGACAGCAGCCCGATCAGTACCGTCGGCATGTTGTTCATGATCGATGACAGGAACGCCGTCATCAGCCCGGTGCCCATCGCCGCGCCCCAGATGCCGTAGCCGGCAAACCAGTCCAGCAGATCAGCCAGATAATTCGTCAGCCCGGCGTTACGCAGGCCATATACCACCAGGTACATGCCCAGGGAAAAGATCACGATGTGCCACGGCGCTTCTTTCATCACCTTGCGCGTCTTGATCGTGTGCCCTTTGGCGGCGATGGCCAGCAACAGCAACGCACACACGGAAGAAATCGCGCTGATCGGAATGCCCAGTGGCTCAAGGGCAAAACAGCCGACCAGCAAAATCAGCAATACCGCCCAGCCGGCCAGAAACGTCGCCCGGTCATGAATGGCCGTCTCGGGTTTGTCCAGATGCTCGGGTTCGAATTCACGGGGGATATCGCGGCGGAAATACCACATCAACACGGCCAGGGTGGCGGCAACACTGGCCAGATTCACCGGCACCATGACGGCGGCGTAGCGGTTGAAACCAATCTTGAAGTAGTCCGCCGAAACGATGTTGACCAGGTTCGACACCACCAGCGGCAGGCTCGCCGTGTCGGCGATGAAGCCGGCTGCCATTACGAAGGCCAGGGTAGAAGCAGCGGAAAAGCGCAACGCCAGCATCATGGCGATGACGATAGGCGTGAGGATCAGCACGGCACCGTCGTTGGCGAACAACGCCGACACGAGCGCGCCGAACAGCACGAACAAGGCAAACAGACGACGACCTTTACCCTTGCCCCAGCGCGCGACGTGCAGCGCCGCCCAAGCGAAGAAACCGGCCTCATCCAGCAACAGCGTAATGATGATCAGCGAAATGAAAGTCGCCGTGGCATTCCAGATGATGCCCCACACCACGGCAATGTCGCCCAGGTGCACCACGCCGGTCAGCAACGCCAGCCCTGCCCCGAGCACAGCACTCCAGCCGACGCCAAGCCCCTGGGGCTGCCAGATGACCAGCGTGATGGTAAACAGGAAGATCAGCGTGGCTATGAGCATTACTTGGTCCGGGGTAGAAGAATCGCGAGAATGCCGAGCAGCGGCAGGTATGAACACAGTGTGTAGACGAACAGAATGCCATGACTGTCAGCCAGGTAGCCGAGCAAGGCAGCACCGATGCCGCCGAAGCCGAACATCAGGCCGAAGAAGATCCCGGCGATCATGCCAACGTTGCCAGGCACCAGTTCCTGGGCATACACCACGATGGCAGAGAACGCCGAGGCCAGCACAAAACCGATGATCACGCTGAGCACACTGGTCCAGAACAGGTCCGCATACGGCAGCGCCAGGGTGAACGGCGCGGCGCCGAGGATCGAAAACCAGATCACCGCCTTACGGCCGATGCGGTCGCCAATCGGGCCACCGAAGAATGTCCCGGCTGCCACTGCGCCCAAAAACAGAAACAAGTGCAACTGCGAGCTGGCGACCGACAGGTCGAACTTCTCGATCAGGTAGAACGTGAAGTAGCTGGTCAGGCTGGTCATGTAGAAGAACTTGGAGAACACCAGAAACGCCAGCACCGCCAGCGAGGCGATCACGCGTTTTCTCGACAGGCCATGAGTCGCCACCTGGCCGGCCTTGAGCTTGAACAGGTTGAGGTGCGCGCGATACCAGCGGCTGATCGCGTACAGCAAGCCCAGGGAAAACAGCGCGAACAGGCCGATCCAGGCCACATTACCCTGACCGAACGGGATGATGATCGCCGCTGCCAGCAATGGCCCGAACGCGGAGCCGGTATTGCCGCCCACTTGAAAAGTCGATTGCGCAAGCCCGAAGCGCCCGCCGGACGCCAGTCGTGCGATGCGCGAGGCCTCCGGGTGAAACGTCGATGAGCCAATACCGATCAGGGCTGCCGCCAGCAGAATCAATGGAAAGCTGCCTACCACCGACATCATCACGATACCGATCAGCGTGCAGATCGACCCGACGGGCAGTACCAGTGGATTGGGGTGGCGGTCGGTGTAATAACCGACCCACGGTTGCAGCAACGATGCGGTGATCTGAAACGTCAGGGTAATCAGGCCAATCTGGGTGAAGCTCAGGTCGTAGCTGGCCTTGAGCATCGGGTAGATCGACGGAAGGATGGCCTGGATCAGGTCATTGATCAGGTGTGCGAGGGCAACTGCCCCGATGATGCGCATGACCAGCGGGCTGGTTTGGGGGGTGGTCGAGGCCGTCGCCGTTGCGGGCTGAGCGCTGGTCGCCATGATATTCATCCATAAAAAGGTTTTCAGGTCTCCCGGACGGATGATTACAAAATGTGTCACACGCGCCTGGGCGCGCCAATGTGCCATTTTTCGGGGCGACTGTGCCACGTTTTGTTGCGTTTTTGCTGATGGATCGAGAGGTGATCTGGCGGATACCTCTGGGTTCTTTACGTCGCACTTTGCGTCGTCGGTGCCACCGCGATAAAAAAGCACTTTCTTTCAACTATCGTGCGACGCTCCGCGTCGCATGCCGTTCTGGACGCTCTGCGTCCTTTTTGTAGCGCTCCGCGTCACACTGCGGCTCTGCAAGGTCAGTGATGTTTGTTTACGGCTCAAGGTACCTTTTCGCCTCTCGGCGCCCTACTTTGAGGGACCAAAGTAAGCAATCACCGCTCCGTTTCCGGCCCGCCTTCGTCGGGTTCCTTTGCCCTGACACTGACGTCGCACTCTGCGTCGTCAGTGCCACCGTGATGAAAAAGCTTTCGTTTATGTGCAGTGGCTACGGGCAAGGTATGGCGTTGTGCTGCAGCACATATTTGACGCAAAGCGTGACCCCGAGACCCTCACGCCATCGAACCCGCCACTGCCCCTTTGCCCGCAACCGGCACGTCATGCAGCGAGATCTTCGAGGTCTCGGGCAATGCCAGGCCGCCTGCCATTGCTAGCACGGCTACGGCAATCAGGTAGAACGCTGGCGACAGGTTGCTGCCGGTGACGCTGATCAGCCAGGTTGCCATCAGCGGTGCGGTGCCGCCGAACAGGGTGTAGGCCATGTTGTAGGTGATCGCCGAGGCGGTGTAGCGGGTGCGGGTCGGGAAGGTTTCCGACAGCAGCGCAGCCGTGACCACGCCGCACAGCACGGCACCCACGGCCAGCAGCATGACGCCGATGATCGAGGCGATGAACGAGCCGGAGCTGGCCATTAAAAATGACGGGAACACCACAACCATCAGCAGGATGCAGGCCGTTGCCATTGTGATCCGCCGTCCTACCCGGTCTGAATAGGCACCGGCCAGCGGACAGAGCGCGGCGGCGAATGCCAGTGCGATCAACGACACCAGCAGCGCGGTCGCCCTGCTCAGGCCTCCGGCCACTTGCAGGTACGTCGCAAAATAGGTGGTGAACATGTAGAACGACAGCGCCGTCAATGATACGAACACCCCCAGGCAGCACATGGCGGCTGCGTGATGGCGCAAAGTGTCCTTGAGTGGCGAGTGCGCTACTGCGTGCCCTTCAGCCACCGCCTGAAACGCCGGGGTCTCGTCGAGTTTCCAGCGCAGGTACAAGCCGACCAGCCCCAGCGGGGCGGCGATCAGAAACGGCAGGCGCCAGCCCCAACTGCCCATCGCCTCGGTCGACAGGGACGACTCCAGCGCATAAGCCACCACGGCAGCGGCGGCGAAGGCCGAAAACGTCGAGACCGGGACGAAGCTGCCGTACCAGGCCCGCTGAGTACGCGGCGCATGCTCCATAAGGTAAGCGCAGGCCCCGGCATATTCCCCACCGGCCGAGAAACCCTGCGCACAACGAATGATGGTCAGCAGAATCGGCGCCATCACGCCAATCGCTGCATACGTCGGCAGCAAACCGATCAGCGTGGTGGCGCCGGCCATCAGCAGAATGGTCATGGCCAGGGTCTTCTTGCGCCCGATGCGATCACCCAGCATGCCAAAAAACACCCCGCCCAGCGGTCGAAATGCGAAGGCGACGGCAAACACGGCGAAGGTTTTCAACAGCGCTGCGCTGCTGTCACCGCTGGGGAAAAATTGCAGGGCGATGGTGGTGGCCAGAAAGCCATACACGGCGAAATCGAACCACTCGACGAAATTGCCGATGGCCGCAGCGACAATGACTTTTTTCAGCGTGGCAGGATCGACGTGCTCTGCGGCGGTGGTTGTCATGCTGACCTCGGCGTCTTGATCTGGAGGGGATCGATTATCAAGACAGCGACCTGCAGGCTTCACTCCAGAAGTGTCCTCCACGTAGTCAGGGCCGACGTCTTGCCATCGAACCGCGCAGAATTCATGCCAGAGGCTCTGCCATGAGGCCTACAGCCCCATCGCGCGTCGCCCTTGCAGGCCGCCGGTATGAACGAAGACCAGCCGGGTGCCAGGCTCGAAACGGCCGGCCAGCACCTCATCATGCAGGGCCAGCAGCGCCTTGCCAGTGTACAGCGGCTCAAGAAGTACGCCGCCCTGCACTTCGCTGCTGGCGATGAAATCGAGCAAGGCAGGGTCGGTTCTGGCGAAACCGCCACGGCTGGCGTCGAGCAGAACACAGGCAGCGGGCAGTTCCGATGCGGCTTTTTCCTGCGACCCGACGGCCTCGCCCAGCACAGCCATAATGTTTTCAGCGATCCCATGATCATCCGGCACCGCCATCGCGCCATACACCGGATGCGCGCCCGCCTCGGCCAGCAGCAGACCGGCCACAGTGGTGCCCGTTCCGGCAGCAAGCCACCAGCCGTGGTAGTCATCCCAATCCATCTGGCCGAGCTGGCTATCGACCATCTCTCGCAACCGTGCGCAGCCCAGAGCACCGGCAAGCCTGCCGCCCCCTTCGGCAATTGGATACAGCTCGGGATAGCGCGCCCGCCAGGGCTGCCAGAAATCTGTAGCATGTCGCGCTCGATAACCGGCGTAACCCAGCCAGTGCAGTTGCATGCCAAAGGCTTGCAGGTCCAGCACCGTCGGCGTCTGCTGAGCATGACCGCGCAGCAGGCCAACCGTCGGGAAGCCGAAGCGTTTGCCCGCTGCGGCCAGGGCATGCAAGTGGTTGGAATGTGCGCCGCCGAGGCTGATCACACCTTGCGCACCGACTGTGACGGCCTGTTTGAGGTGATCGCTGAGCTTGAACCATTTGTTGCCGCTGATCAGCGTATCGATCCGGTCCAGGCGCAGCATCGCAACCTCGACCCCGGCGTGTTGCAGCCAGGGCAGGCTCAAACGTTGCAGCGCAGCAGTGGGTTGCCAGCCAAGAGCGTCAGAAATCATCCGCGCAGTTTACAGGCAAGCAGAATCAGAGCGCAGCGGCCAGTCGCGAGCCTTGATCGATGGCACGCTTGGCATCCAGTTCGGCAGCAATATCCGCCCCGCCGATCAGGTGCACGCTTTGTCCGGCCGTGACCAGATCGTCATACAGTTCGCGCAACGGGTCCTGCCCGGCACAAATCACAATGTTGTCCACCGCCAGCAGCGTTTCTTCACCGTCTTCGCCAATGCGAATGTGCAACCCGGCGTCATCGATTTTCAGGTACTGCACGCCGTTGAGCATCTGCACCTGCTTGTTTTTCAGCCCTGTGCGGTGAATCCAGCCGGTGGTCTTGCCCAGACCATCGCCGACCTTGGAGTGCTTGCGTTGCAACAGAAACACCTGGCGCGCCGGGGCATGCACATCAGGCTTGATCCCGGCCACACCACCACGCGCCTCAAGCGTCGTGTCGATGCCCCACTCTTTCCAGAATGCGTCACGGTCAAGGCTGGTGGCCACGCCCTGATGCACGAGAAACTCCGACACATCAAAACCGATACCGCCCGCACCGATCACCGCCACACTGCGCCCGACCGGTTTGCGTTGCAGAATCACGTCCAGATAGCTCAGTACCTTGGGGTTGTCGATGCCGGGGATCGCGGGGGTGCGCGGCGCGATGCCGGTGGCCAGAATCACTTCGTCGAAGCCTGCGCCGAGCAGATCCTGAGCCTTCACCCGGGTGCCGAGGCGCAACTGCACGCCGGTTTCCTGCACCTTGTTGCGGAAATAACGCAGGGTTTCGGAAAACTCTTCCTTGCCCGGCACACGCTTGGCGATATTGAACTGGCCGCCGATTTCACTGGCCGAATCAAACAGCGTCACCTCATGCCCGCGCTGTGCGGCCACCGTTGCCGCAGCCAGACCGGCGGGACCTGCGCCCACCACGGCAATCTTCTTGATTTGCAGAACAGGCAGGTAATTGAGCTCGGTCTCGTGGCAGGCGCGCGGGTTGACCAGGCAACTGGTCAGTTTGCCGCCGAAGGTGTGATCCAGACAGGCCTGATTGCAGCCAATGCAAGTGTTGATCCGCTCGGCATGGCCTGCAGCAGCCTTGTTGACGAACTCAGGGTCGGCCAGAAACGGCCGCGCCATCGAGACCATGTCGGCGTCGCCTTCGCTGAGAATGCGCTCGGCAACCTCCGCAGTGTTGATGCGGTTGGTGGTAATCAGCGGAACGTTTACCGAGCCACGCAGCTTGGCGGTGACCTTGCTGAATGCCGCGCGCGGCACCTTGGTGGCGATCGTCGGAATTCGCGCTTCATGCCAGCCGATGCCGGTGTTGATCAGCGTCGCACCCGCCTGCTCGACCGCCTTGGCCAACTGGACGATTTCTTGCCAGGAACTGCCGCCCGCCACCAGGTCCAGCATCGACAGGCGAAAGATGATGATGAAATCCGCACCGACCGCTTCACGCACCCGGGTCACGATCTCGACCGCCAGACGCATGCGGTTTTCATAGCTGCCACCCCAGCGATCAGTGCGGTGGTTGGTGTGGGCGGCGAGGAACTGATTGATGAAATAACCTTCCGACCCCATGATTTCGACGCCGTCATACCCGGCACTTCGGGCCAGGGTCGAACAGTTGACGAAATCGGCGATCTGCTTTTCGATGCCCTCTTCATCCAGTTCGCGAGGCGTGAACGGGTTGATCGGGGCCTGAATGGCGCTCGGCGCAACCTGCTTGCGGCTGTAGGCGTAGCGACCGGCATGCAGTATCTGCAGACAGATCTTGCCGCCGGCCTCGTGAACCGCCTGAGTGACGATGCGATGCTGCTCTGCTTCTTGGGCATTGGTGAGTTTGGCCGCGCCGTCGTAAACACCGCCCTCCTCGTTGGGCGCAATGCCACCGGTCACCATCAAACCAACGCCGCCACGTGCCCGCTCGGCAAAATAGGCCGCCATGCGCTCGAAGCCACCCGGCCGCTCTTCAAGCCCGGTGTGCATCGAGCCCATCAGGGTGCGGTTGCGCAAGGTCGTGAAACCCAGGTCCAGCGGGGCCAGCAGGTGCGGATAGTGAGCAGCGGTCATGGCAAAGCTCCATCGAGTCAATCACGGGAAACAAGGACCTCTGTGTGTCCTTTGCTTTATTGCGCCACAGTAAACAGCCACCTTGTCACACTCAATGACCCAAAGTGACAAGTTATTGATCCAAACGCGCAGCGGCACTTGGCAAGCGCCCAGCGTAGTCCTACCCTAGTCGACAATTTCCCGATGGCAGCCTTTCAGCCTCTTTATGCGCAAATTCTTCGCCACCTGCCTGATCCTGCTGAGCGTCGTCAGCCTCGTCAGCTATGCAATCTGGACCGAACAACGTCCGGCGGGTCACTACCTGTCCGACCTGCGCATTCGTCTGGCTATCAATGAAGGCGAACCCAGCGAGCGCGGAAACCTGCTGGGCATCGAGCCGGTGCTGTTCCCTACCGATTATCAAAACCTTGACAGACTGCACCGCAAGTTGGCGGCCTACCTGCAACAGGCGCGTGATTACGGGCTGATCAACCCCAAAACGGTGGTGGTGCTGCCGGAACACATCGGCACCTGGCTGTTCGCCAGTGGCGAGAAGGATCAGCTTTATCAGGCCGCGACCGTAGACGAAGCAATGGAGTGGCTGTCCTGGAGCAATCCGTTGCAATTCGTTGCGGCGATGCTCGGCGCCGAAGGCCGCAACCGCATGGATGACACGCACCTGCGCATCAAGGCCCTTACCATGGCGCGGGACTATCAAGCACTGTTCGGTGGTCTGGCGAAAGAGTTCGGGGTGACTCTGGTGGCCGGCTCCATCGTGCTGCCAGACCCCAGCGTCGAAGGCGGCCAACTGAAAGCTGGCAATGGCGCGCTGTACAATTGCAGCCTGACCTTCGGCAGCGATGGCCGGCCGATCGGGCAGCCTCAACGCCAGTTGTACCCGGACCGTTTTCAGAAACGCTACGTACACCCGGCGAGCGACGCGCCGTTGAATGTGATCGATACGCCGGCCGGACGCCTGGCGGTGCTGATCGGCAGCGACAGTTGGTACCCGGACAACTACGCACGCCTGAGTCAGAGCGGCGCCGAATTGATCGCCGTACCCGCGCTGGTCATCGGCAAGACCGGCTGGTCCGAGCCCTGGCAAAAGCCTCGGCATTCAAGCATCGACATGGCAACCGAGCACTCCAGCGAAGGCGACGCCTGGCACCGTCTGACCCTCACCAGTCGTGCCCCGCAAAGCACTGCGCAGGCAGGGGTCAGCGTCTTCACGCGCGGCCAGTTCTGGAACCACAGCGTGGCCGGGCAAAGCTTTGCCAGCCACGGCGGTCAGACCCTCGCCGAACCGCCGCAGGGCGATGGCACGGCTGAGGTCGCCCGCCTGATCAACCTCTGGCTTTGAGCATGCCGACATTGACCCTGCGCCTCGGTGATCTGTCGGTGGGTTTCATCCAGAGCCTGACTGATGCAGTCATAAGTTTCGACAAAAACCCTGGCCCGCTGCTGGAGCAATACGCGCTAGACCCGACGCGCTTGAGTCAGGCGGGTGCGCGCCTGTCGATCCCGCGCTACATGCGCCTTGGGCACGCTGCCATCCAGCTCACCGGCCAGCCCGGACTGGGCCTGCGCATGGGCCAGCTCAGCCGTTTCGCCCAGGCAGGCCTTGCGGGCGTGACGGCCGCTCAGGCACCGACCGTGCGCGAGGCGGCGCGCACGTTGATACGCTTCGAGCCGCTGTATGGCTCCAACTATCGCGGGCAGTCGAGCTTTCACGAAGATGCCGAAGGCGCGTGGATGCGCTTTTACTCCATCAGCCCGTACAACGCTTACAACCGCTTTGTCGTCGACTCGATTCTGAGCGGCTGGATCGCGCAACTGGCGACCCTGGCGGGCACCGAGCTGCGTGCACAGCGCATCGAAATCGAATTCGACGCACCTGCCTATGCAGCGCAATACGCAAGCCTCAGCGACAGCCCGGTGATGTTTGCGGCGGCCACCAATCAGCTACGCCTCGATCAGACCAGTCTGGCCTTACGCAACCCGGACCATTGTCCGAGTACCTGGCGGCATTTGCTGCAATTGTGCGAAAGGGAGCTGGAGCAACAGACCCGCACCCGCAGCCTTCGTGAACGCATCATTCAATTGCTCGGGCCGCTATTGAACGGCGGGCGGGAACCGGATCTGGAGGAAGTGGCGGCGCGACTCAAGCTGCCAACCTGGACACTGCGCCGCAAGCTGGCCGAGGAAGGCACACGCTTTCGCGCGGTGCTCAATGACACACGACGCGATCTGGCAATGACGTATATACGGGACACAGAACTGGCGTTCGGGGAGATCGCCTACCTGCTGGGGTTTGCCTCTGCCGAGGCCTTTCAACGCGCCTTTAAACGCTGGAACGGACAGACTCCGGGAGAGTTCCGCCGCAGCCAGCGCCAAAGCGCCTGAAGCCTGTCATAACTCGGTAGCGTCGTCGGCAGGCTCTACCGGGTCCAGTTCCGATGCACGGTATTCGAGTAGTTCTTCCTGGTATTCGTCCATTTCTTTGCCCTCTTGGCGGGTTGAGTATGCTGAATAATTAAAGCTGAAATAACTGACCGCAAGATCAACATTAAAGTGCCAATGTGAAATAAAAATGTTGATCCCTATCAAACAGACGAAAAAGATCGTGGCCGATTAAGCGCTGATCTCGACCTGCCTGACCGACACGCCTATTGACTTGCGTGCCTGTGTCGACCTAACCTCAGGCCCATGAACCTCATCAAGCAAAACCTCGGCCAGATTATTACCGTCATTCCAGTCATGGCGGGTTAGCCGACGTTTGCAAAAAACCCGCCCTGGAGGCGGGTTTTTTCTGTCTCCTGGGCAACATTACTCAACCAGGAGTCAGACATGATCATTTCCCTTCGCGCTATCGCCCTTCTCGCCTCCTTGAACCCGATCATCGGCGTGCCGCACTTCGCAGCGTTGTGCGTCAGCACGTCGCCTGAAGGAACGACGCGATGACCGATCTGCTCAATCACTACGCCCGCAAAATCCTCACCTCGCGCGTCTACGACGTAGCGGTCGAAACCCCGCTGCATGGCGCCCGCCAGCTGTCCGAGCGGCTGGGCAATCAGGTGCTGCTCAAGCGCGAAGATTTGCAGCCGGTGTTCTCCTTCAAGATTCGCGGCGCGTACAACAAGCTCGCCCAATTGACCGCAGAAGAGGCCGCACGTGGCGTGGTCACGGCCTCGGCGGGCAATCACGCCCAGGGCCTGGCGCTGGCGGCGAAAGAGCTGGGCATTCTGGCCACCATCGTCATGCCGCGCACCACCCCGGAAATCAAGGTCGAAGGGGTGCGTTCCCGCGGTGCCACGGTGGTGTTGCACGGCGATTCCTTCCCTGAAGCGCTGGCCTATTCGCTGAAACTGGTCGAGCAACAAGGCTTCGTCTACATCCATCCGTATGACGACCCCGACACCATTGCCGGGCAAGGCACTGTGGCGATGGAAATCCTCCGTCAGCAGCCGGGGAAGCTGGACGCGATCTTTGTAC
>NZ_JARVSI010000045.1:0-12685 GCF_030209255.1 Pseudomonas sp. CFBP2511 | reverse complement strand
GCTCTTGGCCGGGGCTTGGTTCACGACAGCCGATGAGGCGAAGCCGAGCACGCCAATAGGGCCTTCTGTTTCCTTAACTCCAAGCCGGATCGGCGGCCAGGATCGCTTTCATCACTGTTTCGTCGTCATCAAAGTAACCGTCTTCAGCCAAGCCTAGATTCCCGTCGAGGATGACGCAGATAGCCAGCGCGGCTTCCGCTGGGTCCGAACCATATTCACGAATCACCCGCTCAATCTGTTTACGGATAAGGTTTGCGGGTACGAGATTGCCTACGCCACCCTCAGCTGCAGGATCCCCTAACTCCAATGGTGCAGACGACTCTCGCAGCGGGTCGACGCTGATGATTGAGCCGGAAGTGGTGCGGAATTTCTGGTCCATGCGTTTTGATATTCCTTTCTAACGGCGCATATCGCGCAAAGCCTTCATGCAAGCCGAAATGAACAACCATGCGTTGCCGCTTGCGATAAAAATTATGAGGGTCGCACCTCCGTACGACAGATCTCCTCTGATCCCAAATACAATGGCGACCAGAGAGCAAAAAAACATGCCTGTGAACCAAAGTTCGATACCCAATCTGCTGACTCCTTTTCGCGGTCGCGTGAATCTCATTCGTCTACGTCCACGGCCCCGCGTTTGAAGGCAGGGCTTGGGCGTTACCGGTTTTTTTAGACCTTATTACTGAAAAGCTCGCGCAGGGTGGCAGCTTCGACGGGCCCCGCCGAGTAGTAAATTTCGGCATGATCCAGACCATCCAAAAGCTTATGCACCTCAACGGAATTCAACCGGTCATTCTGAACCAGCACTTGCATTCTTTCGTCGGGTCGAAGCCCTTCAATCAATGCAACAGCTTCGCGTAGCTCTGGCCTTGTGCAACCCCAAATGTCACCGCCAGCCCAAAAGTCGTAGTGAGCCAAACGCGCCAGATTTGTAAGGCCGGTCAAACGTTTGGGAACATTGCTCGCTTTGTTCTTCATTGTGATTTCCCCTCAACTCTTGGTAGGTGTACCTGGTGCGATTTCCTATCGACGCGCAAACTGGTCGAAACCGGAGTTCCAATCGACGCAAAACGGCTGTCCGCAGCCTGCATTCAAGCCAACGCCATACGAAAAGCTCATCATCACACCAACGCCAAGCAGTAACCCAAGCCCGACAGCAGAGCGTCTTTTAAATGCTTGGAAGACTAGGAACGCAATAAACGGCATCGCAGCCAGCAGCATGATTTTCATAGTCATTTCTTTTCCCTTCTACCTCCATGAAGGTTTGAAATCCAACACCGATCACCATCATCACGGCGACGAAGAAAACCATCATTAACGCCGAGTGTTTACGAGCAGACCTAGAGCCTGCCAGAAGGGCTATGCAGACGCCGAGGCAAAGCATGTAGTAGCGAAACGTCCATTCAGTAAAACCAAGCAAATTGCTTCCGGCACCGACTAGATGGGTGAACACAATCACCCCACAAGCGAGAAACAATCCGCCCATCACACCCCAAAACATACCTACGATAGTTTTCATATCTTTCCTCGAAAAATCTTGTTGTCTGGTTACTTGCCGTGAATAACGCGGCTGATGTAGCGGACCAGCTTCATCTGGTATGCACGGGTACGCTTGCAGCCGTAGCGCTTTTCTTCGCCTTTCAAGGTCCGATTCAGGTTGTGGTGATAGCTGGCCATGTCGTCATTCCTTCGATCTGTAGGACGCTAAAAGGGCATCCTTCTACTGCCTCGGCCCAGCTAAGCGATGGCTGGGCTTGGGCGTTGCTCGTTTCCGATTAGGCAATATGCCCTGCAGGGCACACACGGTAGAAGTTGAAATCTTCAAGCGTGGCCGGACGAAGCTTATCGAGGCTGGAGACAACGACAGGGCCGTTGATCCAGTCATGCCCGCCAAGCTGAGGTTTGCCAGCCAACACACCGTAAAGGCCCGCACCATCCTGCAAGTAGCAAAGGGTGTTCTCGTTGAGTACGTGGTAGCTGGTCATCGCGCATTTCCCGTCTATTTGGTATGAGCCAATTATATACCCCCATTGGGGGTATATCAAGTCTCAGTTTCCGAAATTATTCAGGATGTCTCTTACATACGACCAAGCAATTTCAGGCATAGCCCTACACTCCTTGGAACCCTCTGGTGCAAGCCACTTGTCGAAGGTTTTACGCGGAACGCTGATGCGCTTGCAGAACTGATCTCGGGTCATACCGAGCTGCTGCATGGCATCACGCAGAAAGTCCTGCTGACTTACCATCAAATGATTCTCCGAACAATGTCGCCATCGGCGTTCTGCTTGCGCTAGTAACCGCCGCACAGCAGCAGAGCAACAGCAGCAGAACAACCGACAAGCCTGTCTTTGATTGCAGGTCGTTACACCTATTCGGAGTGGGGTGGCGACCTCACACATGGTTTTGCAGACTCGGAAATGAGCTCCTTAATCCTCTCCTGCTGTCCCTGATAGGACCCATAAAAATAGCCTCCCGCCATCAGCACCGCAAATAGCAAGACACCTGCAGCAAACGAAGCTACGACTACCGTTTTTGTAGAGCATTCGAACTCAAATTTTTGGCGGCTCATGCGTTTTCCTTCGTAAGGTCGGTTGGCAAAGATTCGACCAGCTCCAGCCACTTGTTGACCTGCAGCAGATACTGAACTTCAAATGATGCGTCGAACTCGATACCGATGGTCTTGTGCATGTGGAAATACTTTGGAGCAAGTCCAGATAGCAGTGAGTCAACGTAATGCTTGATCTGCAGCCGCCTCAACACATTGGCACGTAGCCGCTGAGCACTGGATATTGTCAGCTCACGCGTTCCACTCACAAACTCGTTTAATTCGTCCTTGAGTTTCTTCACCTCGGGCAATGCCGTGCGGCGAAAATCCCGAAGCACAGCGACTTCCAAATCCACATTGAATTCGCGCCAGGTCTTTTCGTAATGCTCTTCCAGAGGTGTCGTATTTTCAGACGCTAGAACGTCACTCATTCGTTGCTCTCCTTGTTGATAATGTCGTTGACTTCGTTTTTCAGTAGCAGGTGTTGGGCTCTGCCAATTTGGCCCGTGTTGAGCAGCCGACTCAGGCTGGCCAGGACCTTTCCGTAACCTCTGGCGCGCTGCGGGAAACCGTTCCCTACCGAGTTTTTCGATGCTTTTAGAGCCTTCAGCTCGTCGCGCAACTGCTCATCGAGGTCAGCCAAGTCTGTCAGGGTAATGCGGTCGGGTAAAAACTCGGGGAAAAACATCACCAGTCCTGGCCGATCGCTGTCCATCAGTGCCCGTACGGCGTCAACAATTTCTGATCGGACGGTGCCCTCAGCAAACAGAAGAGCGCCACATATCTGGGGCACTGAAGCTGTCTCCAGCCAGATCAGCAACTCAAGCTGATCCGGGGATGCGTCTGCCTTTTGTTTCGCAAACTCATTCATTCACGTTATCCCCGACTGTCGAAGTCCGGTCGAGGTCAGCCAGAGAACGGCATCGATCTGCTTTGCGTAATAGCTTGCTCACGTTTCCAGCACGAAACAGGCCGTTGCCGGTCGGCCACACCTGAGCAGCGTCCTCGTAGAACTCCGCCGCGATTTGCCACGTACAAGACTGTTCAGCTATGCGCGCAGCGGAGTACAGCGCGGCGCTTGAGCGTTCGGCTTTGCTTGAGTTTAAGTCACGGAAAAGCATGGTGTATCTCCTTCGCAGTTTGGCCCGGAGCGGTTGCCGCCGCTTGGTTCCAGGCACATAAGTTCATAAAAGTGGTAGCTGTTCGCCGCCTTTGAGGCGATCCCGAATGAGCATCGTGGTTCGTCGCTGCTCTTCGCAAATGCGCTCGTATTCCCCAGTAAGCTGCCGGATCAAGTAGGACAAGTGTTGTGACTCGGCGGGACCTGTCCAAGCCACCCATTTGTTTCTGATGATCTGTTTTTCAGCGCTGCTAAGGCCGAAGTAAAGAGCACGTACTTGCCGCCAGTGACGCGCGCGCAGATCGCGCATGCGCTTTTCAGATTGGGCAAACAGGGCCAGTCGTTTGGCTAACTCCTGTTCAACGCTGTGCTGATCTTCGTGGATCTGCTCCGCCAGGAGCGGTGAGCGCTCACGTTCTTGGCGTTGCTTCCTTGCAAAAGCCTTCTGTTTGCGATCTGTGAAATCATAATCGCAACGTCGGTCACACCGTTTGAAACGCATAAAGCCTCCGTAGTACCGGCTCTCCCAGAGAGTCGGTATGAGCCGCTAAATGGGCATTGAACTCAGGGCAAGTCCGACAGCGACCGGCCTAACCCAAACCGGCATTTGGCTAAGCAGGAACGTTTCGCCCTGCTTGGCCAGCAACAGCGTACGGGCCATCACTCCTGCGATAGCCTCTGCCGCACTGGGGGGGACTGCGTTGCCGATTCTCTCCCGCCAAGCCTGATCGCTCAGGCCATCCAGCTCCAGCTGTTCCTCGGGTTCGACGAGACTCTGCAGACTGGCCATTTCGAAAGTGGTAAATGGTCGATGCCATGTGCCGTCAAGACTTTCGATCACGCATGTAAGCCGATCATTGGGTTCTGGCATGCGTGGATCTGCAACTGACCAACGCCCGTTGTCTTGTTTTGCACTGGCCGATACGGCTCCGGCCTGACCAGCCCAATCAACAACGCCGTAGTGACCGCCGGTGAGGTAGGCATCCCCTTTTACGCGGCGCATACCTGGGCGAGGATCCTGCAGCGCAAAAGCACCCTGCCCGGTTGTGCTTGCGGCAATGACCGTGTTGGACGCACCTTTCCATGGCGTTACGAGGTACTTGCCGAAACCTCTGCCAACACTGCGCGGATCTGCAACGCTGAATGTGCCTTGACCCGGAGACTTGACACCGATGATTGCGCCGCTTGGCTTGTCCCACTGACGAACGCCAAATTGCTGGTATTGTGCTGCCCCAGCTGGTGCCCGCGGATCTGCGACGGAAAATGCCCCGTTGGTGGGATTCGACCGACCAGCAACTGTCCCCATAGAGTCGTCCCACTCATTGACGCCCAAATACCCGGCGTATGCTTGAGGCACGATAACAAAATCTTTCAGGTAGCCATTCTCAACGGCCAGTTGCTCAAGGCTGCGCCAGTCTTTACCGGCTTCAACCAATGCCAAACGCACCCATGTTTTCCACTGCAGCGCGGGTACACGATGCATTGGCCCAGCGCGCTCAATGTCTCCCGGCGCTGGCATGCGGCCCAACACAGACCCGACCGACTGCAGCGAGCGCTTTTCAGGCTCGTATAGAAACGGCGGCACTTTCTCAATGTGCCGAGCAACCAGCAGGAAGCGTTTCCGACTCTGTGCCAGGCCGCCCAGCTCACCACAATCATGCGTCGTTTCTGCAACGGCATATCCGTAATAATTCAGGATCTGCCCAATCTGATCGAGCAGGTGGCGTCCGCGTGTGGCCAGACGTGGGACATTCTCAAACACGATGAGACTGACCGGGGCATGCTTCCACGCTTCGCACATGAGCCATACGCAGCGCAACGTTAGTTCATTGAGAGCCTGATACTTGGGGGTCAGACTCATGGCCTGGGACAGCAACCCAGAAGCCCCCTTGCAAGGGCTGCTGATAAACACCACGTCTGGATCCTCGTTGCCAGCGGCACGCCTGATATCTCCGGCGGTTGCTTCCCTCCAGCCAGCTGGCGGCTCTTTACCGTGGAACCGGATGTACTGATCGCGTGTGAAGAGATCCATCTGAGTGCCGGCGACACCAGCAAGCTTTCGGAAATCACGTAACGCGCCCGCGTCGACGTCAACACCGCCGATGCAGCGCCAATCAGCCTGCAGGTGGCCAACGACTTCCTTATTGCGGTTGAAGCCTTTGGCTCCACCGCCGAGGCCGCAGCAGAAATGGAAATGCTTGAGTGCGTATTTGATCACGATAATCTCCGTCGCAGATTGGCCCGGAGCGGTTGCCGCCGCTGTGTCCGGATCTTCATGGCTGGGGTGCCCTGACACGGAAATTATCGCAAATTCAGAGAGTGGAAGTCAACTAATTGTACTATAAGTTTTGACAGAAAATATAATCTTGAGAGCTTTGGTTTTCTTGACTGACCGTGATGATCAATCTTTGATTAGCGCATACCGCTTCGTCACTCCGGCCTCAGATGCGACTACCAGCTCGTTGTTGAGCATGCTGACTGCAGCGCCTTTGCGAACGTTGCTTACACAACCGATCACCCTGAAAAAGCCTTCACTCGTTTCTACGATGCTTTCGGCACGGTTGAAAAAACCGACATGATGTACCGCAACCCCAATCAGCTCCCCAAGCTCGGTGGCAGCCTGGGAAGCCCTCTCGATTTCTTCGATTTCTTCCAGTGCCGTACGATAAGCAGCTTCGGAGCCCATCAATTTCACGATGATGCGCTTTCTGAACGGCAACAAGAGCATGTACGTCAGTGGTGCCCACCAAGCGCCCCCTAATAACCAATACCAGACTCCGAGCAAACGGTCTGGATTTGTTGGCACAACGCCTAGTCTCATCAAGCATTCCAATGGCCCGAAGTGGACGACGCCGAACCAGTAAAGCATCGGCATTACATAGCATGGAGCATTCAGCAAAACCTGCAGACCCATGAGTGATTCGGCCAGCCTACTAGGTGTAGATTCGATTTTTCCCATGATCAATTCCTTCATTTTAATAAGTCGGTTGCTGAGCGGACTTTCTCTTCGCGCAGACCTCTTTCCAGTCGCTGGGCACATCTCCTGAGCCCTCCCTGCAGACCTCGGTCAGTATCTCTTCGTTAGCGCGATCAGCACCAGTTCTAAGGCCAAAGCCGACTGCGAACATCATGAGCACCGTAAAAAACAGAGCGCCTAATACCGCATATCCAATAGCTGTACTACGAGCCATTGCTCTACTCCCTATCCCGATCAATTCAGCGCCGCGCAACGTTCTTTTGCGGCCTGTGAATCCGCCAAGCGCTCCGCTCTAAATTTTGCGTCGGACTTGTCGACACCAGACTGGTTTGCAGCTGCTCCGGCAAACATTCCGATAATGAGCCCGATGCCGAAAATGGCGACCATCGCTGCCGGGAGTGGTACTGCAACGTTTTGTGAAAAGACCTTTGTCATGTATCTGCCCCTATAGCATTCGCGTAATTGATGAACGTCGGATTGTTGATAGCACTGACGCATGCATCTGTGCCCTCTTCGCTGTCCCAGCACCTGCGCTCCTGATCCCATGCACTTGGGTATATGCACCCCGCAGTGTCCGTAAGCAGAACCCCGGAATCGCTGATAGCCACTGAATAGATATTTCCATTTTCCAGAAATACAGCGCCGCCGTCTGACAGCATAAGCGCTTGGCCCGGATTGTTTTCGAGCAGCAGAGCGTATGCAGCGCAGACAGAATCGAAAGTTAGGTTTTCAGCAGAAATTTGAATACACATTAGATTGATTCCTCGCGTTTGAAGCACGCAAGGTATTCGACGCGTGTCAGTTGAATGTCAGCCAGTGTTACCGATGGATCTTCAAGATGAGGATCGTAACCAACAGTGTGGATGTACCAAGCCCGCGCCTCGTCCAAAGTGGCCAACTGAGCGTCATGCTCGATACTTGGCGCTCTACAACCAGCAGATACCTTTTCAGCCATCCAAAGGATCCGCTGGGCCGTGGTGCTGAACTGATCCGCCAATTGATCGGCATTTTCTGCCCACTCAGTGGCCATTGCGGTCGCTCCGTGCATGCCAATACCTACTTGGTACAGCATATTTTCGACCACGCTTTCAGCATTCAACTGGCGCGTTGCCTGTTCTGTTGTGAGCCTCAACAAGACTTCACGAAGAATCTCATCCGAATCTAAAGCTGGCTGCATGTTCTGACCCCTTCGCTGTTTAACCCGGAGCGGTTGCCGCCGCTGGTTCCGGGTGAAAAAGAATTTCTCATTCGACTGGAAAATTATCGTTGATCCCTTCAGAATTGTCAACTTATAGTGCAAACAATCAATACAGATAATTGACTTTCGTGCGCAAATTCTCGCGTGCGAGAAATGAAGTCTATACATTCAAAAAGCATTTACCCGTACAACTGCCGCTGAGCCGTAGGAAAAATGGAATGCTTGAAAGAGATATATCCCTAAAATTGCTGGTTATTGATGGTCCATGCAAAGGACAGAGAATCGCTCGCCCTGGGGACGAGTTCACGTTTGAAATCGAGACTGTGCGCAGCAAATCCAAATATCACTTCACGTACTGCCTACGTCGACATCCCCTGCTGGGGCTTGTCTGGGCTTCGCCGTCGGCCAAGGCTGTTAAAAAACCCTGAGTCTCTGATGCTCTCTCGCACGCGAGAGAAGCATGCCCACTCATCGGCGCTAAGGTGCCAGACATGGGCAACCTATATTACTGTATGCATGAACAGTAACGAGGTGTCCCATGAATGTTGCTTCGATCCGAAAGCTTCTACCATCCGCTCAAAAGCTCCCGGTCATTTCCGGCTGCGCGACTGGCGGGTTTCCCAACCCAGCTGCAGATTATTACGAACCCCCGGTTTCGCTTGATGAGCTATTAAACACTCGTGCCCCACATGTGTGGATCGTTAGGCTGCAAGGCAATAGCATGGAAGGTGCTGGACTTTTCAGCGGGTCGCGCTTGGTAGTAGATCGGGCAGTTGAGGCACTGGCCGGACGCATCGTCCTTGCTTATGTCGATAACCAGCCGCTTGTGAAACGTCTATCGGGATCACCTGCAGGGTGGGTCTTGGAATCAGAACACCCTGACTACAAACCGGTGACTCCCTTGGAGTACGAAGCCATGGAAGTATTCGGCGTCGTAACCTGGTCAATTACCCCCCATGTCGGGTAGATCGAGAAACCAGCCTGTGTTTGCGCTGGTCGACGTCAACAGCTTCTACTGCAGCGTTGAGCGGATATTCCGGCCTGAGCTACGCAGCACGCCAGTTGTGGTTTTGAGCAATTCGGACGGAAGCATCGTCGCCAGAACGACCGAGGCCAAAGCCCTTGGGGTCAAGATGGGCGAGCCTTATTTCAAAATCCGCAACTTTCTTGAAGAAAATGGCGTAGCAATATTCAGCAGCAACTACGCCTTGTATGGCGAAATGAGCCATCGAGCCTCACTAGCTATCTCATCCTTTGGCGTGCCCGTCGAGCAATATAGTTGCGACGAAAGTTTCGTTCAGCTGGACGGTTTGCCTGAACCTCTGATCGATGTTGGCCGGGCCATACAGAAGCGAGTATGGACGTGGACAGCGCTTCCCGTGGGTGTGGGTATCGGCCACACCAAAACCCTGGCAAAAGCAGCACAGCACGCATCAAAAGTGTGGAAAGAAAGGACCGGCGGCGTTGTTGACCTGCGAAGTCCGGAGGCCGTTGAGTGGCTTTTGAAGCGCATGCCCGTAGAAGAAGTGTGGGGCATTGGTAAACGTATGAAAGCCCATCTAGACAGCGATGGCATTACAACTGCGTGGCAGTTGTCACAAGCCGACCCAAGAGCCATGGGCCGAAAGCATTCTGTGGTGTTGGAAAGGACGATACGAGAGCTGAGCGGCGAGTCATGCATTGATCTGGAATCTGATGTACCCGCCAAGCAGTCGATCTGCTCCAGCAAAATGTTTGGGAAACGAGTTCACACTGAACATGATCTTGGTCAGGCGCTTGCAAGCTACATGCATCGAGCAGCCCAAAAACTTAGAGCGCAGCGCTCGTTATGCGGGTCATTTCGGATTGCCATACAAACATCCTTTCATGGTGATTCACCGAAGTACGCTAAAGGCTTCACTTGTACGCCGGAATATCCAACCGACGATGTGCGCTTGCTTACCAAACACGCTCTGCGCGGGCTCGCGTCGATCTACAAACCGGGTTTCGCATACAGTAAAGCGGAAGTCATGCTGATGGATCTGCGTCAAAGGGGTGAGTTCAGCATGGATCTTTTCACCGAAAGTCAGCCTGAAAAGACCGATGAGATTATGTGCATCATGGATAAAATCAATCGCCGGTGGGGTCGCGAGTGTCTGCGGTCAGCTGCGATGCCCACGCGACCTGATTGGGGGATGCGTAGGGAATTTTTGTCCCCCAGCTACATGACCGACTGGGACCAACTTTGGACCGTGAACTGCTAACGCGTTATTCATCGTTGACGGACTTATTTTGCGGGTTCGACCGACACCAGTTCGATGTATTTGTATTTTTTGCGGGCTTCCTTCAACGCGTCCAGTTCGGCCTGGAGCGTACTGAGCGTGTCTGCCAGGTGGGTGAACAATTCGGTTTGCCCTTCAAACTCGTTGCCGACACGAAGCGTCACTATGAGTTTGGGCACGAAGTTCTTACCCGTGGCTCGCTTGGCAGATGCCTTCAAAGGCTGGTTGTCTGCTCGGTGTGGCACGGCATGTGGGACAGCGGTGGGCCCAGTTGCTCCACTGTTGCCAAATAAAGCTTGCCGCATTTCTTCTTCGGTCATAGCAGCTTTCCGCGATCAATTCATGGTGGGGGACTGGGTATCAACTGCCGCTTCCACCGGGAACAGGTAATAGTTCCGGCTCGACTCGGTGAGCCATTCAAGAGCAGCACTGTTTTTCTGCGACTGCGCCTCCTTGAAACTGGCCTGCTTGTCGAGAGGAACAACCATAGTCACGTTCGTTGTCCCACTTGGGCAGACTTTGCGGTTGATCACCACCAACCTTGCGGCATTAACTGAGCCAGCTAAAACGCATCCTCCCGGCATTTCGAAGGCCAATTGATCACCTTTGGCGGGATCAAGCTTGTCAGTCAGCAACTGCACTCGGACTGGTTCAACCGGCACAGACGCTGCGTGCGTTACCAGCGAGGCAAAGAAGACGGATGCGGCGAGTATCTTTCTCATGGTTTTTCCTGTTGTGTGGTGTTGCGCACCGGCATGCAACAGCCGTGCGTTTGCCGAGGTCAATTGAATAACCGGTGGAGTCCTACGGTAGTTGCCACCAAGGCAACCATAATCACTAAAACAACCAGCAGACCCCGTAGTCCGTGTGAGCGGACATCAACACCACAAGCTGTTGCAGTTGCAGCCGCCGTGCTGCCGAAAAGGATCCCGCTGACCTGGGCGATATCCCAACCCAAGAAGCGCATGGCGAGGCCACTGCAAACAACCGCGAAGACTATGGTAGTGATTGCCATTGGAAGGTCTACAAGACCCGGTGTGTGAAGCTGTACGCCGAAAACTTTCATTCCCTCTTTTCCTCCTAATCTGCGCATTGGTAGCTTAGTCGCATTTGTTTCACAAACCGACATTTGACGCACAACAATGCCGACCGCGTGCGCGCACGTCCAGTCGATGGCCAACTCACCCCGCGCCCTGTTCAACCCCGCTTTTTCGAGCACGGTCTTTCGCGTGAGCCTGCGCGGTCCCGTGACGCAAGGCACTGCAAGACGACAGGTCCCGGCAGGTCCAATGGTGCAGCAACCGGGGTAGGCCGGAACGGCCGCAGGGGCAGGCCCCTGTTCGGAGCGACGGCGGAGACCTGGTGCTGACACACCATCGCAGGTGGCATTTGTGGGATCCGGGGTAGCGCAGCGCAGGGGCTAGCCCCTGTTCGGAGCGGCGGCGGAGACGGCTTTTGATCTGGTAAGGCATAACGCGACTTTCTGAGCCAAATACTGATACTGACCCTAGAGGTCCTTGCCCTACTTGCCGCCACAAAGCAAACCGGTATAATCCAAATTGTTGTAGACGGTGTTCCTCCTTCGCAGAGAACACAGAAACCCGTTGCCTTGCCGGGCGCGGGTTTCACACCTCTCCCTCCTGATCCATACCCTCTAAGCCACCTAATTCCTCGGCGCTTCCGCTCTCGCGCAATCGTAGGGCATCTTTCAGTGCGCTTACGGCCCAGTCCGGGCACGGATACGAGCTAGGTTTTTCAGGATCGTTAATCCAAGACCGGACAGTGCGGACCGCGCAAGGCCGACTTGTGTACGCGCAGATCAACGCGGCAGCCTCGTACTGCTTCAGTTCGTGCCTTGCGATCAATTCTCTAAATTGCATCCGATTATCCATAGACGATTACTCGATTTTTCCTTCGATTATGTCCACGTATAACGGGCCCTCAGTAGGTACCTCCAGAATGCTCCGGATTCTACGACTTATAGCCCGCTTATATGGGTCGTCAATCGAATAGAACCCTGGCCGAGCCACGGCCAATGCGACTGGAAAGACAACAAGAGTGATAAACCACGTCATCACTAAAGATGCTCTCAGAAAGGCTGTTAATTCCTCGGGTGTCGATGATCGAGCGTCAGCAATCATACCGCTGACCGAAACTGGATCGAAAACCAGTAAGAACGCACAAAATACTGTTAGCAATACAGGTGTCGCAGCTGCGCAATAAAAGATGGACCGCAATACCAAGCTTACGACTCGCATTGCGTAGGCCAGTAGAAGACGGCGATCTTTCCTGACGCTTTCAACGATGGCGGTGTAATGGTTGGCAGGGAGTGAACCGACCTCGATACCGTTGACATAAACACGGGCAATGGATCCGAGCATGAATAATCCTCTAAGTGGTAGAAATAGGCAGTGCTGCCTATTTTGTACAATAGGCAGCACTGCCTATTTAGTCAACTGTTCTGATAGCCGGAATCCTTCCCCCTTTGGGTCGGGCACTGCTGCAGCTGGATCGATGGCCTGGCACGGAGGGCATAGCCGGAATCCTTCCCCCTTTAGGTCGGGCACTGCTGCAGCTGGATCGATGG
>NZ_JARVSI010000044.1:0-21772 GCF_030209255.1 Pseudomonas sp. CFBP2511 | reverse complement strand
CTCGCTTTCTGTAGGAGCGGACTTGTCCGCGAACTGCCGGGAACCGGCAGCAAAACAGGTAAGCACGGTGCACCCGGTAAAATCAAGGTGGCCTGTTCTAGGGCCGCTTCGCAACCCTTCGCGGACAAGTCCGCTCCCACGCCCTCCGGGCAGAAGCGCGTTGTGTGTGCGGACCGGGCGAAGCTTCGCTTGTCCGGGATTTCTCGCTTTCTGTAGGAGCGGACTTGTCCGCGATCTGCCGGGCACCGGCAGCAAAACAGGTAAGCACGGTGAACCCGGTAAAATCAAGGTGGCCTGTTTTTGGGCTGCTTCGCAACCCTTAGCGGACAAGTCCGCACGCCCTCCGGGCAGAAGCCTCGTTTTCGGGGACTTGAGGAGTTGTGTATAACTTCCAGTGCAGTCTCACAAAATCGGCGAGATCAGCCTGGCTACGCGCATGCCGAGCTGATGCAGGCGTCGGGTTTCATGGCTTTCCTGCAGGGATATTTCGCGCGCCGCAGCGAAGTCGGCGGTGAGCATGGCCTCGACCTGGCTGGAGAAGTCGCTGTCGACGGTGAGCAGCATCAGTTCGAAGTTGAGGCGGAACGAGCGGTTGTCGAGGTTGGCGCTGCCGATGGCGGTGATGTCGTTGTCGACCAGCACCACCTTCTGATGCAGAAAGCCCGGCTCGTAGCGAAACACTCGCACACCCGCACGGACGGCATCAAAGGCATAAAGGCTGGAGGCGGCGTAGACCACGTAATGGTCTGGGCGCGAGGGCAGCAGCAGGCGCACGTCCACACCGCGCAGGACCGCCAGGGTCAGCGCAGCGCTCACGGCCTCGTCAGGGATGAAATAGGGGCTGGTGATCCATACGCGTTCTTCGGCAGCATGAATGGCTTCGACGAAAAACAGTGAACAGGTTTCCTGTGCATCGGCCGGCCCGCTGGTCAGCAATTGGCAGAGCACGCCGTCCTCGGGAAACTCGTCGGGCAGGCTGAGCGGCGGCAGCTCGCGGGTTGCCCAGAACCAGTCTTCGGCAAACGACTCCTGCAAACAGGCGACCACCGGGCCGATGACTTCCACGTGAGTATCGCGCCAAGGCGCCAGCGGCGGTTTCAGGCCCATGTATTCATCGCCGACGTTGTGCCCGCCGATGTAACCTTTCAGGCCGTCGGCCACCACGATCTTGCGATGGTTACGGAAGTTGATCTGGAAGCGGTTGAGCCATCCACCGCGCGTAGCGAAGGCCTTTATCTGCACACCACCGTCGCGCAACTTATCGATGTAGGCGCCCGGCAATGCATGGCTGCCGATGCGGTCGTACAGCACAAAAATCGCCACGCCCTGGGCGGCTTTTTCCAGCAACAACGTTTGCAGCTGGCGGCCGAGGTTGTCGTCATGAATGATGAAGAACTGAATCAGGATCGTCTGTTTCGCTTCGCGGATTGCCTGGAAAATCGCGCCGAACGTCTCGTCGCCATTGATCAGCAGCCTGACCTTGTTGTTGGCCAGCGCAGGCATGTTCCCCAGCCTGGGCATCGCACGCAGCGCCGCGTAGGCGTCTGATCGGCGTGCTGCCACGGCTTCCTCTATCCAGGGTCGCCAGTTGAGGCTGCCGATCGCTGCGCGCATCTCCTTGTTGGCCTCACGACGGGCCTTGATATACGCATCGAACGAGCTGCGTCCGAATATCAGATAAGGCAGCAAGGTGAAGTAGGGGATGAACAGCAACGGCATCGCCCAGGCGATCGCGCCTTGGGAGGTGCGCACCGTCAGCAGCGCATGGATGGCGGCACCTGTGCCCAGCAGATGAATGAAACCGAGGACATAACCGAAAAAATACGGGTCGTGATAATCCATGTGGAACAATGCTCCTCGCTTTGCTCCCTAACAGACCACAGCTGGACAGGAATGTCGCTATTTTATTCCCGCTGCAACTGGGCGGCGCTTGTGTCGTCTAAGGCTTATCTTTCGGCTGAACTATCGTTCCAGCCCTGTGTTTCTCTGCAACTGCCTGATCAGGAATCTCGATATGAACAAACGCATGTTGGCTTGGATGTTTTGTCTGGCTGCTCCCTCGGCTCAAGCCCAGATGCTGCAACCCGGCTTGTGGGAACTCACCTCAAGCAACATGAAGGTAGATGGCCAGCAGCTACCGGATATGCAGTTGATGCTGGGGCAGTTGCAAAACCTGCCGCCTGAGCAGCGCGCCATGATGGAGCAGATGATGAAGAAGCAGGGCGTCTCGCTCGGCGGCAAGGGTGTGCGGGCGTGCCTGACTCAGGCGCAGGTGCAATCAGACGATATCCCGCTGACTGATCCGGCTTCCGGTTGCACGCAGAAGATTACCGCGCGCAATGGCAAGACCTGGAACTTCCAGTTCTCTTGCCCGAAAGCGCAAGGTACAGGGCAAGCCCAGTTCCTCAGTGATCGTGAATTCACCACCAAAGTGGTGGGCACGTTCAACGCTACTGGCCAGCAACAGAACGGCAGCATGGACACCCGTTCCGTTTGGTTGGGCCCGCAGTGTGGCAATGTTGCTCCGCGTACCTGATTAAATTCATGGAGTTATGTTCCACGTGGAACATCGACTGAAAAGGCGATGATTTATTGTCGCCGATGGCTTGCAGTTGATGACGGAATCTTCATGAAGTGCTTCATCTTGCGTCTGTAACTGCATGTTATATTGTTACTATTACGTGGATGAACCCTTCATGAGCCGGGATGCTCGATTTGCTCTTTGAGACATTCCATGCACCGACGTCAAGTGTTGCTCAATATGTTGCTGGCCAGCGCCGCCCTGACGTTGCCGTTTGGCGTGTGCGCTACGCAGATCAGTAATGCGCGCCTTTGGCGGACCAACGACAAGCTGCGGCTGGTGCTCGACCTGAGCGGCCCGGTGCAATACAAAACCTTCTCGCTGACTTCGCCCGATCGTCTGATCATTGATGTCAGCGGTTCGCGGCTGACTGGCGATTTCAGCCAGCTGGCGCTGGATCGCACGGTTATCAAATCGATTCGTTCCGGTCATTACGGCACGGGCGATGACACGCGCATCGTGCTGGACCTGACTGCGCCGGTGCAGCTCAACAGCTTCTTGCTCGGCCCGGAAGGCGGGCAGGGCCACAGGCTGGTGCTGGACATGAGTTCCACGGCTCGTGCGCCGGTACAGATGGCCGAGCTGCCGCCGCCCGTGCCGGTTCCCATCCAGAGCAAAGCGCGCACCGGCCGCGACATCATGGTGGTGGTCGACGCCGGTCATGGCGGCAAGGACCCAGGTGCTGTCGGGTCGCGTGGCGAGCGCGAGAAAGATGTGGTGCTGTCGATCGCCCAGTTGCTGGCCAAACGCTTGAAGCGCGAGAAGGGTTTTGATGTGCGCTTGGTGCGCAATGACGATTTCTTTGTGCCGCTGCGCAAGCGCGTCGAGTTCGCGCATAAATCCAATGCCGACATGTTCATCTCCGTGCACGCCGACGCCGCGCCTCGTCTGACGGCGTCCGGTGCTTCGGTGTTCGCGTTGTCCGAAGGCGGCGCCACGTCGGCAACCGCACGCTTCATGGCGCAGCGGGAAAACGGTGCGGACCTGCTGGGCGCGACGTCGCTGCTCAACCTCAAGGACAAGGACCCGATGCTTGCCGGGGTGATTCTCGACATGTCGATGAACGCCACCATCGCCGCCAGTCTGCAACTGGGTCACACGATACTGGGCAGCCTGGAAGGCATCACCACGTTGCACCAGAAGCGTGTGGAACAAGCCGGATTCGCGGTGCTCAAATCGCCGGATGTGCCGTCGATTCTGGTTGAAACCGGGTTCATCTCCAACAGCCGTGACAGTCAGCGTCTGGTCACAGCGCGCCATCAACAGGCCGTTGCGGACGGGCTGTTCGATGGCCTGCAACGTTACTTCCAGCGCAACCCGCCCATGGATTCGCACCTGGCCTGGATGCAGGCGCAAAAGCAGGAACAGCAGGCGTGAGCCCGTCAGCGGCAGCCATTCAGGCGGCTGCAGGTGATCTTGCTGCGCGTACCGCTTGAGCTGGATACCCGCGTGATGGTGGTCCAGCCCACGCGTTGGACAGTGCCAACCCAGGCTTCGCCATTCGAGGCCAGCCCGGTAAAAAACGTCAGTTGACCATAGCGAGTGTTGGTCTGCACCCAGCGACGTTTATCAATCTTCTCGTAACCTCTCAACCAGGTCGTCGAGCCCGCGGTGACAACGCTGTAGCTGTTGCCCTGTGCGTCGCTGCACGCCAGAACGGTCACGCTGCGTGTGCAAGTCGCGAGGTCGGCCGGGGGCTTGCCGAATGCTGCCATTGCCTGCGCACTGAACAGCACCGCTAGACCTATCGAAGCAATCAGACCTGTTGAAACCTGATTCATTAAGATCCCTTCACCAAGGTCAGTAGCTATTGTGTGTTGTTATACTATAACATGATGCCGTGATTAGAGCCGGCTGCCTGAGGGATTCGTTGCAGCCGACATGAACAAGGCCCAAGCCTTGCAGCTGCCCGGAGAATCCTGATGGCAAACCTTCTACCTGTTACCGTCCTTTCCGGTTTTCTCGGTGCCGGAAAAAGCACCTTACTCAATTACATACTGCGCAATCGTGAAAACTTGCGAGTTGCGGTGATCGTCAATGATATGAGCGAGATCAACATTGATGGCGGCGAAGTTCAGCGCGATGTCAGCCTGAACCGCGCCGAAGAAAGGCTGATCGAGATGAGCAATGGCTGCATTTGCTGCACCCTGCGCGAGGATTTGCTCGAAGAAGTCAGCCGCCTTGCCCAGGACGGTCGTTTTGATTACTTATTGATCGAATCCACGGGTATTTCCGAGCCGTTGCCGGTCGCCGAGACCTTCACCTTTCGTGACGAGGCAGGCAAGAGCCTGATGGACCTGGCGCGGCTGGACACGATGGTCACTGTGGTCGACGGGGTGAATTTCCTGCTTGATTACGAAGCGGCAGACGGCTTGTCCACACGCGGCGAAAGCCTCGGCGAAGATGATGACCGCTCGATCACTGACCTGTTGATCGAACAGATCGAGTTCGCCGACGTCATCCTGCTCAGCAAGATTGACCTGATCAGCTCCAGCGAGCGTGAAGAGCTGATGGCCATTCTGAAACGCCTGAACCCTGATGCGCAGATCGTGCCGATGGTCATGGGTCAGGTGCCGCTGGCGACAATTCTCAACACCGGTCGTTTTGACTTCGAGCGTGCGTCCCAGGCCCCTGGCTGGCTGAAAGAAATGCGCGGTGAACATGCGCCGGAAACCGAGGAATACGGCATCGCCTCGACGGCTTATCGTGCTCGTCGCCCCTTTCATCCGCAGCGCTTCTTCGATCTCATCAATCGCCCCTGGACCAACGGCAAACTGCTGCGCTCCAAGGGTTTCTTCTGGCTGGCCAGCAAGTACAAGGACGCGGGCAGCTGGTCGCAGGCGGGCGGCTTGATGCGTCACGGTTTTGCCGGACGCTGGTGGCGCTTCGTGACCCGCGACAGCTGGCCCCAGGACAAGGAAAGCGTCGCATCGATTCTGGAAAACTGGTCGAGCGAAACCGGCGACTGCCGTCAGGAGCTGGTCTTCATCGGGCAGAACATCGATTTCACGCTGCTCACGGCCGAACTGGACAACTGCCTGCTCACCGACGACGAGATGGCCGCAGGTGCCGAGCGCTGGCGCCAGCTGTCCGATCCCTTTGGCGAATGGTATGAAGACGAGGTGGCTGCCTGATGCTCGCGTATCGTATGAAACACAAGCCTGTGGTCCGTCAGGCGCAGGACTGCACGCCCGACGTACTGAGCCAGGTGCTGGAAGACGGTGTAAATCTTGCGGTCTGGCAGCGTCGTTTGCCCGCGCACATCGAGGATTTCAGCACATTGCTGTTGTCGATGGGTCAGCCGCTTGCCGAGTCGATGACCCTGGAAGTGAAAGGCGGCGAAGTCGAGCCTGATTTGAGTACGCTGGCGCGTGGGTATGCCGATCTGCAGGGTTATCAGGGCTTCATCGCCGACGTGTCCTGGCTGGTGAGCGCTTATGCCTGCCTGCTGGGGGCCGAGTGTGTCGGCTTACGCCTGCGGGTGCTCGACAAGGCCATGTGCCCGCGCTTCCATGTCGATCATGTGCCGGTGCGCTTGATTACCACCTATGGCGGAGTCGGTAGCCAGTGGCTGCACGAAGGCGTCATGGACCGTAAGCAACTGGGTCGCGCCGAAGCCGAGCCAGGCGATGCTGCCGATATCCAGCAGATCAACAGCGGTGACGTGGCATTGCTCAAGGGCGAGCGCTGGCATGGCAATGAAGGCGCGGGCCTGATCCATCGTTCGCCGCAATTGGTACGTAACGAGCGCAGGCTGATTCTGACCCTGGACTGGCTCGCATAGGGCGGGTTACGGCGTGATCCACTGACCCTTGCTCTGGCCTTCGCAAAAAGGCTTGAGGTACAGCGCGTCGCGGGCCACGCCGTAATAGTGGATGTTCTCGCGGTAGGGCATATTGGCCACCTGCGCGTTGCGACAGACGCCGAATGCGCCAGCCGGGCACTGCGCCGAGTAGGTCGTCTCGGTTTTCTGCCCGGTCAGTTGCGGCTGGCAAAAACTGTCGTGGAACAGGTTGGCCGGGATGTTGATGTTTTCCTGGCAGACCTTGACGTCCAGCCGCTCGGCCTGGCTATGCACCAGACACGCCTCAGCCCACGCCGTACCTGAAAACACCGCCAGCAGCATCAGCGCCAGGCGAGCAGTCGACTGTATCGCTTGCATCGTTACCTTTCCTTGCTCTTCAATGAACCACGCACTCTTCAAAAGTGATCCCATGCTGCAGAACATCCCCACGCACGTTATCGGCGGCCCGCTGGGTGCCGGCAAGACCAGCCTGATCAAGCGCCTGCTGGCGCAGAAACCTGCCCATGAACGCTGGGCGGTGCTGATCAACGAGTTCGGGCAGATCGGCCTGGACGCCGCGCTGCTGACCACAACTGCCGATGGTATCGCACTTGGTGAAGTGGCTGGCGGCTGCCTGTGCTGCGTCAACGGGGTGCCGTTCCAGATTGGTCTGGGCCGATTGCTGCGCAAGGCCCGGCCTGATCGATTGCTGATCGAGCCTTCGGGGCTGGGGCACCCTGCGCAACTCATGGCCCAACTGCGCGAAGCACCCTGGCGTGGCGTGCTGACGGTGCAGCCCGGCGTGATGGTGCTGGACGCGGCGGCGATGGCGGCCGGCCAGCCGTTACCGGCCACCCAGCAGGAAGCGCTGGCGGAGGCGGGGCTGGTGGTAATGAACAAGTCCGAGCAACTGGATGAAGCGGCGCGTCAGGCCCTGGCAGAACAGATGAAGCCATGCGCGTTGCTGTGGACCCGGCACGCAGATTTGCCACTTAATCGTTTGCCGGGATTCGTTGACTGCACGGCTGTGGATAAACACGCTGTGGATAACCTGACGTTGCCCAACAGCATCGGACAGTTGCCTGCCCTGTGGGCTGACCCGAACGTGCCGATCTGCCTGAGCCAGGCCAGCGCCGAAGGCTGGAGTGTGGGCTGGCGCTGGCACCCCTCGCAGCAATTTGATCTGCAGCGCGTGCTGCATTGGCTGGAAGGCATGGCGTGGCGACGGGCGAAGGTGGTTATCCACAGCGAGGGCGGCTGGTATTCCGGCAATCTCCTGGAGGGTGCACCACTGGCCTGGCAAATCAGCGAATGGCGACAGGATTCGCGCCTGGAACTGATCTTCTCGGCGCCGCAGGATGTGGATACATTGCAGGCGCAGATGGCGGAGTGCCTGGCCTGACGCACCGGCGCACAGGTCGCCCACACAACGATTTGCATTACCTGGCCGCTACTGCTTCCACTTCTGATGCGATTGACGCCATTCGCTCATTTGAATAATTTCAGCACTGGGTGGTGGCGTTTTGATTTCAAAGGGGTAGGGTGCCAGTTCGATTTGCGCGGTGTGTGCGCCGAACAGGGTGATCGTGCCCGGATGACGTTGCTCGCCGGTCACGGTGAATTCAAATGCGTACACCCGAGCCAGACGCTTGCGACCCTGAGTATCGAGGGCGAAGGTCAGGCGGCGCAGGGCGACCGCGTCGTCCAGCAGCTGGAGTTCGAGCCGTGCGCAGTGCTGTTTGACGCGTGCCAGCGCTTTTTCACGCAGACCATGGGCGTGCCACCACCAGGCCGCGGCGCTCGCGAACAGCATCAGCACGAAAATGTTTCCCAGGGTCAGCATGACGGAGTGCTCCAACGTAGGAGTCACCAGCTTAACTGTCCTGAGTGATTTACAGCCATACTGCGCAACTTATATTTCTCATTATTGCATTTGCATCGTGTTCAGGATTCTACCCGCCATGAAACGTACGCCCCACTTGCTCGCTATTCAGTCCCATGTGGTGTTCGGCCACGCCGGCAACAGCGCAGCGGTGTTCCCGATGCAGCGTATTGGAGTCAATGTCTGGCCGCTCAACACGGTTCAGTTCTCCAACCACACGCAATACAAGCAGTGGACGGGCGAAGTCCTGGCCCCGCAGCAAATCCCCGCGCTGATCGACGGTATTGCCGCCATTGGCGAGCTGGGCAACTGTGATGCGGTGTTATCCGGCTACTTGGGCAGCGCAGCGCAGGGGCGGGCGATTCTGACCGGTGTGGCGCGTATCAAGGCCGCCAATCCCAAGGCGCTGTACCTGTGCGACCCGGTGATGGGCCATCCTGAAAAAGGCTGCATCGTACCTCCGCAAGTCAGCGATTTTCTGCTGGACGAAGCCGCAGCCGTGGCTGACTTCATGTGCCCCAATCAGCTGGAACTGGACAGCTTCTCGGGCCGCAAGCCTGAATCACTGCCCGATTGTCTGGCGATGGCACGGGCGCTGTTGGCGCGAGGCCCCAAGGCCATCGTGGTCAAGCACCTCGATTATCCCGGCAAGGCCGCCGATGGCTTTGAAATGCTGCTGGTGACCGCCGAGGCCAGTTGGCACCTGCGCCGTCCGCTGCTGGCGTTTCCGCGCCAGCCGGTTGGTGTAGGTGATCTGACGTCCGGGTTGTTTCTGTCGCGAATTCTGCTGGGCGACGATCTGGTCGCGGCGTTCGAGTTCACCGCAGCAGCAGTCCATGAAGTGCTTCTGGAAACCCAGGCGTGTGGCAGTTACGAGCTGGAACTGGTCCGTGCCCAGGATCGCATCGCGCATCCCCGGGTGAAGTTCGAAGCCGTGCGGTTATAACCTCAGCCGTTCAAGCGACTCAGGCGTCCTTGCCTGAGTCAGCGCATTACAAGGCTTCTTCCTTGATGTCCTGATAACGCTTCTCCAGTTCCTGGCGGATCTGGCGGCGTTGTTGCGCCTGAATGAAACGGCGCTTGCCTTCCGGCGTTTCCGGCTCTAGAGGCGGGACAGCCGCAGGTTTGCGATTGTCGTCCACGGCGACCATGGTGAAGAAACAACTGTTGGAATGACGTACCGAGCGCTCGCGGATATTTTCAGTGACGACTTTGATACCGACTTCCATCGACGTGTTGCCGGTGTAATTGACCGATGCCAGAAACGTCACCAGCTCGCCGACATGCACCGGCTCGCGAAAAATCACCTGATCCACCGACAGCGTCACCACATAGCGGCCGGCATAGCGGCTTGCGCAGGCGTAGGCCACTTCGTCCAGGTACTTGAGCAACGTACCGCCGTGCACATTGCCAGAAAAGTTGGCCATGTCCGGGGTCATCAATACAGTCATCGACAGCTGGGCGTTTCCGGGTTCCATAGCGTACTCACACGGTCAAGGTGTTCAAAGGACGCCTATGCTGGCGCTCAATAGGGCTTGCGACAGTTATCGGGACGCTGGCCAGCAGACGGCCGTCACGCGTCATAACTATCTGTTTCCATATATTGCACCGGCTTTATGTCCAAGGGGGCGGTGTTAACCTGCAAAAACCCGTGGATCGGGTTTTTTCTTACGTTTTAATCGGATTTCGATGACGAACCGGGTGGCTCACGCCTTACAAGGTGTGGCGATGTCGGTTGCGAACGTCATCACCAAAAGGAGCTTTGCCGCCATGCATGCCATCAATTTCATTCAAGACCTGGCAGTGATCATGCTGGTGGCGGGCGTAGTGACCATTCTCTTTCATCGCCTTCGTCAGCCCGTGGTGCTCGGTTATATCGTCGCCGGCTTCATCATCGGCCCGCACACGCCACCGGTCAGCCTGATCCACGATGAGGACACCATCAAGATCCTGGCCGAGCTGGGGGTGATCTTCCTGATGTTCTGCCTGGGGCTGGAGTTCAGCCTGCGCAAGCTGTTCAAGGTCGGGGCCACAGCGTTCATCGCCGCGTTCCTCGAAATTGCCCTGATGATCTGGATTGGTTACGAGATCGGTCAGTTCTTCGGCTGGAAAACCATGGACTCGCTGTTTCTCGGCGCGATTTTGGCGATCTCCTCGACCACCATCATCGTCAAGGCGCTCAACGACCTGAAGATGAAGAACCAGCATTTCGCCCAGTTGATCTTCGGCGTGCTGATCGTCGAAGACATTCTGGGCATCGGCATTATCGCGCTGCTGTCGGGCATTGCGGTCAGTGGTTCGGTCAGTTCGGGCGAAGTGTTCTCCACGGTCGGCAAGCTGTCGCTGTTCATGATTGTGGCGCTGGTCGTCGGCATTCTGCTGGTGCCGCGATTGCTGTCCTACGTCGCCAGGTTCGACAGCAACGAGATGCTGCTGATCACCGTGCTGGGCTTGTGCTTCGGCTTCTGCCTGCTGGTGGTCAAGCTGGAATACAGCATGGTATTGGGCGCGTTCCTGATCGGCGCGATAATGGCCGAGTCGCGAGAGCTGCTGAAGATCGAACGGTTGATCGAACCCATCCGGGACATGTTCAGTGCGATCTTCTTTGTCGCCATCGGCTTGATGATCGATCCGAAAATCCTTCTGGAATATGCCTGGCCGATTGCAGTCATCACTGTCGCGGTGGTGTTGGGCAAGATGATTTCCTGCGGCCTTGGCGCGTTTATCGCCGGCAATGACGGCCGTACCTCACTGCGTGTGGGCATGGGGCTGTCACAGATTGGCGAGTTTTCCTTCATCATCGCGGCACTGGGCATGACCCTGCAGGTCACCAGCGATTTCCTGTACCCGGTGGCCGTCGCTGTATCGGCAATCACCACGTTGCTGACGCCCTACCTTATTCGCGGCGCTGATCCGTTGTCGCTCAAGCTGGCGGCAATAATGCCCCGGCGCGTGGCGCGGGTGTTCGGCATGTACGGTGAATGGCTGCGCAGCATTCAGCCGCAAGGGCAGAGCGCAGTGCTCGCCGGGATGATCAGGCGGATTCTGCTGCAGGTTGGTGTCAACCTGGCGCTGGTGATGGCGATCTTTTTCAGCGGTGGCTACTTCGCGGAACGTCTTGGCGGGTACATGGACGAGTGGGTGGCAGATGTCAGCCATCAGAAAGCCTGGATCTGCGGTGCGGCATTGCTGCTGTCGCTGCCGTTCCTGATTGCGGCGTACCGCAAGCTCAAGGCGCTGTCGATGTTGCTGGCAGAGATGGGCGTCAAGCCCGAGATGGCCGGCCGACATACCGTGCGCGTGCGCAAGGTCGTGGCGGAGGTGATTCCGTTGTTGTCGCTGGTGGTGATCTTTGTGATGCTGGCGGCGTTGTCGGCCAGTATTCTGCCGGCCAACGAATTGCTGCTGGTCGTTGTTCTGGTGGCTGCGCTGGTCGCCGCTTTGCTGTGGCGCTGGCTGATCCGCGTGCATACGCGGATGCAGATCGCGCTGCTGGAGACGCTGGGGAATAATCAGGAATCATCCGGGCATTGAGCCCGGTGATCTTTTCACAACCCGTGCAGCAGAGGTGCCTCAGCTTTCCAGCCAGACATCCCGAGCCCAGTGCCAGACCGACTCCCAGCTTTCTTCGGTAACCAGTTCTTCTTCGGCGGACCACAGCAACACAGTGCCGTCTTCCTCGACGCAGTAATAGTCTTCGCCGTCCTGGCAGATCGGGATAAGCTCGCGTGGCACGCCCAGATCCCAGGCGGTGGCACAGACTTCCGGCAGGTAGGTGTGCGACTGCGGGTCGGTCACAGTGACCGGCTCAAGGCTGCCATACACCACGTCGCTGACCGTCAGGAGAAACTCCTTGAAGACGAACGGGATGTTGATAAACAGCTGTTCCTCGATCTCGACCAGTTGGTCCTCGTCGGGCAGCTCAAGCGGAACCGGGACCGGTTCATTCGCTTCACGCAATTGTTCGATGACTTCTTCCACGACACGGATCCTCTCACTTGATGGCGCGGGTTATACAGTAGCGTAAAGCCTTTCTCAAAATAACTATCCGAACGGATAAACAAAAACCCCGGACATGTCCGGGGTTCTGAACGCGAGAACGGAATCTGGTTCAACCGTTCTGGCGAATTCCTGCGACCAGCCAAGGCTGGTTTTCACCTTGCGGGCGCTCCATGTTCCAGCTTTCGCTGAACACTTCGCCCTGGTCAAAGCGCGAGGTCTTGGACACGCCGGAGAAGGTCAGGGTAGCGATGGTCTTGTCGGCACGATCATCCAGACCGTCCAGCTGCACGTGCAGGTTATCGATGAAGGTCGACTGGAAGCCATCGCCCAGGTCTGCACGTTCCTTTTTCAGGAACTGCAGCATTTGCGGGGTGACGAACTCGGCGATCTTGTCCATCTCGTTGGCGTCCCAGTGCTGCTGCAGCGACTGGAAGTGACCACGGGCGGCGTCCAGAAAGCGCTCTTCGTTGAACCAGGCCGGTGCGTTGATGACGGGTGCGGCGGACGCAGGCGACGAGCTGCCGAAGATCGGGTTCTGTGCCGGCTGGCTGGTTTCACGCTGGTACGGCGCACCGGCAGCGGCCATTTTCGGCTGTTGCTGCTGACGACGGCGAGCGATGAAGCGGAAGATCAGGAAGGCGATGAGGCCCATGATCAGGATGTCGAACAGTTGCAGGCCGTTGAAGCCGTCACCCATGAACATCGACGCGAGCAGGCCACCGGCAGCGATACCGGCCAATGGGCCCAGCCAGCGGGAGGCACCGCTTGGCGCAGCAGCAGGGCGGCCAGCCGCGTTAGGCGCAGCTGCCGGAGTAGCCGGTGCGGTCTGGCGAGCCTGATGCGTAGGTGCCGAGCCCATGCTCTTGCCGCCACCGAAGCGCGCGGCGTTCACATCCAGGCTCATGGTGAGCCCGATGCACAGCGCCATCGCGATGCTTAGAAAACGTTGCATAAGGGTATTCCCGTTTTGTGATTGCACGCGCGCCATGTTGCACAGCAGATGCCGGCATGACCAGCGCGTTAGTGTTTCGGACTTTTACACAAATAGCGTAGGACTTTTCAGCGCGCTTCGTAGGACTTGTGATTAACCCCACGCAACGAGGTTATACACAGGTCTTGGAACGCCCGGAATAAACGATAGTCAGTGGCGTATGGACGATGATTGACCGGCCTACCCTACAACGCCACCAGCTTCGCATAGCCCATCATCAGCCACTTGCTGCCTTCGGCGAAGTTGACCTGCACGCGTGCCTGGGCACCAGCGCCTTCGAAGTTGAGGATCACGCCTTCGCCGAACACCGCATGCTGCACGCGCTGGCCCATGGCGAACTCGGTTTCCGGAATGCCGGTGCCGTTGAGCAAGCTGCCGCTGTTGAACTTCGGAGTGCCGCCGAAAGGACGGCTCACGCTGTTGGACAAACGGACTTCCTGAATCAGCGCAGGCGGAATCTCGCGGACGAAACGCGAAACCTTGTTGTAGGTTTCGCTGCCGTACAGGCGGCGTGTCTCGGCGTAGGTCATCACCAGCTGTTTCATGGCACGGGTGATGCCGACATAGGCCAGACGCCGCTCTTCTTCAAGACGGCCCGGTTCTTCCAGGCTCATCTTGTGCGGGAACAGACCTTCTTCCATGCCCACCAGAAACACATGCGGGAATTCCAGGCCCTTGGCGCTGTGCAGCGTCATCAACTGAATGCTGTCTTCATGCTCTTGCGCCTGAGTGTCGCCAGCTTCCAGCGAAGCATGGCCGAGGAAGGCGGCCAGCGGGGTCAATTCTTCGTCGCTCTCGTGATTTTCGAAAGCCCGAGCGGCGCTGACCAGTTCCTCAAGGTTTTCTACCCGGGCCTGGCCTTTCTCGCCTTTTTCCTGTTCGTGATAGGTAATCAGCCCGGACTGCTCGATGACTGTCTGAGTCATCAGGTGCAGCGGCATTTCCATGACCTTGGCCGACAGGTTCTCGATCAGCTCGATAAACCCGCCCAGCGCGCCGGCAGCGCGGCCAGTCAGGCCCTTGTTGGCGACCAGCAGGCGCATGGCTTCCCACATCGACACGTCGGCATGCCGCGCGTGCTCGCGAATCGCTTCGACGGTTTTCTCGCCGATGCCGCGTGCCGGAACGTTGATCACCCGCTCCAGCGCGGCATCGTTGCCGCGACCTTCCAGCAGGCGCATATAGGCCATCGCGTTCTTGATCTCGGCGCGCTCGAAAAAGCGCTGCCCGCCATAGATGCGGTACGGAATACGCTCGCGCAGCAGGGCTTCTTCCAGCACCCTAGACTGGGCGTTGGAACGGTACAAAATGGCGATGTCGTTGCGTGAGATGCCGGTTTTCAGGGCGCTCTCGATGGTCTCGACCACGTAACGCGCTTCGTCGTGTTCGTTGAAGGCGGCATACAGATTGATCAGCTCGCCATCGCCGACGTCGGTCCACAACTCTTTGCCCAGACGCCCGCTGTTATTGATGATCAAACCGTTGGCGGCTTTGAGGATGCTCGCCGTGGAGCGGTAGTTCTGCTCCAGGCGGATCACTTCGGTATCCGGGAAGTCATCGGAATACTGATGGATGTTCTCGATCTTCGCGCCACGCCAGCCGTAGATGGACTGATCGTCGTCGCCGACCACCATCAGGCTGTCGCCACCCTGAGCAAGCAGGCGCAGCCAGGCATATTGCACGGCGTTGGTGTCTTGAAACTCGTCCACCAGTACGTGGCGGAAGCGGCGCTGGTAGTGCGCCAGCAAGCCAGGGTTGTCACGCCACAGGTCCAGCGCGCGCAGCAGCAACTCAGAGAAGTCGATGACGCCTGCACGCTGGCAGGCAGCCTCGTAGGCTTCATAAACGCTTTTCATGGTGGTCAGGAACAGATCGCCGCTGGCCTGAATATGTTTCGGGCGCAGGCCTTCGTCTTTCTGACCATTGATGAACCACTGAGCCTGACGCGCAGGCCAGCGTTGCTCGTCCAGACCCAGCTCGCGCATCACGCGCTTGACCAGACGTTGCTGGTCATCGCTGTCGAGAATCTGGAAGGTCTGCACCAGCCCGGCTTCCTGCCAGTGCGCCCGCAACAGGCGGTGCGCCAGGCCGTGGAAAGTGCCTACCCACATGCCAGCAGGGCTGATGCCCATGAGCTGCTCGATGCGGTGGCGCATCTCGGCAGCTGCCTTGTTGGTGAACGTCACCGACAGGACCGAATGCGGGGAGGCTTGCTCGACCTGCATCAGCCAGGCGATGCGATGCACCAGCACTCGGGTTTTGCCGGAGCCAGCACCGGCCAGGACCAACTGACGACCCAATGAGGCGGCTACGGCCTGACGTTGGGCATCGTTGAGGGAATTAAGAAGAACAGAGAGATCATCGCGCATCAGCGCATTCTAGGGTGCCGCGCGATGACGGGCAAACCATGCTTTGCGTCAGGCATAAAAAATGAGCAGGTGCTGACGACCGGTCGTCGCCATGCTGCCTGGCTTGAATAAGGTCAGTCTATCGTTGCCCGATGAGCGTGCGCGGGTCTGGTGTGAGGCTCGACGTAATGTAGGATTATTCCCACATATTTTTTTGAATTTTCCTTTTCAGGCCCGCGCAGGACGTTCCAGCGTCGTTTAACTGGGCGGTTTGCAGGTCATGTAGTATAACTACAAGAAAGCTACAACCCAGCCCATCTTCCCTTTGTTGAGTCTGCCCCTTGAATCTGCTGCAACACATCGCTCAGTCACGTCACCTGCTGCGCAAATCGGAGCTCAAAGTAGCCGACCATGTGCTGCTTGACCCTGCGGCTGTGATGCACAGTTCCATGGCCGATCTGGCGCACAGCGTCGGCATCAGCGAGCCGACCATCGTGCGTTTCTGTCGCGCCATTGGTTGCACCGGGTTTCAGGACCTCAAGCTCAAGCTGGCGCAAAGTCTGGCGGCGGGTGCCAGTTTTGGGCAGTTCGCGATTCACGAAGATGATTCGGTCGCTGATTACAGCCTGAAGATTTTCGACACCACCCTGCACACGCTTATGGAAGTGCGCGAGAACCTTGATCCCCACGCCTTGCAGCAGGCGGTCACGGCGATGGCCGGGGCCAATCGGGTGGAGTTTTATGGGTTTGGTGCATCTGGCGCCGTGGCTGCCGATGCGCAACACAAGTTCTTTCGACTGTTGCTGACCGCCGCTGCGTATTCCGACCCGCACATGCAGGCCATGTCGGCAGTTACGCTCAAGCCGACCGATGTGGCAGTGTGCATTTCCCAGTCGGGGCGCTCCAAGGACTTGTTGATCACCGCCAATCTGGTCCGCGAAAGCGGCGCTACGCTGATCACGCTGTGCCCGAGCCAGACGCCGCTGGCCGAGCTGTCTTCGGTCAACCTGGCCATCGATGTGCACGAAGACACCGAAATCTATACACCGCTGACCTCGCGTATCGCACATCTGGTGGTTATCGATGTGCTGGCAATGGGCGTCGCGATGGCTCGAGGGCCGAGCCTGGTCAATCACCTCAAGAGCGTCAAGCGCAGCTTGCGCGGCTTGCGTTTGTCGCCGAAGTCGATCAAGGCCCACGAAGACTGATCACCGCTGACAGAGCAGAATTCATCGATCTGTCACCTGCGTGCCGCCTGACTGTCACTGTCGCGCTCCATTCTGGTGCTCCCACAAAACGTATTGGGAGACAGGACATGGCTCGGCATTACGATGATTTACCCAACAGCACCGTGAAAACCCGCCGTCAGCAGGAAGATCAGCGTCGCATGGAGTTTCGTCGGGCAATCGAGAGCTACAGCGAAGCGCGGCAGCTCAATCAGGAGCTTTGCGACTACATGGACGGTGTGAAAAACGCAGTCTGGCAGACCGCTACACCGCCTGCGGTCGACCGTCGAAGCGCTCGACAAGCTGGCTGATCTGCGCACGTTCGGTGCGGATGAACGCAAGAAAGGCGTGTGCCACGGGTGACAGGCGTTTGTCCCTGGCCTGAACCACGCACCAGCTTCGGTACAGCGGCAGCTCCGCCACGGGCAACTCTACGAGAGTGCCGGTGGCGAGTTCCTGGCAGACCGCATGCCGCGTCAGCATCGCCAGGCCCAGCCCGGCAACCACGCATTCACGCTGCGCTTCGCTGGACGACACCTCCAGGGTCTGGGTGAAGTGCACGCGTTTCTCCTTGAAATACTCCTCGCAGGCCCGGCGTGTACCCGATCCCGTTTCGCGGGTCAGCAGCGGCCACGGCTCCAGGTCTTTCAGTCTCAACGTTTCACGGCTGCTCAGCGGATGATCCGGCGGGGCCACGGCCACAATCGGGTTGTTGAGGAAGGGCAGAAACTCAAGGCCCATGTCCAGAGGCACTGCCGACATCACCACCAGATCGTCGCGGTTATCCGACAATCGCCTGATGATCTGCGCACGGTTGACTACCATCAGGCTCAGGCTGACTTCCGGATGCTGGCGTTTGAATGCAGCGAACAGGTGAGGAATGAAGTACTTGCAGCTCGACTCGACCGCAAGCTTCAGCTGGCCTTGCAGCGAGCCCTGCATATCGGAGAGCTGCATATCCAGGCTTTCAAGGCGCCCGAAGATATCCCGGCTGGCCAGTTGCAGCGCTTCTGCGGCTTCTGTCATGTAGAGCTTCTTGCCGACGTACTCGAACAGCGGCTGGCCGATCAGCTCTTCAAGCTGGCGAACCTGCAGGCTGACGGCGGGCTGGGTAAGGGACATTTCTTCTGCGGCGCGGCTGTAGGAGCGCAGGTCGCACACTTCGTTGAAAATACGCAGCTGACGCAATGTCATACGCATCAATGACTTACGCATGTATAAGGCCTTCAGAGGGGCGGCTGGGCGTTCAACTATAAGCTTTTACTTATGCACGACCCAATTTTTAATCATTTTTGTTAATCATTGATCAGGGCTAGGGTGTCCCTGCGGCATTCAGTCACATGCCTGTCTGCAAAAACGGCTGTAAAGCGCCATGCAGACGTATCGACCGGTTTGACCGGGTTTGTCCTTAGGGTCGAGGAAACACCAGTGATAACAAAAATTCTGATCGCCAACCGCGGAGAAATCGCCGTCCGCATCGTGCGTGCCTGTGCCGAAATGGGCATTCGCTCGGTAGCGATCTTCTCCGATGCGGACCGGCATGCTTTGCACGTCAAGCGGGCCGACGAAGCGTATAGCATTGGTGCCGAACCACTGGCCGGTTACCTGAACCCGCGCAAGCTGGTGAATCTGGCGGTGGAGACCGGGTGTGATGCATTGCACCCAGGTTATGGTTTTTTGTCGGAAAACGCTGAACTGGCTGACATCTGCACTGAACGTGGCATCAAATTCATCGGTCCGTCGGCAGAAGTGATTCGCCGTATGGGCGACAAGACCGAAGCGCGGCGCAGCATGATCAAAGCCGGTGTGCCGGTAACGCCGGGTACTGAAGGCAATGTGGCAGATATCGAAGAAGCGCTGGTCGAAGGCGAGCGTATCGGTTATCCGGTGATGCTCAAAGCCACTTCCGGTGGTGGTGGGCGCGGTATCCGCCGCTGCAACAGCCGCCAAGAGCTGGAGCAGGCTTTCCCCAGGGTGATTTCCGAGGCGACCAAAGCCTTCGGCTCGGCAGAAGTCTTTCTGGAAAAGTGCATCGTTAACCCCAAGCACATCGAAGCGCAGATTCTCGGCGACAGCTTCGGCAACGTGGTGCACCTGTTCGAGCGTGACTGTTCCATTCAGCGCCGTAACCAGAAGCTGATCGAGATCGCCCCCAGCCCGCAACTGACCCCTGAGCAGCGCGCCTATATCGGCGATCTGTCGGTGCGTGCGGCCAAGGCTGTCGGTTACGAGAACGCGGGTACCGTTGAGTTTCTGCTCGCCGAGGGCGAGGTGTACTTCATGGAGATGAACACCCGTGTACAGGTCGAGCACACCATCACCGAAGAAATCACCGGCATCGACATTGTTCGCGAGCAGATCAGCATCGCGTCCGGCCTGCCGTTGTCGGTCAAGCAGGAAGACATCATTCACCGCGGTTTTGCCCTGCAGTTTCGAATCAACGCAGAAGACCCGAAAAACAACTTCCTGCCCAGCTTCGGCAAGATCACCCGGTATTACGCCCCCGGCGGACCTGGCGTGCGCACCGACACGGCGATTTACACCGGCTACACGATTCCGCCGTACTACGACTCGATGTGTCTGAAGCTGATCGTCTGGGCATTGAGCTGGGAAGAGGCGATGGACCGCGGCCTGCGCGCGCTGGATGACATGCGCCTGCAAGGGGTGAAGACCACGGCTGCCTATTACCAGGAAATTCTGCGCAACCCGGAGTTTCGCAGCGGTGAGTTCAATACCAGCTTTGTCGAAAGCCACCCTGAGCTGACCAATTACTCGATCAAGCGCAAACCCGAAGAGCTGGCCCTGGCCATCGCTGCCGCCATTGCCGCACATGCAGGCTTATGAATGAGTCAGCTGCAAGTTGTCAGCTGCAAGCTTCAAGCAAGAGCGACTCGGCTTTTACTTGCGGCTTGTAGCTTGAAACTTGCAGCTTGAAAGGAGCTACCAATGACCAAGAAGATATTCGTAACCGACACCATCCTGCGCGACGCTCACCAATCGCTGCTGGCGACCCGCATGCGCACCGAGGACATGCTGCCAATCTGCGACAAGCTCGACAAGGTCGGCTATTGGTCGCTGGAAATGTGGGGTGGCGCGACGTTTGACGCCTGCGTGCGTTTTCTCAAGGAAGACCCTTGGGAGCGTCTGCGTCAGTTGCGTGCGGCTTTGCCCAATACCCGTCTGCAAATGCTTCTGCGCGGTCAGAACCTGCTGGGCTATCGGCATTACAGCGATGACGTGGTCAAGGCGTTCGTGGCCAAGGCGGCGGTGAATGGCATCGACGTGTTCCGCATTTTCGATGCCATGAACGATGTGCGTAACCTGCGCGTTGCCATCGAAGCGGTGAAGGCGGCAGGCAAGCATGCGCAGGGTACCATCGCCTACACCACCAGCCCGGTGCACACCATCGAAGCGTTCGTCGCGCAGGCCCGGCAAATGGAGGCGATGGGCTGCGACTCGGTGGCGATCAAGGACATGGCCGGTCTGTTGACGCCGTATGCCACCGGCGAGCTGGTCAGGGCGCTGAAAGCCGAGCAGTCGTTGCCGGTGTTCATTCACTCCCATGACACGGCGGGTCTGGCTGCGATGTGTCAGCTCAAGGCCATCGAAAGCGGCGCGGACCATATCGACACCGCCATCTCCAGCTTCGCTTGGGGCACCAGCCATCCAGGCACCGAGTCGATGGTTGCGGCGCTCAAGGGCAGCGAGTTCGACACCGGGCTGGATCTGGAGCTGTTGCAGGAAATCGGTTTGTATTTCTACGCAGTGCGTAAGAAATACTACCAGTTCGAGAGCGAATTCACGGCAGTCGATACCCGCGTGCAGGTCAATCAGGTGCCTGGCGGGATGATTTCCAACCTCGCCAACCAGCTCAAGGAGCAGGGCGCGCTCAATCGCATGAGCGAAGTACTGGCGGAAATCCCGCGCGTGCGCAAAGACCTGGGTTATCCACCGCTGGTCACACCGACTTCACAGATTGTCGGCACCCAGGCGTTTTTCAACGTGCTGGCTGGCGAGCGTTACAAGACCATCACCAATGAGGTGAAGCTTTACCTGCAAGGCGGGTACGGCAAAGCGCCGGGGCAAGTGGATGAAAAGCTGCGTCGGCAGGCGATTGGCAGCGAGGACCTGATCGATGTTCGTCCGGCCGACCTGCTCAAGCCGGAGATGACCAAGCTGCGTGCTGACATTGGCGCACTGGCCAAATCCGAAGAGGACGTGCTGACCTTTGCCATGTTTCCGGACATTGGCCGCAAGTTTCTTGAAGAGCGCGCCGCCGGGACCCTGACGCCGGAAGTGTTGCTGCCGATCCCCGAAGCCGGAAGCGTGGCCAAAGCAGGCGGCGAGGGTGTGCCGACCGAGTTCGTGATCGATGTGCATGGCGAGACCTACCGGGTGGACATCACCGGCGTGGGCGTCAAGGCCGAGGGCAAGCGCCACTTCTACCTGACCATCGACGGCATGCCGGAAGAAGTGGTGTTCGAGCCGCTCAACGAATTTGTCGGCGGCGGCGCGAGCAAACGCCAGCAGGCCAGCGCGCCGGGCCACGTCAGTACCACCATGCCGGGCAACATCGTCGATGTGCTGGTCAAGGAAGGCGATGTGGTGAAGGCCGGTCAGGCCGTGCTGATTACTGAAGCGATGAAGATGGAAACCGAAGTTCAGGCATCCATTGCCGGCAAGGTCGTGGCGATCCACGTTGCCAAGGGCGACCGCGTCAACCCGGGCGAGATACTGGTCGAGATCGAAGGCTGATCAGACGCCTCACATCATTCAACCGTTTACCTCAGGGAAGCACTCGTGGCTTCCCTTTTTTTATTCTGCAGGCGAAACGCCTTGCTTATGAAGCGCAGCACGATAGTCAGGATTATCGTTCCTACGGCCCCGCGTGGGAATGCAGCTCTAGACGCTCTGCGTCGCGAAGAGGACGCGGAGCGTCCGGAACGGCATGACGACGC